>JAQSDJ010000181.1 GCA_029945855.1 Lacunisphaera sp.
TTCTCCCCCCAGCTCTCAGGTTTCTCCTGCGCCCCCTCCCCCGCCCCCACCCCTCGCTGCGGGATTGACTCTCCCGCCAATACCCATTCGTTCCCCCGGCAGTGCCGCGACTACGCAAAGCCTTCTTGGTGGCGATCACCCTGACCCTCTGGTTTGGGGCGTCGATGCACTGCAATCTCGAGGCCGCCGGCTTCCTGGCCGAGCATGAGCCCGCCCGCACCGGTTGCTGCCCGGCGGCCACCGACGACTGCCACATGGATGGC
Source organism: Lacunisphaera sp. (assembly GCA_029945855.1). Taxonomy (GTDB): domain Bacteria; phylum Verrucomicrobiota; class Verrucomicrobiia; order Opitutales; family Opitutaceae; genus Lacunisphaera. The sequence goes on from JAQSDJ010000181.1 coordinate 264, forward strand.
TGCAAGGTGGTTGAATCGGCGGCCTATCGCTCGACCAACCTGGGCGACCTCGTGGTCGCACCCGATCTGCTCGCCTGCCTCTGCCAGCTGGGCGTCTATCGGCTGTTCCCGCCGTCGAGCGAACTCATCGACGCCACCGCCAAGGTGGCGACCCAGGAAATCCGCCCGTGGGTGCCCGTCTGGCACTTCGAGCGGCGGACCGTGGCCGCCCCCGGCGCGCCGTCCTGCCCCGTGGCCTGACCAGTCCCTGCGCGGACCGGTAGGCACTCCCTGACGCCCGTTTTTCCGGGCGTTTCTTCGTTTGGCCCGGCTGCGGCCACACGCTCCCCCTGCCCTGTGCCCAGAAATATTTTCCCATGAAATCCATCTCCTTTTTTCTCCGTCTCTGCCCGCTCCCCGGGCTGCTCCTCGCCCTCACCGGACGCGCCCAACCCGCGCCGGAACCCGCCGCCCCTGCTTCCGTTCCGGCCCTCGTCGACCACCTCCTCGCGCACAATCCCGAGATCGCCTTCTACGAGGCCGAGATCGACGCCGCGCAGGCCGGCCAAAGGGCGGCCGGTGCCCGCGCCAACCCCGAGTTGTCCCTCAGCGTCGGGCGCAAGCGCGTCACCGATCCGGCCGGCGTGCTGGCCGGGGAAGGCACCGCCTGGTCCGTGTCGCTCTCCCAGACCTTTGAGTGGCCCGGCCGCCTCTCGCTGCGGAAGGCGATCGCCAACCGGGACCTCGACCTGGCCGAACTCGGCCTGGCGCGCTTCAAGGCCGCCCTGGCGAACCGCGCCCGCACGCTCGCCTACGGGCTCCACGCCGCGCACGAGCGCGCCGCCGCCGCCGCCGCGGTCGCGGCCCGCTACCAGGCCCTCCGCGAACTCTTCCTCGCCCGCGAGCCCGGCGGCATCACCCCGCTCCTCGAGGCCCGCGTGATCGAGGCGCAGGAGCTGACCCTCCAGCAGCGCGCCACCGATGCGCGCCTCGCCGCGCAGGCCGCCGTGGTGGAGTTCAACCAGCTCCGCGGGCTTCCCGTGGACGCCCCGCTCACACTCGCCCCGGCGAAACTGGCCCTCGGCTCCGCCCCCGACCGTGCGGTGGCCCTCGCGGCCGCCCGGGAGAACACCTTCGAGTTCCGCGCCGCCAGGATCGAACTCGAGCAGCAGGGCCTCGTGGTCTCGCTCGCCCGCGGCGAGGGCCGGCCGGGCTTCACCGTGAGCCCTTACCTCTCCCAGGAAAGCGCCGGCGACAAGGTGCAGACCCTCGGCCTCGGCCTCTCCCTGCCCCTGCCCGTGGGCGGACGCACCGGGGCCGGCATCGCCGCCGCCGAGGCCCGCCGCCGCCAGGCCGGGACCGCCGTCCTGGTCGCCCAGCGCACCATGGAGCGGGCCGTCATCACCTCCACGCACCGCCTCGCCGCCAAGCTGGCGGAGGCGGCGGCCTGGTCGCCCGATGCGGCCCGCCGGTTCCGCGACGCGGCCGAGCTGGCCGACCGCCACTACCGCCTCGGCGCCGTGCCGATCTCCACCTACGTCGAGCTCCAGAATTCCTACCTTGGGGCGATCGATTCCCTCTACGCGACCCAGCAGGAGGTCCTGGAAGCGGCCGGCACCCTCCAGCTCCTGACCGGCCTCGAGTTTGGCGCCGTGGAGATCCAGCCATGAAGCGCCCCACCCTTTGGTGCTTCCTGCTGCCCGCCCTGGCGGGGCTCGCCCTCGCGGGCTGCGGCCCGGCCCCTTCCTCCGGCGGCCACGAGCACGCGGAGCATGGCGAGGAGGCCCATGCCGGGGAAGAAGGCCCGGTCAAATTCAAGGAGGGCGTGGGGCTGCAACTCCCCGCCGCGACCATCGCCGCCCTCGGCCTCCAGACCAACGCGGTGGAGGAGCGCGCCGTGCAGCCCACCTACCAGGTCACCGCTTCGGTCTTCGACGCGGGCCCGCCGGCCCGGGCCAGTGCCCTCGTCCCTGCGGAGCTGGCCGACTCGCTGGAGCGCCATCCGCCCGCCGAGGCCCGGCTGCTCGCCGTTCACCGCGAGCTGTCCGCCGCCCTGGCCCAGGTGGAGGTCGTCTTCGCCCTCCCCGGCAATCCCGCCGTGGGCTCGACCGTCAGCCTCACCCTCCGCCGCCCGGCCACGACCGGCCCCGCCGTCCCGGCCTCCGCCCTCCTGCGCACCGCCACGGGCACCTTCGTCTACGTCGTCAACGGGACGAGCTTCCTGCGCACCGCCGTCAAGCCGGGCGCCGGCGACGCTGACTCCATCCAGATCCTCGACGGCCTCCACGCGGGCGACCTCGTCGTCACCGCCGGCGCCGAACAACTCTGGCTCACCGAACTCCGCCTCACCAAAGGCGGCGGCCACAGCCACTGAGCCCCTGTCCTTCTTCCTTGTTCCGCCTTCCCCCTTCCGCCTTCCCCCTTCCGCCTTCCGCCTTCCCCCTTCCGCCTTCTCCTTCCCCCGCCTCATGATCGACAAAATCCTGGAATTCTCCCTCCGCCAGCGCGGCTTCGTCGTGCTCGGTGCCCTCGCCCTCCTCGGCGCGGGGGTCTGGGCCGCCCTGCGCCTCCCCATCGACGCCACCCCCGACATCACCAACGTGCAGGTGCAGATCAACACCGAGGTCAAGGGCCTGGCCCCCGAGGAAATCGAGAAGCTCGTGACCTTCCCCCTCGAAATGGAGATGAGCGGGGTGCCCGGCATGACCGAGCTGCGCTCCCTCTCCAAGACCGGCCTCTCGCAGGTCACGCTCATCTTCGGCGACGACACCGACATCTACCGCGCCCGCCAGCTGGTCAGCGAGCGCCTCCTGAATGCGGCCGAGGAGCTGCCGGATGGGCTCACCCCGAAGCTCGCCCCGATCACCACCGGTCTGAGCGACATCTTCTACTACGTCGTCGACTACACGGCGGACGCCCCCAACAAGCCGCCCACCCGGGCCGCCCAGCTGATGGAACTCAAGTCCATCCATGACTTCGTGGTGAAGCCGCAGCTGCGCACCGTGCCCGGCATCGCCGAGGTCAACGCCTCCGGCGGCTACGAGAAGCAGATCGTCGTCCTGCCGCGCCCCGATGCCCTCCTCGCCACGGGGGTCACCTTCGGCGAACTCGCCGATGTCATCGGCGAAAACGTCACCAACGCCGGCGGCGGGTCCGTGCAGCTGGGCGGCGAGCAGATCGCGATCCGCACCGACAGCCGCGTGCAGAGCCCGGAGGAGATCGCCAACCTCCCGCTCAAGTTCCGCGGGGCCGCCGCCGCCCCCCTCCTCGTGCGCGACGTGGCCGACGTGGGGATCGGCAGCAGCCTGCGCACCGGCACCGCCACCTCCAACGGCCGGGAGTCCGTGCTGGGGGCCGCCCTCATGCTGGCGGGCGAGAACTCCCGCATCGTCGCCGGGCGCGTCGCCGCGAAGCTGGTGGAAATCGCCCCACAGCTCCCCGCCGGGGTGACGATCACCACGGTCTATGACCGCACGGACCTGGTCGACCGCACCATCGCCACCGTCGAGAAAAACCTCTTCGAGGGTGCGATTTTGGTCGTGGCGGTCCTCCTCGGCCTTTTGGGCAACTGGCGGGCGGCCCTCATCGTCGCCCTCGCCATCCCCCTGTCCTTCCTCTTCGCCATCACCGGCATGGTGCGCTTCGGCGTGTCGGGCAACCTGATGAGCCTGGGGGCGGTGGACTTCGGCCTCATCATCGACGGGGCCGTCGTCATGGTCGAAAACATCGTCCGCCGCCTCGGCGTGCGCCAGCACGAGCTGCACCGCCCGCTCACCGCGGAGGAACGCCTGCACACCGTCCTCGCCGCCGCCAAGGAGGTCGGCCGCCCCGCCTTCTTCGGGGTCCTCATCATCACCATCGTCTACGTCCCCCTCCTCTCCCTCACGGGCATCGAGGGGAAGATGTTCAAGCCGATGGCCCTCACCGTCATCTTCGCCCTGCTCGGCGCCCTCGTCCTCGCCCTGACGCTCATGCCGGTCCTGTGCTCGTATTTCCTGCGCGGCAAGGTGAGCGAGGAGGACAACCTCCTCGTGCGCGGCGCGAAGGCCGTCTACCGGCCGGTCCTCGCCGCGGCCCTGCGCTTCCGCTGGCTCGTCGTCGCCGGGGCCATCGCCCTCTTCGCCGGCGCCGGGTTCCTCTTCCCCCGCCTCGGGGCCGAATTCGTCCCGCAGCTCGACGAGGGCTCCTTCGCCACCTTCATGATCCGCACCAACAGCATCGGCCTCGACGCCTCCCTCGACCTGCAGGAGCGCGGCGAGCGGATCCTGCGCGAGAAGTTCCCCGGGGTGACGCACACCTTCTCCCGCATCGGCACGGCGGAGGTCGCCACCGACCCCATGGGCGTGAATGTCGCCGACACCTACATCTTCTACCGACCCTTCGCCGAATGGGCCCATGACAAGGACGGCCGGACCCTGACCAAGGACGAGGTCGCCACCCAGATGGCGGCCGAGCTGGGCGCCCAGCTCCCGGCCGAGTCACACCTGTTCTCCCAGCCAATCGAGATGCGTTTCAACGAAATCCTCGAGGGCACGCGGGCCGACATCGCCGTCAAGGTCTTCGGCGAGGACTTTGCCGTCATCGAGCGCCTCGCGACCGAAATCCGCGAAATCCTCGAGCGCGTGCCGGGCGCGGCCGACGTCGAGTTCGACGCCCTGGGCAAGGCCCCCATCTTGGAGATCAAGCTCCGGCGCGACGCCATGACGCGCTACAACGTCCACGCGGGCGAGGTGAACGCCACGGTGGCGAGCGCCCTCGCCGGCACCGAGACGGGCGTCATCGTGGAGGGCAACCGCCGCTATCCCATCGTCGTGCGGCTCCCCGAGCACCTCCGCTCGGCCTTCGACGAGCTGAAGCACCTGCCGCTGCGCTCGGCGCACGCCGAGGGCGTCATCACCTTGGGCCAAGTCGCCGACTTTGTCGTCACCGAGAAGGTCAACACCATCGCCCGCGAGTCCGGCCAGCGCCGGGCGGCCATCATGGTGAACCTCCGCGGGCGGGACGTCGAAAGCTTCGTCCTGGAGGCCCGCGCCAAGGTGAGCGAGGAGATCGTGCTGCCGGCCGGCTACACGATCGAGTTCGGCGGCCAGTTCAAGAACCTCCAGGAGGCCCGCGCCCGGCTGGCGGTCATCGTCCCGGTCGCCCTCGCCGTCATCTTCCTCCTGATCTTCCTCGCCTTCGGGAGCCTCCGCCAGGCCCTGCTCGTGTTCTCGGGCATTCCGCTCGCCATCACGGGCGGGGTCTTCGCCCTGTGGCTGCGCGGCCTGCCCTTCTCCATTTCGGCCGGCATCGGCTTCATCGCCCTCTCCGGGGTGGCGGTCCTCAACGGCCTGATGCTGGTCAGCAGCTTCAACCAGCTGCGTGAAATGGGCCGCAGCGTGCGCGCCGCAACCCTTGAGGGATCGCTCGCCCGCCTGCGGCCGGTCCTCATGACGGCCCTCGTCGCCTCCCTCGGCTTCCTGCCGATGGCGCTCGCCAGCGGTGCCGGCGCCGAGGTCCAGCGCCCCCTGGCGACGGTCGTCATCGGCGGCATCATCAGCGCGACCTTTTTGACCCTCGTCCTCCTCCCCGCCCTCTACGACCGCTTCGAAAAGGACGAACCGAGCTGAAATAGAAGAGAAAGCTGAGGATAGATGACTGAGCCCAAGGTCTGAAGCTCGGCGCAAGGGTTATCAGGATGCAGCCACTTCCCTGGCCGCCATCAGCAATTGCCTGATCAATTCGTCATGCATGAATAATCCATGCCTCCGCAAGGAGGCCAAATTGTCCGTCAGCGTGGGGATCAAGCCCGCCCGGGCCTCATCCGCACCCTCCTCTTCATCCGCGGCTAAAACCGCCTTGGCTACGGCTCCACCGCCTGTAGCGAGAACCCCTCGAAGGCCGCATAGTCCTCCGCCGCCGCCTGGCTCAAGGCCCTCACGCCTAAACCGACCCACTTTGCCTTCTCGGGTGCCTTGGCCCAGACGACCAGCTCTACGCCTTGGTCCGTCATCTGTCCTCCGTCCTCTGTCCTCAGGCCCCATTCCCCCACCGGCAGCCGGTCCACGACGCCCAGCCCCATCGTCTGCCCCGCCGCATCCTGGAAATTGAGGATCAGGAACGTCGAGTTGCCCGGGCTCACCTTCGCCCGCACCTTCACCCTCGCCACGTAATACTTTCCCGGCTCCGCCACCGTCACCTGCGAGAAGGTCTCCTGCTTGCAGCCCCGCATGACAATAGAGGCAGAAACCTGAGAGCTGAAACCTGAAACCTGAGGGGTAACAGACAGCATGGAATTTTGAGTTCTGCGATCTGAATTCGTTTCGGAAATTTCAGGTTTCAGGTCTCTCTGCCCGGCGACGGCGGGGACAGATACCGGGTTGGCCGCAGCCAACAACGGCACAGTTTCAGGTTTCTCGACGCGGATGCGTCGTGTCTCATACGGCTCGCCATGCCCGCGCCAGGGGCCGGCCACGACCCATTCCAGATCGGTGCTCCCCGTGGGCGGCTTGATCCTCAGCTGCGAAAGCGTGGTATCGGCCAACAGTTCGCGGCCAGACAACCGGAGCGCCGCCGGACCGCCCAAATCGCGGCTCAAGGCATCGCCCCCGGTCGCATCCTTCATCCGCCAGGCGGTGCGGCGGCGCGGATCATTGCGCTCATACTCGCCGAGGATCGCCGCCTTCACGGCCAGCGGCATCCGTTCTTTGGTCTGGGCATGGATCTGCTGCAGCTGCCTTTCGCGGTCGGTCAATTGCCGCCAGGCATCGTGCAGCCCCGCCTGGTCACGTCCCGGGAGGAACGCGGCCCGCGACAGCCGCTCCTTGGCTTCCTGCCACGCGCAAAAGGCATCCGTGACGGCAAAGGCCTGGGCGAAAAACTCCACCCGCCTCCGGGTCAGGTCCGAGCGGGCGGCCGCCTGCGCCGCCGTGAGCAGGCCCTGCAGCCGCTGCCGCACTTCCAGCGGGAAGAGCAGATGCTGGTGCTCGTCCTTGAAATACTTGAGCCAGTAAGACGGCTTCGGCTGGTTCAGCCACTGCCCGTCGCACGCGGCGAAGAATTCCCGCATGGGGGCGGCCGCCTCCTGCCAGAAATCACGGTAGTAGATGTTCAGCAGTTCCTCGGGCTTGGCCGTTGCATCCCACAGCAGCTGCGCGGCCAGCCAGGCCTTGGGCCCATCCAGCCCCCAGTTGGGATTTACCTCGGCGAAGTAGGCGCGCACTCCTGCCTCGTATGCGAACGGTATCGATTGCTTCACGGCATACAGCGTCGGTCTAGGCACGATATAAGGTGCTCCTTCGAAGTATTCGTAGAGGCCCACGACTTCCGGCCCCGCGGCCACCCAGCGCCGGATGAGCGCCCTGTCCTCCTCGGCGAATGCCGGATCGAACCATTCGCTCCGGTCCGCCGTGAGATAGGGCACCACGTTGCGTTCGATCGGGAAGCCCGGGGTGTCCTCCGTCCAATCGTAGGCGTAGGCACCGAGATATCGCCCCGGCACGCGCTTCGCGACCTCATTGACGAAACCGAAGACCAGCTTGGAATAATCGGGCTTGAGGCGGAACCAGCGCGGTTCCCCGATCAGTTCCATCGTCTTGGTCGACTGGTCGAAGCGGATGCTGTCGTTCATCCCGATCGCGGACGAAAATTCGCGCCGCGACCGCAGCACCGTCGCGGCGTGCTCCGCCGCTGATTCGGCGGCAATGTTCGGTTGCCAGTTGGGTTCATTGGCCGTTGCCGGTATTAATTTCGTCCCACTGACCATCGAAGCAAAGGCCGGATTTCGCTTCAGGTCCTCGGGGCGGAACAGATCGCTCATGGCATGACCGTGTCGAAACCACACCCGCAGTCGGTTCCGGCTCCACCAGTCCTGTTCCTCGGTCGCGCCGGCCAGCCACAAGTTGCGCGAGATATACGACGGAGCGTAAGCATGCTCGCCCGGTGGCAGACGCAGTGCCGGAAGAGCCGGCACATGCTCGCCCAGTTCACCCGGCATGAACCAGCGGGCCCCCACCGTCTGCTCGAGAAACCATGCCGCCCCAGCCTCGATCGCATCGGCCGGGTAGCTGGATATCACCACCCTGTCGGCACGCACCCGCCAGCAGACGGCCTCTCCCAAACGGGCTTCGCCTGTCTTCCGATGATTGGTGCCTTCAATAAAAAGGGTGGAACCCGTCCGGACGGGTTTGCCTTGATCATCCGGTCCCGAGACCAGGCTCCCCCTTTCATGCGACCGAACGGGGAAATCCTCCAGGCGCAGCCCCGACGTCATCACCAGCGTGTGCTGGATGAGCAGAGCCGCCTGCTGCTCCTCCTTGCTCGGGTCCTCCGGCAGGCTGATGCTGCAGCCATGATCTTGGTCGAACACCGTAACCTCGCTCGCCGGCTCCGCCTTCCGGCATGAAACCACCAGCAGCAGCAGGAAGACCCCGATGAATGGAGCCACCAGCTTGCGTGGAAGGCTGATCTCCCGACCAGTCATCATGCGTGTCCCATTGGCTTCCATCCTCAAGTTGCAGGCCTCAGCCGGACTCTTACAATTAAGAACCATAGATGAGCATAAATGAACACAAATAACCCGGACCGAGCAGCTGAAGGGAACCAACGCCCGGGAGCCAAATGATTCCGATTCGGGGTTCCCCAACTCTTGATCGATCCGTGTGCATCTGTGGTTATCTGTGGTTAAATTGAATTGCTCCGGTTCAGGTTTCAAATTTCAAATTTCAAATTTCAGGTCTCAGGTCTCAGGTTTCAGGTTTCTCTTCCGGTTCCGTGATCGCGTGGCGCCCCGGCGCCTATACGCGATCTAGTTCCAGCCAGCGCAGGCTGATGACCAGCAGCGCCCACCACGTGGTAAGGATCGCCGGATTCTGAAAGGGGAAATCCATTACCGCATGGGCCATGACCTGGCCGATCCCCAGCGCGATCATCAGGGTCACCGGATGCCGCCACCCGCCATTCCGCGTCCAGGTCCAACCCACCCACCCCAGCGCCAGCGCGATCAGCACCATGCCGGTCAGCCCCAGCTCGATCGGTATTTCGAGCCAGTCATTGTGAGCATGCTCCCAGAAAAAACGGCCACCTTCATAAATCATAGGCTTCCCCTTGATATATTCGGGAAAGAGAGAGCTGAACCCACCGGCCCCTACCCCACGCACCCAATGGTCGCCATACATCTCGATGGCCGCCTCGCGGGCCAACTGCCGGCTGACAACACTGGGATCATTGGCCTGGAGCTTGGACAATTGCTCGAAGCGATGATAGACCGCCGAGAAATCGATCTGCCGCACCATCCAGCCCACCGTGCCGACAATGCCCAGCCCCACCATGACCGGCACGATGGTTGGTATTGTCGACTGGGTCGAGGAACTGAAGCGGAGGATCACCATGGCAATCACCGCCGCCATCCCGAACACCGTGAGGCTGATGATGGCCCCCCGGGACAGGGAGAACACCACAGCAAATACCAGCAGCAGCGAGGCGATGCCCCACAGGGCTGACGGCGTGGAACGGGCCATGCGCTTCCGTCCCTCAAAGAAATGCCAGACCGCCAGACCGAGCGCGGCAAAGCTCAGCAGGCTGAAATACGCCCCCGAATGGTTCCGATACACAAAGCTGGCAAAGGAACTGGCTTCCGGGAAATCCTGCAGCCAGAGCACCTTGGTCACGCCGCTCGCCTTGTGCGCGAACCCGATCAAGCCAAGGATGCAGGCATTTCCCACCAGGACACCGAGCAGGATGTGGAGGGTCTTCCTCCGGGTGATCCCAATCCACAGCGCGCAGACGGTCAGCCAGACCGTCGCATAGATGATGAATTGCCGCCACACATCGAAGCGTTCGAAAGGCGTATCAATCGAGGTGGGCAGCCAGGGGATATCATTGACCCTCCGGAGCCACCAAGTGGTGGCGTTTCGTTCCCACACCCAGGAGGGATTGGAAGCTTGGAGCCCGAGATAAGCAAGGAGCGCAAGGCCTAGCCAAAAAAGAGGGAAACGCAGCAACCGGGGCCACGCCGACAGCCGGTAGACTCCGCTGTGGCGGGAGACCTGATGGTTTGGAAACTCAGGTTTCAGGTTTCCGGTTTCAAGTTTCGCGGCTGCGCCGAAGGCCAGCGCATGATCGCTGTCATAGACCCGCGGCCAGAGCGCGACCACCATGCCCACGGCACTTAGCGCCAGGCTGGTCGCTTGTGACCAGATATGCATGGTCCCGAACGCCCACGGCATGAAGACCAGCTGGATCAGCACGAGGCCGAGAAACCATTTTTCCAACGGGTGCAGCGGCGGCCGCTGCTTGTGTCCTGCTACGTGCATGGGTGGGATTGTGCAGAGTAATGGCAAGGTGCAAAGGGCAAAGAGCACCCGCGGTTATTGGATGAAGGTTGGTGGTTATCAGTGCGGCCGGACAAATAGCGCCCATCCAGTAAAGATCCCTGGGGTAAGTCCCGGGGCATTTGACGAGACAGCCTGCGGGCGCAGGTCGCCCGCGCTCCAGTATTTCGATCTGGAGCCACGGCGAGCCGTGGAACATTCCCGTAACCAAGCCGAATCTCCGGGATATTGGACCCAAAGGGGATAAATACCCGTTGACCAACCGCTGTTCGCCTATCAGGAGGATTCATAATGTCTCGTATCCTGGTCACCGGCGCCGCCGGCTTCATTGGCAGCCATACGGTCGAATTACTCCTGCAGGAGGGGCACGAAGTCCTGGGAGTCGATAATTTCCGCACCGGGCGGGAGGCCAACCTGCAGACTTTCCTCACCCACCCTCGCTTCCGCTTCCTGCGGGGCGATGTGGCCGAACCGGGCGAACTCGCCTCGCTTTCGACCGGCTTCCGGCCGGATGCCATCATCCATCTCGCCGCCATGGTCAGCGTGCCCGAAAGCATCGCCCATCCGGCGGAGAACCACCGGCTCAACTTTCTTGCCACCACTCTCGTCGCCGACGTCGCCCTGGCCGCCGGCGCACGCCGGATCGTCTTTGCCTCCAGTGCGGCGGTTTACGGCACCAACGACGCCCTGCCCCTGTCCGAGGACGCGACGTGCCAGCCGCTGAGTCCCTACGGCGAGGCCAAGCTTCAGTCCGAACATCACCTCCTGCACGCTGCCCGGGAGCACGGCCTCACGGTCCGGTGCCAGCGCTATTTCAATGTGTTCGGCCCCCGGCAGGACCCTTCCTCTGCTTATTCCGGGGTGATCTCCCGCTTCCATGATGCGCTGACACTGGGGCGGACTCCGACCATCCATGGTGACGGCGAGCAGACCCGCGATTTCATTTACGTCGGCGACGTTGCCCGGGCCAACCTACTTGCCGCCACAATGCCCCGCGTCCAGTCCGGCACAGCCAACATCTGCACGGGACACTCGGTTTCCTTGAATCAGCTCCTTACCGCCATGGCGCAAGCCGCAGGAAAAACCTGCCAGCCCCTGTATGGTCCGGCACGGGCCGGAGACATCCGGCAGTCGTTGGGCTCACCCGCCCGCGCCAAACTGGAGCTCAGTTTCCAACCCGCCACATCCCTCGACGCGGGGCTGGCGACACTTTTCGCCCGTTAGGTCCTTCGGCGGGCATGGCTGCGCCCCATTACGACCATCGGCCGGTCCCTTACGTCAGTGTCGGCCAATTCCCGAAACCTCCGCGCCTTTGCGCGGCTAGCGTGCTCCTTTGACCATGGCCACGACCGTGCGGAGCATGATGTGCAACTCACGTGTGACCGTGCCATACTTCATGTAATAAAGATCGTAGGCCAGTTTCTGCCGGGCGTCGTGGATCGAGGCACCGTAGGGATAGTTCACCTGGGCCCAACCGGTGAGGCCCGGCTTGATCAAGTGGCGATAACGGTAATAGGGAATCTCCTTCTCAATCGTTTCGATCAGTTCCGGCCGCTCCGGCCGCGGACCGATGAAGGACATCTCCCCCCGGAGAATATTCCAGAATTGCGGCACCTCGTCGATGCGCGTCAGCCGCATGAACCGGCCGAACCAAGTCGCCCGATTGTCGTTCTGTTGCGCCCATTGCGCCCCAGCCTTTTCCGCATCGTTGCGCATGGTGCGGAATTTGTAGATCCGGAAAGGCTGGTTGTGTAAACCCACCCTCACCTGCGAGTAGATGACCGGCCCGCCGTCCTGCAGTTTGATCAGCAGCACCACGAACGGCGCCAGCGGGGCGAAGGCGAGCAGGCCCAGCAGGCTGACAACGACATCGATCAGGCGTTTGGTCGCGAAATAAACCGGGTGCGCGTAGCCCGGATCATAGCCCCAGAACCAGGACTCCTTGAGCCCAGGCACATAGACCCGCTCCAACTCACGTTCGAAAAAATACTCCAAGTCCACGACATTCACCCCCATCCCCGTGCAGAAGAGCAATGCCTCGCGTTCCGCCGGGGTCAGAGTGTCGGACACTTCCACCACGATATCATCCGCCCCCAGCTTCTGGTAATGAGCATATAGTCCGAGTCGCTGCAATTGGGCAAATTCGCCTGGATCGGCGGGCAGCAAAGATTCCAACCGCGTGTGGCCAACCAATCGTATCGGCAGGCGTGAGCTCGTCAGCAAGCGCTCCATGGTGTGGTATGCATCCATCGAGCCATAAACCAGCACGTTGCGTTTCTGTTGATCCGCGAGTTTGCCCACTAGCATCCGTGAACCGACAATGAAGGCCGTGCCATAGCACAGGCTGAAAATCAGCACGAAGCGGCCGATGAGGCTGAATTCGACCAGCGAGTGGAGCACAACAAAGGCCAGCATCCCGCCCGCCAGTCCCGCCAAGGTCTGCGCCACGGCCTCCGCCGCCCGGAAGCCCGCCTGGCTGCGCTGCAACCCGGTTACGAGCAACCCCAGCGCCATGAATACTGGTAGGCCATAACCGACAAACCTCAACCCCGGCCATAACCAGATGCCATCCAGAATGTCGTCCTGAAAACGCGGCGAGAGCTTGAAGGCACACACCACCGCCGCCCACAAGAGCACGCAGTCCACCAGAAAGAAGGTGACTCGGTTAAAATGCCAGAAGCTGCGCAGTCTCATTGGGGACGGTCCGATTTCAGAATCTGCTCAAAGCGTGCCACGGCTGACCTCACTTGATACTTGGCGCGATAGGCAGCCGAGGCTCTTGCACCCATTGCCCCAGTCTTTTGTCGGTCGTAAGCCAGCTTTCGTATCGCATCAGCCAAAGCTTGCGCGTCGGCGGTCGGGATTACCAGTCCGCAATCCTCCTCCCGCACGACCATGGCGGTCTCTGACTCGGCGGGCACTTGCGCAAGAACGGCCCGGCCACTGGCCAGGATGCCATAGAGCTTGCTCGGCACCGCAATGCCCGCGAGCCCATCGCGCTGCGAAATGAGCGCGACATGACAGGTCGCCAGCGTGTCGGATATTTTCTCCCTAGGCTGAAACGGCAACCAAATGATATTGGCCAAGCCGAGATCGCGACTCAATTGCTCCGCCGCCGCCCGCCGCCGCCCTTCACCAATCAGGAGGAAAAGGATATCCGATTCGCTTTTGAGCAAATCCGCTGTGCGGACAATGGACTCAATATCGTGCCACAGTCCCATATTGCCCGAATACTGGACCACAAATTTCCCCTCCAATTTCAGCCTGCTCCACAGCGCTGTTGATTCCGCCTTGATATCCTTTCCCGGCACGTAGGGGCTCCAGTTTGGCACACATTCGATCCTAGCTGGCGACACACCGTAGCGCCCGGCCACCAACCGGGCCATGTCTCGTCCGAGCACAATGACTGTTCCGGCCCTGCCGAGACACTGCCGATTGCACCACCGCCAAAGCCTGACAATAATCGCCCGGTTTGAGATCGATTCCACGGCAACAAGGCCATCCGGGTAAATATCGTGCAAGATGACATCATACCTCCAACCGCGCAGCAGTGAGCAGAAGAAAACCAGCACGGGGGCAAAAGGCGGATTGGTGACTACCAGCACCCGGGCATGCGAAGGCACAAAGAACAACAGTCGCCACACGAGCCACAGACAATATGAGGCGTAGCCCATAGCTCGCTGCAAGAGGCTGCGCTTGCCGTTCACCCGCCAACCACCGCGGGAAATATTTACGCCCCGCCACTGCTCACTCCGCGGGCATTGTTCCCGAAGTGCCGCTGCAGGAAAGCCTGCCAGCACTTCACAATTCATGCCGCGCGCTGAAAGCTCGCAGACTAAATCCGATAGCAACTGGCCGGTCGCCTGCTCGTCCGGATGGAAAACCTGGGAGACAAAAATTGCCTTAAGCACGCTTGGAATGACTTTCGCGAGACTGAGAAATAATAACGCGACCCGCCTGCCGCACTATCAGGCACAGATCTGGTTTTGTTCGAGCCAGTGCTCGAGCACAAAAAGGCAAAGCACCCGCGACCAGGCAACACGACCTAACTTGAAATCTTGCCAAACCTTCCGGTAAGCCCGCGCGTCCCATGGTCCGCGTGGCGTAATGGCACTGAATCTCGCACCGACTGCGCTCTCGAGGTCGCGCAGCATCCATTCGCGATACGGGAGGGTAAACCCGCGCTTGCGACGGGTGAAGACCTCGGCCGGCATCAGGGTGCCCAGTGCCTCGAACAGCAACTGCTTTCCGATACGCCCTTTGATTTTGTCCTCAGTGGCAATCGGCAGCACGTGCTCGATCAATATTGGATCAATCAGCGGGACTCGCAACTCAAGTCCATGGGCCATACTCATCTGGTCGGCGTCACGCAGCAGAGTTGAAAGCATGTAGGTCTGCAATTCCAAGAAGGAAGTCTGGTCCGGGCCCTTGAGCACGGCGGCATCGCGGACCAGTTCCCGTTCCCGCCGAAGCCATGCCTGGGAGTCCCACACGCCGACAAAACCCGGATCCAGCAATCGCAGGATATGCCGGCGACTGAAAAGGGTCCGGCTGGAGAAATAAGAGGAGGGCAGTGCCGTATCGAACAACTCGCCGAGCGTGCCTGAGATGGTCGCCCCTGGGTGGCCCATCCCTGCAAACGCTCCGGAGAGCGCGCCGCGAAGCGGGCCCGGTATCAGGTGGGTCACACCGTAAAGCTGGTGCATCTGTCTGGCCTTGCGAAATCCTTCGTAGCCCACGAACAACTCGTCGCCCCCCAAACCCGACAATGCCACCTTGATGCCGGCCTGGCGCACTAGCTGCGAGATGAAGAAGCTGTTGATTCCGTCGTAGCTGGGCTGGTCATAGCAATTCAGTGCAGAGGTAAAACCCTCCCGCATCGCCTTTCCCTCTAGCATAAGTGTCGTGTGCTGGCAGCCGAGAAATTTCGCGGTAACGGCGGCCTCGTTACTTTCGTCAAATTCCCGTTGCTCCACACCGATGCAGAACGTGCGGACCGCGCCAGGCTGCGCTTGGGCCGCGAGGGCTGCTACCACGGTGCTGTCGATGCCACCGCTGAGGAAGACCCCGACTGGCACATCCGCCATCATCTGCCGACGCACCGCGTCCGTGAGCTGTGCGCGAACCCCCGCGGCATCCGGCCGCTGTTCCCAGTTGCGAACCAAGCACTCGGTCAGCCGCCAGTAATGCCGCAACGTTGTCCTGCCCGCCGCATCAGTGGTCATATAGTGTCCCGGCGGCACGGACTCTATACCGCGCACCAGCGTGCACGGCTCCTGCACGGAGCCGTATTTCAGGAAGGAGTTCAGCCCATCCGGATCCAAGCGTCCATCGACCAGTTTGCTCGAGAGGATAGTCCGCACCTCGGAAGCAAAGACCAGCCCGCGCTCCCCACGGTAATAGTAGAGCGGCTTGATGCCCATGTGGTCCCGCACCAAATGCAGTTCCCGGTAGCGGGCGTCCCACAGGCCGAAGGCGAAGATGCCCCGCAGGCGCTGCCAGCAGCCCACGCCCCACTCCGCAAAACCCTTGATGATCACCTCCGTATCGCAGCTGGTGTGGAAGACGTGACCCCGCTGGGTGAGTTGGTGCCGCAATTCCTGAAAATTATAGATCTCGCCGTTGTAGGTGAGCCAATTCCCGGCCACCGGATCGTGCATGGGCTGGTGCCCGGCAGCGCTGAGATCCATGATGGAGAGCCGGCGGTGCCCGAATACTACCAGCGGCCCCCCTCCACCAACTTCCCGAGCCACAACGTTCACGCCTTCGTCATCCGGCCCACGGTGGGCCAGGCACCGCGTCATAGTCTTGACCCGGTCCACCGTGGCGGACTCAGGCTCCCTGCTGGTCCAGATACCGGTTATGCCACACATATTAAGAGCCGATCAGAGACTGCCCAGTTGCCGCGAAATTACTTAACGAATACATTTCATTCATTCGGAAGACATATGTCGTATTAGCAATGTGTTTCATGGTAAGACCAACACGTCTGGAATTTCAGCCGCGTCGCTTGATGGGTAAGTGTTACTCTCATTCAGGCAACGATCGAAGTTCCTGAGTTCGCCAAAGGCCTACCGACAGGACAACAATAAAGCCCCCCCGCCGCCGCCGAGCAAGACACGCAACAATATTCTCTCCACGATCTGTAGAAAAAATATACGCTACCTCTGGGCAAGTTTTGTAGTCCTCTGAGTTAATTACGGAATCAACAGTCAAGATCCAGCTCTTTGAACAGCCATGGACTAGTTCAGAGGAATAAGCCGCATGCGTAGTGAATGCGAACGGAAATGTCGGATCGAATTCCGACCAGTTTCTCTCCCCGGATATGGAAATTGAAGGCAACACCTGCCAATCTCATAGCGGAAACCAAGCGGGTAAGAGCAAAAGGCGCCTCGTGGTCGTTGAGTTCCCAAATGATGATGCGAACTCTCCCAATCCAGTCCGCAATCGATACGCCAAATACCGAATCTTCGGCACCCTCGATATCGACCTTGAGAATATCAATCTCGCGCACACCAAGTTGTTCGATCAACTCATGAATGGTCAACCCCTGCAAACTTCCTTCATCCGCGGTGGACACGACAGACGCAACGGGAGAACTGGGATTTTGCTTAACTTGAAGGCGAACCTTCGCCCCCCAGACTGCGGCATGCAACGCTCTCACCTGCTTAAAGGAAGCAACGTTCTTCCGCAGGATGTCATAATTGTCTTGGTCCGCTTCCACTGCAACGATTCGGGCTTGGGGGTGAAAGACCGCAAAGCGCAGGCTCTCGATGCCAATATTAGCGCCGAGGTCCAGTATGGTAAGCACTTCAAAATCGCGCGGTTCTATGCGGACGTTCTCCTGGATGAATTGGGGAAAGATCACGTAATCACGGCGGCCACGAAAATGTATCTTGGAACGAAACAGCGGAACCCAGACATTGGAATCAACGTCGCGCCAAAAATCATACGCATATAACCGAAGTGCCCGGAAAAAACCAAAACTAGCTGAAGCGGCGATGAATCGCGCGCAACGACAAAATCACTTCCGGGGTAACGTCAATTACACCTCCCTGTTGC
>JAQSDJ010000182.1 GCA_029945855.1 Lacunisphaera sp.
CCCGCCTCCAGATTCCGCGCCTTACTCGGCCGGCTTCTTCCCGCGGGATTTTTTTGTCGCGGCCGATTGTTTGGCGTTGAGCCACACCTGGCCCTTGGCGTTCACGTTGAGCCAGTAGATCTCTCCGCCGTGCTCGGCGAAGGTCGGCTTGGCCTTCGGCGACTCCGGCAGCAGCAATCCGGTCGAGGCGAGCAAGGCGAGCACCTGCTCGTCCGACTTTTCGAGTTTCCCCGCCATCTCCTGGATCTGCGCGGTCACGCCCTCGCCCCGCTTCTTCGGCTGCATGAGCAGCCGCATCGCGGTCAGGATGTTCTCCGGCGGCAGGGGCTTCGTCTCCGCCGGCGGCGGGCTCTGGGTCGCAGCGGCCGATTCCTGGCTGCCGCCCGCCGTGTCGGCGCCGGGCGCAGCCGGTTCTTCCGTCCGCTGTCCTCTGTTTTCCGTCCGCTGCTCCCGCTTTTCCTCGGCGTTGATCCAGATCTCGCCGCGCTGGTTCTTGTTCAGCCAGTAGACAAAACCGTTTTCCTCGGCCAGCACGGGCTCCGGACCGCCCTCGAGGCGCAGGCCGAACTCGGCCAGCTGCGCGAGCAGACCGGCCTCGTCGACCTTCATCGCCTTGGTGAGATAGGGGAAGCTGCCCGACCAACCGTGGCCGCGGCGGTTGCGGCGCATCATGCCGCGGATCTTGACAAGCAGGGTCTGCGGACCGGCCGGCGGGCGGGGCTCGCGGGGCTCGGGACGCGGTCCTTCCGGGGCGGCGGGCCGCGGCTCGCGGGGCGGTTGTTCGCGGCGCGGGGCCGGCGGCGGGGTGGCGTCGGCCGGGACATCCGCGTCGGCCACGGGGTTCCCCTGCACGATGCGGAACACCGGGTCGGGCTTTTCCCGGGTGTTGATCCAGGTCTCGCCGCGACGGTTGATGTTCACCCAGTAGAGATCGCCGTCATATTCGACATAGAAGGGCTTGGCGTTTTCGTCGGCGGGTATCTGCAGGCCGCACTCGACGAGCGCGCCCCGGATCTCCGCCTCCTCGAGCTTCCATTTCTTGGCGAGAAAATCCACCCCGACCGACTTGCCGGGGCCGCGCTGGTTCTGGCGCATGTGGGGCTGGAGCGCGTCGAAGAAGGTCGGCAGCTCGTCCTCCGCCGCCAGCTTGTCCCAGTCGCCCTCGGGCGCGTCGGGGTCGCCATCGCGCTCGGTGTCCTTCGGGCGGCGGAAGCCGTCGTCGGCCGCGGCCTTCTCCTCGATCAGGCTTTCCGGCGCCTCTTCCGCCGGGGCGGGGGCGCCGGTGGTCACGGCCTTGAACTTGGCCTCGAACTCCACACGGAGCTTGTCGGTCTCGGCGCGCGCGGCGGCGGCGGCGGCGTCCTCGAGCGTCCAGTCCCGCATCACGGTCCGGCGGGCGAGGCCGGTGAACGCGAGCGGGTTGTCGGGCGCGGTGTGGAAATTGATGATCTCCCACTGTTCCTGCCCGAGGTCGTTGATAAATTTTTCCATCAGCGCCGGCGTCGCGAATCCGCCCTTGCCGCTGCTGATGACTTTGTATTCCCAGTTGGCCATGATAGGGCGCAACGCATCCCGCATCCCCCCGCCCGACGCCAGCCCTAAATTCCACGCCCCTTCGGGTCAGAAGCCGACCGCCGGCCCGTCCGCGGCGGCTTCCACCCCCCGGCCACTTCCCTTTTCGCCTTCCGGCCAATTCCGCCTTACCTGTCCTGCCTGATGGGAAAAACGATCTCACCTCTTCTGGTGTTGCGACCCACCCGGGAAGCCCGGGCAGGTCGCCGTCACCCGGGCTCGCCCCGGCCTGCCTCATGAGCCCGCCGCCCAGCGGGCCCGCCGTGCTGCGGCGTTGCGTCGCCCTCTTTGTGGTCGCCGCCACAGCCGGCGCCGCGCAGATCACCCTGCCGGACCTGATCGTGCGGGCCACGCGCCAATCCGCGGCCCGCCACCAGATGCCTTTCACCGTGACCCGGCTGGGCGCGGAGCTCCGCACCGCCCCCGCCGCCACGCTCGACGGCGCGTTGCGCGGCGTGCCGGGCTTCAGCCTGTTCCGCCGCAGCGACAGTTTTTCGGCCAACCCGACCGCGCAGGGCGTCTCGCTGCGCGGACTCGGCCCCAGCGGCGCCAGCCGCTCGCTCGTGCTCCTCGACGGTGTGCCGCTCAACGATCCCTTCGGCGGCTGGGTGGCCTGGAGCAAGGTGCCGCGCGAGTCGCTCGCCGGCGCGGAGCTCGTGCGCGGCGGCGGCGCGACCGCCTGGGGCAACGCCGCGCTCGGCGGCATCGTGCAGCTTTTCACCGAGGCGCCGGACCATGCGCGTGGCCGGCTCGCCGCCGCCTACGGTGAATTCGCCACTCACCAGGCGGAGTTTTCCCTCAGTCAGCCGGCCGGCGCAAGCACGTGGCAGTTGCTCGGCCGGGACTTTGCGACCGACGGGTTCCCCCTGGTCGCCCCCGAGGATCGCGGCCCCATCGACCGGTCCGCCGCCAGCGAGCATCGCTGGCTGACCGGCCGCTGGGGACGCCAGCTCACACCCGACCTGTCGGTGCGGATCACCGCCCGCACCTACCGGGAGGAGCGCAGCAACGGCACGCCCTATCAGCGCAACACCACGCGGGAGGAATTCGTGTCGGTGGACCTGCTCGGCCGCCGCGACCGGCATTTCACCTGGCGGGCCCTCGCCTACGCCCAGGACCAGCGGTTCGCCAGCACCTTCAGTTCGGTCAACGCCCCGCGCACGGCGGAAACGCCCGCCAGCGACCAGTTCGCCGTGCCCGCCACCGCGGTGGGCGCCACCTGGACCGGCGCCTGGAACCACGACGGGAAATCCCTGACCAGCGCCGGACTGGACTACCGCCGCGTGCGCGGCGAGACGCGCGAGAACTTCAGCTTCAGCGCCGGGGACTTCACCCGCCAGCGCCGGGCCGGCGGCACGCAGGAACTCGCGGGCGCGTTTGCCCAACACGAACGCCCGCTGACCGACCGCCTGCGCGCGACCCTCGGCGGCCGGCTGGATTACTGGCGCGAGCAGAATGGGCACCGGCACGAGACCGAACGGGTCACCGGCAACGTGCTGCGCCACGAGACCTATGCCGGCCGCGACGGGATCGAGTTTTCCCCTGGCGCGGGCCTCGTCTGGACCGCGGCCGGCTGGCAGGCGCGCGTCGCCGCCCAACACTCTTTCCGCCGGCCGACCCTGAACGAACTCCACCGGCCCTTCCGCGTCGGCAATGTCATCACCGAGGCCAATGCCGCGCTGGAGACCGAACACGCCACCAGTGCGGAATTCGGCCTCGAATACGCCCACCCCAATTTCACCCTCGGCGGCGTCCTCTTTTGGAACGACCTGCGCGACGCCGTCGGCAACGTCACGCTCTTCCGCGGCCCGGGCACGTTTCCGATCGTCGGCTTCGTCCCGGCCGGCGGCACCGGCCGCCAGCGGCTGAACCTCGACCGCCTCCGCGTGCAAGGCATCGAACTCTCCGCCAAGTGGCGTCCGGCAACCGGACTCTCGGTGTCTGCCGACTATCTCTACAGCGACGCGACGGTGCGCGCGACGGCCCTGGCCCCCGGTCTCGTCGGCCAACGCCTCGCCCAGGTGCCGCGTCACAGCACCGCGCTCGGCGCCGAATGGCATGCCGGTCGTCTGACCTTCGCGCCGCGCCTGCGTCTCATCGGCCGGCAGTTCGAGGACGATGAGAACCAGCTCGTCCTGGGCGCCGCGGTCATCGCCGACCTCGGCGTGAGCTACCGGCTGCATCCGGGCGGCGAGGTGTTTGTCACGGCGGAAAACCTCGGTGACACGCGCCTCGAGACCGGCCGCAGCCCCGACGGCCTCGTGAACACCGGCACCCCGCGGCTGGTCCTGGGCGGATTCCGCGCCACCTGGTAGCCGCGGGGTTTACGCCGTGCGTGGCCTCGTTCCACCCGTTCAACGGGTGATGTCGGCGAGAAACTTCCCGATGGCCTGGCCGGCCAGCTGCCCGCCGGGTCCGTCGGGATTGAAATCGAAGCCGTGCGTCGCCCAGGGCAACCGCAGGTAATAATGCGGCACGCCGTGCTCCTGCAGCCGGGCCGTCAACCGCTCGCTGTGCCGGTGCCACGCCAGCGTGTCCGGCTCGCCATGGACCAGCAGCGTGGGCGGGGAATCCGGCCGCGCGAGCAACTGCCCGCTGGCGGACTCGTAGAGCGCCAGCCGCGCCGGCGTGTCCGGCGGCCCGCCGAAATACTGGCGCATGAGATTGACGGAATTCAACGCATCGTCCTCCCGCGACACCGACCACGCGAAGGGCATGTCATGCGGCGCGTAAAGTGCGATGACGCCGCGGAGGGCGGGATCGCGCGCCCCGTAGCCGACGGCGGTGGCCAGCTGGCCGCCGGCGGAACGCCCGAGCAGCACGAACCGCGTCGGATCGACCTGCAGGCGGACGGCGTGGGCCTTGAGCCAGGCGAGGGCTGCGAGCACATCGTCGCGCTGCGCCGGCCAGATCCAACGCGGTGCGAGCCGGTAGCTGACCGCGGCCACGGCATAGCCTTGCGCGACCAGCCGGGCATTCCACGCCGCCAGCTGCGCGCGGTCGCCGCCGTCCCAGCCTCCGCCGTGAATGACGACCACGCAGGGCCGCGGCGTCCCCCCGGCCTGGGCCGGAGCATAAAAATCCAGTTTCAAATCCTCCCCTTCCGGCTGGGCGAACGTCTCCGTGACAACCCGCACACCCGGCACCGGGCGTCCGCGATACAACCGGAGCAAATCCAGCCCCGACGTTCCCGCGCCCGGGCCACCGAACGCCTCCTGCAACCCTCGGGGCAGGGTCGCGGCCAAGCGGCGCGCGCTCACCACCGGTCGCAGGAATCCGGCCGTCGCCACGACACACAAGACCAGCCCGACGCTCCGCCCCGCGTCAGCCGGGCCGCAGGCAATCGCGGCGGCAAGCCCCAGCGGCAGCAGCACGAGCCAGTGACCGAACTCCCCCGCGAGGATGGCCAGCTTCCAGGTCCAGACGTAGTTCGGGGCCCGCACCCAGGTGAGCAGTGAGACCGAGGCCACAACCAGTGAGAGCAGCAGGAGCAGGGTGCGCATGTGTTCGATGTTACGGTTGAGATGGCCACAAAGAGGCCCGGAGAGGCATAAAAATCCGTCCGGCATTCTTGGCGTGTCTTTTTGCGCTGTTTCATGGCAAACCTACCCTCATGCGCCGCCTCGACCAGCTCCTCGCCAACCTCGGTTACTGCTCCCGCCGCGAGGCGCGCGGGTGGATCCAGGCCGGCCGCGTGACCGTTCGCGGCGCGGTCAACGACGACTTCGGCGCCAAGGCTGATCCCGCCGACGTCCGCGTGGACGGCGAGCCGCTCGATCATCCCGACGGCCTGCTCCTCCTCCTGCACAAGCCGGTCGGGCTGGTCTGCTCGCATGAGGTCCGCGAGGGCCCGAATGTCTACTCCCTGCTGCCGCCGCGCTGGCGGGAGCGCAACCCGCCGGTGACGAGCATCGGCCGGCTCGACAAAGACACCAGCGGCCTGCTGCTGCTCACCGACCAGAGCGAACTCGTGCACCGGCTGACGTCGCCGAAGCACAAGGTCCCGAAGGTCTACCGCGCCACGGTCGGGGCCGACCTGTCGCCAGCGCTCATCCCGCTCTTTGCCCGCGGCACGCTGGTGCTCCCGGATGAGAAGACCCCCTGCGCGCCGGCGGAGTTGAAAATCCTCTCGCCGCGCGAGGCGGAGCTGACGCTGACCGAGGGCCGTTATCATCAGGTGCGGCGCATGTTCGCCAGCCAAGGCCTGGAGGTGCTCGCGCTGCACCGCGCACGCTTCGGCCACCTGGAGCTGGGCGACCTGCCCGCCGGCCAATGGCGCGAGCTGCCGCCCGACACCTTTGCGGTGACATGATCACGCCCGGGCGCGCCGCGCGGCCGCGTCAGTCGTCCGTCGTGACCTTGAAGTCGATCGGCTGCTCCACGCGGGTGTTGACCTTCTTGCCCCCGCGCATGCCGGGCTTGAACCGCCACTTCGCGACCGCTTCCAGGGTGGCGCGCTCGAAACCCCGGTCCGAACTGCTGATGATATAAGGCATGATCACGTCGCCGCGGGAGGTGACGATGAAGCCGACCCGGACGCGCGCCTCGGAGACCGACTGCTTCAATTCATAGGGAAACACCGGCGGGTTCTGCATGATGGGCTCGGGCTTGCGGTCAAGGTCCGCGATGTTGAACAGATTCCGTATGCCGCTCGTGTCCGGCCGGCCGCGCTGGATGTTCAGCGGGATGGCCATGACGTTGCTGGCGGCGCCCTCGAGTTTGGTCGGGATGGTCGTGTCGATCAACTGGGTGAAGCTGGCCTCGACCGGCACGCTCAGGGGCACGTCCTGCAACATCGGCACCTGGACGGCCGGGGCGGTCATCTCCTCGTCGTTGAGTTCGGTGATCTTGTCCTCTTCCGGCTCGGTCAGGTCGGGCATGATCAGCATCTCGGCGGGCTCCTCCTGCACGGCGGCCACTCTCTTCGGCATTTTTTTCTGATTAAACCCAAGTATCAGCCCGGCATGAATGGCGACCGAAATGCACACGGCCACGACCATGAACGACTTGGGCCGCGGCGGGGTGCCATGGTAACGGAAGGTGAGGGCATCCGTGGTCAACACCGGTTTCCCCTTCGCCGGAGAGGGGCGGACGCTGGGGGCGGGCAGGGATAGTTTGGCGGGTATAACCGTCTCCACCGTGTGGGGGTGGTGGGCCTTAAGGAGCATGCCCAACGATAATCCTCCCCCCTACCTCCCTCTCGGCATTCCTTGTTATAAGTCAGGCACTTGTTGTGGGGGGTATATACTCCATTCGGAGTTTCCGTGGGGCTTCAGTTTTCCCGCCCCAAAACCTCGCCCAGGACGCGCAACCGGACAACCGGCCCGGGACGGAGTCCGTTCGAATGCGGCCGGCGCAGAAACACCTTGGCCTCGGACGGATGCGCCCTTAGTCGGAACGGATGCCTTCATCCGTCCTCACCGGCGCACAACGCACCAAGCTCCGCGGACTTGGCCAGACCATGCCCGACACGCAGCACATCGGCCGCGAGGGCGCGGCGCCCGCCGCCGTCGCCCAGCTCGACCGCGAATTGACCCGCCGCGAACTCGTCAAGGTGCGCTTCTCGGGCGGCCAGGACCGGCACGAACGGGCGGCCCTGCACACCGCTCTGGCCGCGGCCACCGGCAGCGAATGCGTCGGCGCCGTCGGCCACACGGCTCTTTTCTGGCGCCCCGCCGCGGATGGTCCCAAGCTCCTCGCCGATGACGCTGGCTGAACTCGGCTGGAACGACCACTTCGCGGCGGCCTTCGCGCCCCACGCGGCCGCCGGCTGCGTGCCCGGCCGGGTCACCCTTGAGCTCAAGGGCTACTATGAGGTGACCGGCGAGTTCGGCGCCAAGCTCGGCGCCTGCTCCGGCAAGTTCATCAACACCGCCAAGGCCCAGGCCGACTTTCCCGCCATCGGCGACTGGGTCGTGGTGACGCCCCAGGACGGCGAGGAGACCCGCGTCCACATCCACGCCATCCTCCCGCGCCGGACGAAATTTTCCCGCAAGGCCGCCGGCCTTGAGGAGTTCGAACAGGTCGTCGCCGCCAATATCGACACGGTGTTTCTCGTCAGCGCGCTCGACGGCAATTACCATCTCCACCGCCTCGAGCGCTATCTCGCCGCCGCGTGGGCCAGCGGCGCGCAGCCGGTCATCCTGCTCAACAAGGCCGACCTCGCCGGCGAGGACGCGGCGGACCTCCCCGCCGAGATCGCGGCCGTGGCGCCGGCCGTGCCGGTGTTCACCGTCAGCGCGCAGACGCGCCGCGGCCTGAAGGCCCTCGCCCCTTACCTCGCCCCGGGCTCGACCATCGCCCTGCTGGGTTCCTCGGGCGTCGGCAAGTCCACCTTGATCAACCGCCTCGTCGGCGAAAACCTGCAGGACACCGGGGATGTGCGCGACGTCGACGGCAAGGGCCGCCACACCACGACGCAACGGGAGCTGCTCGTGGCGCCGAACGGCGTGATCGTGATCGACACGCCCGGCATGCGCGAACTCCAGCCCTGGGACGCCGCCGCGGTTGTCGGGACGGCGTTTGCGGACGTCGCCGCCCTGGCCGCGCGGTGCCGCTTCGGCGACTGCAGCCACACGGTCGAGCCCGGCTGCACCATCCAGGCGGCGCTGGCCGACGGCTCGCTCGCCGCGGCCCGCTGGCAGAGCTACCTGCGGATGGGCCGCGTCACCGCGCATGAAGTCCGGCGCGTGAACCGCGCCGCCCAGCAGCAGCACAAATCCCACCACAAGAAACTCACCAAGAACCTGCGCCAGCGCGTCCACGAGAAATCCGGCGAGGAGTAGTTGAGCCAAGGTGGAACGCGGCCTCCGGACGCGTTCTGAGCGCGTCGGGGACGCCACGCTCCACCCACTGCGCCACCCTCACGTCGGCGTTGACGCGCCGCGCGGTTTCGCGAGACTGCCTCCACTATGTTCACCATCCTCGGGACGGACGGGAAGGAATACGGGCCGGTGTCGGCCGACAAAGTGCGCGAGTGGATCGCCGGCGGACGGGCCAACGCCCAGACCCAGATCAAACCGGCCGGCGCCACCGAGTGGACGACGATCGGCGCCTTGCCGGAATTCAGCAGTCCGCCGGCGGCGGGCGCCGCGGTTCCGGTGATGGCGGCGCCATCCCCGGGCGTCGACGCGATGGCTGCCCACGTCGGCGGACCGCTCGACATCACGGGCTGCATCAAGCGCGGGTTCGCCGCGGGGGCCGCGAATTACTGGCCGATCCTGGGCGTCAGCCTGCTGGTCGGATTGTGCAACGGCATCCTCGGCGCGATTCCGATCCTGGGCATCGTGGCCACCTTCACCTTGACCGGCGTGTTTTACGGCGGCCTGTATTATTACGTCGCGAAGAAGGTGCGGGGCGAGCCGACGGAGATCGGCGATGCCTTCAGCGGCTTCAGCGTGTGCTTCAGCCAGCTGGTGCTGGCCACGCTGGTCGTCATGATCCTGACCATGATCGGATTCGTCTGCCTGATTTTGCCCGGGATCTACCTCGCCGTCTGCTGGCTCTTCACCTATGTGCTGGTGCGCGACAAGGGGCTGCAATTCTGGGATGCCATGGAACTGGGCCGGCAGGTCATCACCCGGCAATGGTTCCGGGTCTTCGGCCTCCTGCTGCTGATCGGGTTGATCGCCCTGGCGATCATGGCGGTGCCGGTCGGCATGATCCTCGCCGCCACCATGACGATGAAAGCCGGTGGCACACCGAGCTTCCTCCTGCTCGGCCTGGGCATTACGGGCACGCTCGCGTGCATCCTCGTGATGATGCCGTTCTTGACCGCGATCCTGCTACAGGCCTACGAGGATCTGTTCGGCTCCGCCGCCTGAGCCTATACGGGATCATGCTGTTGAGGTGGGTGGAACCGGTCCTCCGTGACCGGTTTGCCTTGGCGTGCGTCCAACAACCCATCCGGACGGGTGCCACCATTTGGTGCGCGGCTTTACCGTGGAGATGGGCCGTCCAACTGCATGAGTTTGGCTGAGCGCGACGGCCTGAGGCGGCTGCCGGTCCGGGCTGAAGTCGAGCCCGGCCGGTTCGCCGACCTCGTCGCCGTCCCCGGCGATCCCCTCGCCGACAGCAAGCTCATGACAAACGTCACCTTCGTCATGAAAGCCGGCAAAGTCTACAAGCCGTGAGCCGGCGGGCTTTGGCGGTCTGCGCCCTGCCCAGATTCAAATTACCCGGTCGACCAGCGGCTCGTTCTTTTCGAACCGGCGCAGGTTGTCCAGAAAGTGACGGACGAGTTTCTCGTCCTGATCGCCCGTGCCACCGCCGATGTGGCAGGTGAGAAAACAATTCGGCGCATCCCACAGCGGATGTTCCGGCGGCAGGGGCTCGGGGTCCATCACGTCAAGATACGCGCCGCCCACCTGGCCGGATTGCAGCGCGGCGATGAGCGCCGCCTGGTCCACCGTGGTGCCGCGGCCGACGTTGTAGAAGCGGGCGCCGGCCTTCATCTGCGCAAACCTCGCCGCGTGCATGAACCGCAACGTCGCCGGCGAGTCGGGCAGCAGGTTCACCACGTGGTCGGCCGACGCGAGCGCGGAGGGCAGGCCGGCATCGGTCACGACCGCCACCCCTTCATCGCCGCGCGGCGTGCGTCGGTAAGCTGTCACCCGGCCGCCGAAGGGCGCGAGCAGCTCCGCCAGCCGCCGCCCGATGGCACCAAACCCCAGCAACAGCACGGCTTGGCCGGTGAGCACCCGGTTCGTGAAGCGATCCTCGAGGTAACGCCACGCGCGCGGGCCGTCCTGGTTCCGCAGCTGCTCCGGCAGGTTGCGGGCGAGCGCGAGCATGCCGGCGAGCATTTGCTGCGCACAGGGATCGGCGAAGACCGCCGAGGCGTTCGTGACCGACAGGCCGCGCGCGTTCATGGCCGCGCGGAAATCCTCGCAGTCGTAGCGTGTGTATCCCGCCGTCGAGAGCGCCACCCATTTGAGCCGCGGGCTTTGCACGATGTCCTCCGGCGCCGGCTGCCCGTAGGCGATGTCGGCCTCCGCGAGCGCGGGATCCGTCACGCCGGCCGCGAGGACACACTTCGTGGAACTCTCCGACTGGATCAGCCGGTGACCCGACCGCGCCAGCTCAGCCTGCAGCATGGCTTGCGCCCCGGGCAGCAGATGATGATTGGTCCAGACGGTCAGGCTCATGCGGCCATGACGGCCATGTCGCGCGTTCGCGGCAAGCCAAACGTCCGTTTCACCTGGGGGAGGTCGCGGCGTCGGCGCTTGCCAGCATGCATCCGTCTTGCTTCGCTTAAAGCGCTTCGGGCCATTTCCCTCACCTCACATGAGCACCCGCCCTGCCGTTCATCCGGTCCGCATTGTCCCGGCTGATGTCACGCATCACATTATTCGATTAACGGCCGCCCGCGCGTCTCTGTTATCTTGACCGCCAGTCACCCCTCCCATGGAAGCATTCATCACCCTGCTGGTCATCTATCTCGTCGTTGTCCTGCTGATTTTGCCGATCTGGATGATCATCCGGATCCGCGGCCACAGCGCCGAGCAAGAGACCCTGAGTCAACGGCTCAATTACATCGACGCCGAGCTTGATGAACTGCGGACCAAGCTGCGGCCCGGCGCCATCACCGCCCCCGCGCCCACCCCCGCCAAACCGGACGTTCAAGCTGCTCCCGCCGAGGCACCGATCCCCAGCCGTCCGGCGGCCGTCACGCCGCCCCCGGTTGTCGCCGCCGCTACGCCGCCGCCCACGCCGGAACCGGTCCGGGCCATGGCCGAGCCACCGCCCCTGCCGCCGGTCATCACGCCCGTCCCGGAGCGTCCGGTCTATGTGCCGCCGCCGCCGCGCGAACCAGCCATCAACTGGGAACAGTTCATGGGCGCCAAGCTTTTCGCGTGGCTCGGCGCGCTCGCGCTGTTCCTCGGCGTGGCGTTTTTCCTCAAATACTCCATCGAGCACGGCTGGATCCCGAACGAGGTGCGGGTCGCCATGGGTTTCGTCTTCGGCGCGGGCCTGATCGTCGGCGGGCTGCGGATTCCCCGCGAGAAATACGCCATCACCGCCCAGAGCCTCATCGCCGCCGGCGTGGTCTCGCTCTACGCGGTCACGTTCATGTGCGGCAAAGACCACTACGATTTCCTCGGCCCGGTCGCCATGCTCCTCGTGATGACGCTCATCACCACGACGGCGTTCTTCCTCGCGGTGCGGCTGGAGGCGCAGGTGGTCGCGATCCTCGGCCTGCTCGGCGGCTTCCTCACCCCGTGGCTGCTCTCGACCGGCGTGGACAATCCGCCGGGGCTCTTTGGCTACCTCGCGCTGCTCGACGCCGGCCTGATCGCCGTCGTGCTCGCCACCGGCTGGCGCCACCTCGTGCCGCTCAGTGCCGCCGGCACCGTCGTCATGATGCTGGGCTGGGCCGACAAGTTCTTCACCGCGGAGAAGGGCCCGGTCGCGATGACCGTTTGCCTCGGCTTCAGTGTCCTCTACCAGGTCGCGGGCGAACTCGCCCGCCGCCGCGGGCAAAGCAGCCCGGCCTTCTCCTGGACCGCCGCGGCGCTGCCCCTGGTCGGATATGGCTTCGGGTTATACTTCCTCAACTATGCCGAGCTCGCCGCCCGCGCCCCGCTCTACCTCGGCTACATCCTGCTCCTCGACGGCCTGCTGCTGGCCCAGGCGTGGCGCGACGAGACGATGCCGCGGCTCCACTTCGTCTCCGGCATGATCACGTTTGCCGTGCTGGCCCTGTGGACCGCCGGGGACCTTACCGACGCCCTGCTCCCCTGGTCGCTGACGGCCTGCCTGTTGTTCGCGATGCTGCACACCGCCTTTCCGCTGCTGCTGGAGCGCCGCCGGCCCGCCGCCAGCCCCGTATGGTGGAGCCAGCTCTTCGCCCCGCTCACGCTGCTGCTGTTGCTGTTGCCCATCCTCAAGCTCGATCCCCTGCCCTTCTTCATCTGGCCGGCCATTTTGCTCGTCGACCTCATCGCCATCGGGCTCGCGGTGCTGAGCGCCTCGCTGCTGGCCGTGGCCGCGGTGATGGTGCTGACGCTGCTCGCCACCGGCTTGTGCATCTTCAAGGTGCCGGTGGCCGTGGGTCTCGAGCCCTCCCTGCTGCTGGTCATCGGCGGCTTCGCCGTGTTCTTCTTCGCCGCCAGCCTCTGGCTGGTGCGCCGGCTCGGCGCCCGGCTACCCGCCGGCCAGGACGGGACATCCCGGATCTTCGGGGACGCCCGCGCGCAGATCCCGGCGTTCTCTTCGCTGCTGCCCTTCCTGTTGCTCATCATGGTGTGCGCCCGGCTACCGGTGCCAGACCCCTCGATGGTCTTCGGTCTCGGGCTCCTGCTGGTCGTGCTCACGCTCGGGCTGAGTCGAGTGCTGGTTATTGAGTGGCTCTCCGCCTGCGCCCTCGCCGGCATGGCCGCGCTGCAATACGCGTGGCACGCGCGGCACTTCAACCCGTCGGACGCCACGGTGCCGCTCGCCTGGTATGCGGGTTTCTACGCCGTCTTCGCGGTCTATCCCTTCCTGTTCCGAAAAACCTTCGCGCGCCTCACCGGGCCGTGGGCGGTGGCGGCGCTCAGCGGAGTGGCGCATTGCTGGATGATCCACCAGGCGATCAAGGCCGCGTGGCCGAACGATTTCCCGGGGCTGGTCCCTGCGGTCTTCGCGCTCGCCCCGCTGGCCGGTCTCGCCCTCATCCTGAAGGACAAACAGGCGGACAACCCGAAGCGCCTCAACCAGCTCGCGTGGTTTGGCGGCGTGGCGCTGTTCTTCATCACGCTTATCTTCCCCGTCCAGTTCGACCGGCAGTGGCTGACGGTCGCGTGGGCGCTCGAGGGTGCGGCGCTGCTCTGGCTGTTCCACCGCGTGCCGCATCCCGGCCTGCGCGCCACGGGCGCCGTGCTGCTCTGCACCGCCTTCGCCCGGCTGGCGCTGAACCCGGCGGTGCTGGGCTATCATGTGCGCGGCGAGACGGCCGTGCTGAACTGGTATCTCTACGCCTATGGCCTCGCGATCGTCGCGCTCTTCGTCGGCGCCCGCCTGACGGCGCCGCCCCGCGAAACCGTCCTGGGCTGCAAGGTCCCGCCGCTGTTCAACACCCTCGGCACCATCCTGGCGTTTTTGCTGCTCAACATCGAGATCGCCGATTATTTCACCCAGCCGGGCGCGCGTTCCCTCGCCTTCCAGTTCTCGGGCAGCTTCGGCCGCGACATGACCTACACCATCGCCTGGGCGCTCTTCGCCCTCGGCCTGCTGGGCGCCGGCATCTGGAAAAAGCAGAAGGCCGCCCGCTACGCCGCCCTCGCCCTCCTCAGCGTGACGTTGCTCAAGCTCTTCTTCCACGACCTCGACCGGCTCGAGGCCCTTTACCGCATCGGCGCGCTCTTCGCCGTCGCCGTCATCGCCATCCTCGCCTCCTTCGCCTACCAACGCTTCCAACCGAGCAATGAAAAGACTCCCCCGCCCCTGCTTTAGCCTGCTCAGCCTGCTGGTCGTCGCGGGCTCCGCCCGGCTCGGCGCCGCCGTCATCCCGACCGAGTGGACGCACCGGCAACCGGTCGTCGTCAACGCGCCCGGCCTGGTGAAACTCTCCGTGCCGGCCGCGACCTTCGACCAAGCCCAGCCGGAGCTCGCCGACCTGCGGTTGCTTGATCCGGCCGGCCGGGAAGCGGCCTACCTGATTGATCGCGATCTTTCCTACCACCGGCAGACGGCGTAATGCGTGGCCGCCAAGGTGGTCCGGCCCCGGTCATTCCGCGTCACTACCACCAACGACTCCACCCAACTGCTCATCGAGACCGGCACGGCCAAGCTGCCGGAGTCCGTAACCCTCGAGACAGCCGCACCCTGGTTCCTGAAGGCGGCGCACATCGAGATCTCCGCCGATGGCGAAACCTGGGAATCCACCGGCCCCGCCGTCCCGGTGTTCCGCCAGTTCGGAGCGGAACAGCTGCGCCTCGCGCTGCCGCCGCGCGACAAACCCTACGCCTTCGTGCGGGTGACGCTGGCTGATTTCCGCTCCCGCCGGGTCGAGTTCACCGGTGCCAGCGTCCAGCCCGTGCCGGTCCGGGCCACGCCACCGGCCCTCGTGCCGGTCGGCACGGTGATCACCCGGCGAGATGAATTCGCCGGCGAGACCGTGCTCACGGTCTCGCTCGACGGCAAGAATGTGCCGCTCGCCGAGCTCATGCTCGAAGCCAAGGACGCGTTGTTCATGCGGCGCGTTACCGTCGCCATCCGCGAGGTGCGCGGCGATGTCCCCGGCGAGCGCGTGCTCGCCGCCGGCACGGTGTATCGCGTCGCCCTCGAGGGCGCGCCGGCCCAGGCGCAGCTCGCCGTGCCGCTGGATTTCGCCCCGCCGACCCGTGAACTGCTGGTGCACATCCACAATGGCGACTCGCCGCCGCTGGCGCTCGACGGCGTCCAGGCGCGGCAGCATCCGGTCAATCTGCTCTTTCATGCACCAGTCGCAGGTAATTACACCCTGCTCTCGGGCAACCCGCAGGCCACCGCGCCCCGCTACGATCTCGCCGCCTTCGCCGGCGAGATGCGCACCGCCGCCGCCAACGCCGCCGGGCCGGGCGCGCTGGAACCGATGCCCGGCTACCATCCGCGCGACTCCCTCGCCGAGCCGCCGCTGCCCGACGTGCCGCTCGCCGGTGCCCCGCTCGACACGAAGGACTGGCTCTACCGCCGGACCGTGCAGCTCAGCCGCGCCGGTGTGCAGGAGTTGGAACTCGATCCCGAGGTCCTCGCCCGGGCGCGGCCGGACTTCGCCGACGTGCGCCTGCTGCGCCACGGCAACCAGATCCCCTACGTGCTGGAAAAGCCCGCCCTGGCCCGGTCGCTGGCGCTGACCCCGGCGGTCACGCCGGATGCGAGGCGTCCGGGCTTCAGCGTGTGGCGGCTGACGCTGCCGCAGGCCGGCCTGCCGTTGCAACGGCTCGTGCTGAGCTGCGCGACGCCGCTCTTTTCCCGCGAAATCCGCATCTATGAAAAGGTCACCGGCACTGACGGCCGCACCCGCGAGATCGACCTCGCCAACGGAACCTGGAGCCGCATGCCGGAACCGGGTGTGACCGAGACACGCCTCTTCGAACTCTCCGGCCGCGCCCAGACCGACACGCTCTGGATCGAGACCGACAATGGCGACAACCCGGCGATCGCGCTTGGAACGGCGCAGGTGGTCCATCCCGTGGTGCGGCTGGTCTTCAAGGTCGCGGAGACCGACGGCTGCGCGCTTGCTTATGGCAACGTCGAGGCCGCCGCGCCGCGCTATGACCTCCGCCTCGTCGCCGTGAAGCTGCTGACGTCCGCCCGCCACGTCGCCCGGCTCGCCGACGGCGGCCAGCCCGCGGCCGCGGGGAGCCTCCTGGCGCGCATCAACAATCGTTACCTGCTTTGGGGGGCGCTGGCGCTCGTGGTCGTGGTGCTGCTGGTCGTGGTGGCGAAGCTGCTGCCAAAGCCGCCGGCGGCGTGAAATGGAAAACCCGCGTCCTGCGACGCGGGTTGAATTCATTGTCGGGTGGGATAGGCGAGATCAGCGATCCCGCCCGGCACAAGATTGCTCACCAGATCTTGGCGCGGTCCTCCGGCTTCCGCCACATCGGGTCGCCTTCCTTGATGCCGAAGGCGTCGAAGAAGGTCTGCTGGTTCACCAGCGGGCCGAAGGCGCGGAAGTTGCCGGGGGCGTGCGGACCGCGCGCGACCTGCATGCGCATCGCGTCGTCGCGGAACTTCGTGCGCCATTGCTGGGCCCAGGAAAGGTAGAAGCGCTGCTCGGGGGTGAATCCGTCGATGAGCTTGCGCTCCTTGCCGGCCAGCGAGCGCTGCAACGCCTCGAAGGCGATCGAGGTGCCGCCGAGGTCGCCGATATTCTCGCCGAGCGAGAGCTGGCCGTTGATGGCGAGGCCGGGCAGCGCCTGATAGCGGTTGAACTGCTCCACCAGCTTCAGGGCGCGCTCGCGGAATTTGGCCTCGTCCTCGGGCGTCCACCAGTCGGTCAGGTTGCCGTCCGCATCGGAGCGCCGGCCCTGGTCGTCGAACCCATGCGTGATCTCGTGCCCGATGACCCCGCCGATCGCGCCGTAGTTGACCGCGTCGTCCAGCTTGAAGTCGAAGAACGGCGGCTGGAGGATGCCGGCGGGAAACACGATCTGGTTGGTGACGGGCGAATAGTAGGCGTTAACCGTCTGGGGCGTCATGCCCCACTCGCGGCGGTCCACCTTCTGGCCGACGCGGGCGGTCTGCCGGAGGGACTCGAAGACCCGGGCGCGGGTCACGTTGCCGAGGAAATCATCGCGCTTGATCTCCACCGTGGAGTAATCGCGCCAGACCGCCGGGTAGCCGATCATCGGCTCGAACCGCGCAAACTTGGCGAGCGCCTTCTGGCGGGTGGCCTCGGACATCCATTCCAGCCCGGCGAGCCGGTCGCGCATGACGGCGCGGACATTGGTGATCAGCTCGTCCATCCGCGCCTTGGCCGCGGGCGGAAAATGCTTTTCCACATAAAGCTGGCCGAGGGCTTCCCCGATCGAGGTGTCCACGACCTTGGCGGCGCGCTGCCAGCGGGGCTCCTGCTGCGGCGTGCCGCTGAGCACGGTGCCGGAGAAGCGGAAGTTCTCCTCGTCGAACTTGTCGGAGAGGAACGGCGCGTTCGCGCTCAGCAGCTGCCAGCGCAGATATACCTTCCAATCGTCGAGCGGACGTTCCTGGAGGAGCTGCGAGAGGCCCTCGAAGAATTTCGGCTGGCCGATGATGACGTCGGGCGCGGTGGCGGGCACTCCCAGCCCGGCGATGACCTGGGCAAACGGCAGGCCCGGGTAGGCCGCGCCGGCCGCAGCCACGGTCATCTTGTTGTAATTGGCGAGGCGGTCGCGCAGCTCGACGGGCAGCTTGGCGTTTTCCGCCAGAGCCTTTTCGAGCGCGAAGACCGTCTCCGCGTCCTGGTAGGCGGTGGCGCGCGGGGTGCCGGCGAGTTCGAGCATCCGGGCCACGTGGCCGGTGAACTCCCAGCGCTCGCGGGCGAA
>JAQSDJ010000183.1 GCA_029945855.1 Lacunisphaera sp.
CCGGCCGGGTGGAGCGCTGCGCCGCCGCCGAGGGTCCGGGCCCCGCCCTCGGGCTCATCCCGGAATTCGTCTACACCGCGACCAGCCACCAGCTGGCGGCCGGGGACACCCTGCTGCTGCTGACCGACGGCCTGTTCGAGGTCGAGGGGATTGACGGCGAGGAGTTCGGGCAGGCGCGGGTGCGGGACACCGCCGCCAGTCGCCTGGCGCAACCCACACCGCAATTGCTGGACAGCCTGCTGACCGAGGTGAAGGCCTGGCGGCCGGCGGGAGCACCCGAATCGCTGCCGGACGACGTCTGCCTCGTCGCCGTGGATTTCACGCCCTGATCCCGGTATCGCTCAGCCTGACTTGGCACTGCCTGTCACTGAAAACTCATCCAACCATCCCACCATGATCCATCGCAACCAAAGCATCCTCGCCCTGTGTGGCCTATTTCTGGCGGTCCATCTGCCGGCCTTCGCCGCGGATAATACTGCCGAAACGGGTCGGTGGATCCCCTTGTTCAACGGGAAAAACCTGGATGGCTGGACGGTCAAGATCACCAAGCATCCCCTCGGCGAGAATTTCGGGGACACCTATCGCGTCGAGGACGGCACCCTGAAGGTGGCCTATGACCAATACGCCAGGTTCGACGGCCAGTTCGGCCACCTCTACTCGAACAACGCCTATTCGCACTATATCCTGCGCCTGGAATACCGGTTTACCGGCACGAAGATGCCGGACGCCCCGGTTTGGACGAATCTCAACAGCGGCGTGATGATCCACACCCAATCGCCGCTGAGCCTGATTTTGGAGCAATCGTTCCCCGTCAGCATGGAGGTGCAGTTCCTCGCCGATGAGGGCAAGGGGCCCCGGCCCACGGGCAACATGTGCTCCCCGGGCACCAACGTGGAGATCGACGGCAAGCTGGTCACCCAACACATCGTGCAATCCACCTCGCCGACCTTTCCCCCGGAGGAATGGGTCAAGGTCGAGGTCGAGGTGCACGGCAGCCGGGAGGTCATCCATCGGATCAACGGGAAGGAAGTGCTGCGCTACCAGCGTCCGCAGCTCGACCCCAACGACGGCGATCCCCAGCGTCAGGCGGTCGTGCGCCAACTGCTGGCGGCCGGCGTCACCCTGCTGCTCGATTCCGGCCATCTCGCCCTCCAGGCCGAGGGTCACCCGGTCTGGTTCCGCCACATCGAGCTGCTGCCGCTGGAGCAGCCGTAGCGTTCAGCCGGCCTCCTGGTGAAGGGTAGTAGCCGCGGCGACCCCGCCGTGGTGCATCACCCTCTTTCGGCGCCCCCTTTAATCTCGGTCTTGTCATGCCGCGTCACGTCCTTCTCACTCGCGGCTCATTCATTTCATTTACACCCGCATGAACCATCGCTCCCTCATCCTCCGCGCCGCTCTGGCCGCCCTGCTTCTGTCATTTACCGCCTGCGGCAAGCAGCCGGCCAAAACCGCCGCCGCGCCCGGCACCCCACCGCCGGCCGCCAGCGCCGTGCCGGGCATCGAGTCGGTGGACCAGAAGGTGAGCTATGGCATCGGCTACAACATGGGCTCGAGCCTCGGCCGCGAGAAAATGGTGCAGGTGGACAAGGCGGCCTTCCTGGCGGGCATCGAGGACGGACTCGCCGGCGCCAAGACCCGCATCCCCGACGCGGAAATCGAGGCGGCATTCACGGCCATGCAGCAGAAGGTGTCCACCGAGATGGCCGCCGCCGCGGAAAAACAGCTGGCGGCCTGCAACGATTTTCTCGCCAAGAACAAGGCGAAGACCGGCGTGACAGTCACGGCCTCCGGGCTCCAATACGAGGTGTTGAAAAGCGGCACCGGCCCGAAACCGAAGACGACCGACACCGTGAAGGTGCACTACCACGGCACCTTGATGGACGGCACGGTGTTCGACAGCTCCGTCGAGCGCAACGAGCCCATCGAGTTTGCCGTGACCGGGGTCATCCCGGGCTGGGTCGAGGCGCTGCAGCTGATGTCGGTCGGTGACAAATGGAAGCTCACCATCCCGCCGGCCATCGCCTACGGCCCGCGTGCCACCGGCAAGATCCCGGCCAACTCCGTGCTGATCTTCGAGGTCGAACTGCTCGGCATCAAGTAAGGGCCGGATCGCAGGAAGGGCCGTCTACCCCTAGACGGCCCTCACACCTAGCACTAGCACACGCTGACACCCTATTCACCGGGATGGGCGTTGGCTATGGGGTATTGTGCGGACGTCGCTCCGCGGTCCGGCTGCCACGGTTCAGATGAGTCCGCGTATTCTCGCCATCAGCAGCGGGGCGAAAAACAGGATGAGCATGCCAAACCCGAGCAGGCCGCCGCGTCGGAGGTCGAAGTCTGAGAAAATCCGATCCCACGAAACACGGAAGACGAGCCGGCCGAGGGTGATCTCGAAGGCCAGCATCGCGCCCAGCCAGAGCGCGCCGACGGCGAGGGCGTCGCCCGCTGAAGCCGGCGCGATCCACCGCACGGTCAGCCAGGCGATCGCGAGGATGATGAGGGAGGCGGTGCCCACGCTGATCTGCCGGGCCCGGTGGTCGCCGACCCGGCGGTTGAGCAGGCGGACGCGCAGGATGCCATGGACGGTCTCGGCCAGCGCGATCAACACACAGACAATCAGGGCGCGCAGCAGCATGGTGGCTTCATGTTGCATGGATCGCGCGTCGCGTCGAGGTCGCCGGTTCCGGGCGTCACCTCATCTCGGCCCTTGGGTTGCGGCCGCAGACCTGCTAGTCGGGAGACATGCAATCACGGCGCGGATTCCTGAAAACCATGGCGGCGGCAGGGCTGGTCGGGGCCGTTCCCGGAAGCAGGGCGACAGCCGGGGCCGTGTCGCCAGCACCGGATGCGCCGGAAACCGTGCGGGCGGAATGGTGCCGCTGGCAGGCCAGGCTGGCCGATCCCGTGCTCGGCGCCCTGGCGCGGCGCGAACTCCGGGCGACAATGCCCGTCGAGGCGGCCAATCCGAAGGAGCGCGCGGAGTATACCCATCTCGAGGCGCTGGGCCGCACGCTGGCCGGGATGGCGCCGTGGCTGGAGCTGCCCGCTGACGACACGCCGGAGGGTCGCGAACGCACCCGGCTCGCCGCCTTGGCACGCGAGGCGCTGGATGCCGCGACCGACCCGCGTTCGCCTGACTTCATGAATTTCTCCAAGGGCGGCCAGCCGCTGGTGGATGCCGCCTTCCTCGCCCAAGGCTTGTTGCGGGCTCCGCAACAATTGTGGGCGAAACTGGATGCGCGCGTTCGTGGCAACGTCATCGCCGCGCTGAAGGCAACCCGCCCCATCAAGCCGGGCGCCAGCAACTGGGTGCTGTTCGCCTCGATGGTCGAGGCCTGCCTGCAGCGCGCCGGCGAAGCGCGCGACGACGCCCGGTTGTTCGACGGCTTGCGGCAGATGGGCCAATGGTATGCGGGCGACGGTTGGTATGGCGACGGGGCGGAATTTCACACCGACTACTACAATGCCTACGTCATTCACCCGATGTTGGTCGAGGTGCTCGATGTCGTCGGCGACGAGGCAGCCGAGTGGGGCGACCTGCGCACGAAGGCCCGGGCCCGGCTCACGCGCTTTGCCGCCGTGCAGGAGCGGCTGATCGCGCCGGACGGTTCGTTCCCGGTGCTCGGGCGATCCATCGTCTACCGCGGCGGCGCGATGCAAGGGCTCGCCCTCGCCGCCCTGCGCCGGCAACTGCCCGCGGAGATCACACCGGCGCAGGTCCGGTGTGCTCTCACGGCGGTCATTCGCCGGACGCTCGGCGCGCCGGACACGTTTGACGATCACGGCTGGCTGCGGCTCGGTCTCGCCGGCCACCAGCCTGCGCTGGCCGAGCGCTATATTTCCACCGGCAGCCTTTATTTGTGCACGGCCGCGTTCCTGCCGCTCGGCCTGCCGGCGAATGATGCCTTCTGGAAAGATCCGGCGGCACCGACCACATGGGAAAAAGCCTGGTCCGGAACCAACCTCCCCGCGGATCACGCCCTCAGGAATTCAACCTAGTCGGGGTCGGGCGATTCGGGCATGGCCGGGATGGATTGCTGCGGCCCGGGCGGGAAACGTAGCTGCGGCCGGCCTGGAGCCAAGTCCGGAGTTGGTCGGTGGACCGCAGCATACTCGACCTGACCCTATCCGGCGCTTGATCAGGCCACGGCGTTGATGCCCCCGGATTTCGCGGCCTGTTTCACGAGCGCCATCGTGGCGTCGAGCTTCAGGTTCTCGAGTTTCTGGAAGTTGATGCAACTGCGGCCGGTCTTCATCTGGCCGAGCTTCGCGGCATTCTGCTCGACGAGGTAGCCGCCTTCGCCGCCGACACAGATATGGAGGGCGTAGCCGCTTTTCCCCGCGGCGAGTCCGATCGTGAACCAGTCGCCTTCGCGGCCGCTGGCCGACCTGTAGTGATACTTGCCGTAGCCGATGAGGGGCGACGGTCCCATGCCGGAGGTCATGAACGGCGCGAGCTTCGGCACGGCCTTGCGGATGGCCTGATGCACGGTCGTCATCGTGGCGCGGCGCTCCGCGGGGAGGCCGGCGAGGAATTCCTCGAGCGTGGGGAGTGCCTTGGGCATGCGGGGAGACTGTGCGCCCGAGGCCCGGCGGGCAAACAGGAATCAACGGCTCACGGGTGCGGCGACGTGACTGACCGGCTTGTCAATTGTCGAGGGCGTGTTGCCCAAATCACCCGGCCTGATTGAACACGTGGAAGGAGCGTGCGTCTGACTTCAGCAATATGACGGGCATACAAGAAGGGGAGAAAGAGATGTTCAGTTATCAGGTTGATCTGGACCGGCGCATCCGTGCCGATCAGCCGTTGCGGGCGATCCGCCGCCTTATCGACTTCAGCTTCTTGCGCCAGAAGGTGGCACATTGCTTTTCGAAGATGAGCGCGTTTTCGTTTGGATGCTATGTCTCGTGATTTCTGGTAGTGCAGTAAGCCCATTGTCGCTGAACGACATTGTAGACCAATTCCCAATCAAAAACGTGAAGGACTTTCAAAGTGTGGATGCGCTGAAAGCCGAGATACAAGGATATGGCCAAGCTTGGGGACACGGAAGTTTCGGTTCGTCGGCATTTAGAGTGCCTTACGAATATATAGAGGCTGTGAAGAAATTTACGGAGTAGCTCTTCGCTCGGCACGCTTGGCCAAAATATCAAAGTCTCGGAATAACTAGACCGCCGTCTACCATCACGACTTGGCCGGTCGAGAACGGGAAGTCGCCGCGAGATAAGGCTGCGACGGCTTTGCCGACGTCTTCCGGATAACCCCAGCGGGGTTGGATGTTCAGGCCGCCGGCGATGAGTTTATCGTATTTCTCGGTCACGCCGGCGGTCATGTCGGTCTTGATGACGCCGGGGCGGACTTCGTAGACGGGGATGCCGTCGGGGCCGAGTCTCGTGGCGAAGAGCTGGGACATCATGCTCAGGCCGGCTTTGGCGATGCAGTATTCGCCGCGGTTGATCGAGACCACCGTCGCGGAGATCGACGTGATGTTGATGATGAACGCGGCGAACTTCGGGTCGGCCTTTTTCGCGGCGACCATGTCGCGGGCGAAGGCCTGGGTGAGGAAGAAGACGCCGCGGAGGTTGGTGTTCACCACGTAGTCGTAGGACTCTTCGGAGGTTTC
Organism: Lacunisphaera sp.; assembly: GCA_029945855.1. Taxonomy (GTDB): domain Bacteria; phylum Verrucomicrobiota; class Verrucomicrobiia; order Opitutales; family Opitutaceae; genus Lacunisphaera. The sequence continues at coordinate 5,622 of JAQSDJ010000183.1, forward strand.
GAGGAGGTCGGCGCGGACTTTCGGCGCGACGCCGGCATTGTTCACGAGCACGAAGGAGCGAGTAGCGAGTAGCGGGTAGCGAGTAGGATCGATCCCGGCAGCATCAGGCGAAGCCGCGAGGAAGGCTTTCGTTGCTGCAATGATGCTGGCGCGGCCTTCGGCGGAGCCGACGTCTCCGCGGGCATATCCCACGCGCACGCCGTAGCTGCGCAATTTCGCGAGGGGTTCGGTGACGGCGGATTCCTCGCGGACGCCGTTGATGACGATATCCCATTTCTCGGCGGCGAGCTTTTCGGCGATGCCGAAGCCGATGCCGCGTGAACCACCGGTGACGAGAGCTACTTTAGACATGAGGAGGAGAGTTTTTGCCCGCGAATTACGCGAATCGACGCGAATGGATCAGAGTGATTTCAATTCGTGCTATTCGCGTAATTAGCGGGAGGTTTCTTACTTCAGGACCGGGACGTCGACCCACTTGCGTTCGGCCCAGGACTTCAGGCCGAGTTCGGCGAGCTGCACGCCCTTGGCGCCCTGGAAAAGGTCCCACTGGAACGGCGAGCCGGTGACGACGTGCTTGAGGAAAAGTTCCCACTCGACCTTGAAGGCGTTGTCGTAGGCGCCCTGGTCGGGGACGCGCACCCAGCCTTCCTTGAACTTGACCGGGCTGTCGATGTCGGGATTCCAGACGCAGCGCGGTGTGGCGGCGAGGCTCTGGGCCTTGCAGTCGCGCAGACCGGCGACGGCGGAACCCATCGTGCCGTCCACCTGGAGCGTGAGGAGGTCGTCGCGGTCGACGCGGACATCCCACGAGGAGTTGAAGTGGCAGATGATGCCGTTCGCGAGCTCGAAGGTCGCGTAGGCGGAGTCGTCGGCGGTGCACTTGTAAGGCTTGCCGGCCTCGTCCCAGCGGGTGGGAATGTGCGTGGCGCCGAGGCAGGTGAGGCTCTTCACCTCGCCGAAGAGATTCTGGATGACATACTGCCAGTGGCAGAGCATGTCGACGATGATGCCGCCGTCGTCCTCCTTGCGGTAGTTCCACGACGGGCGCTGGAGCTTCTCGTGCTCGCCGGTGAAGACCCAGTAGCCGAACTCGCCGCGGACGGAGAGGATTTTCCCGAAGAAGCCGGTGTCGATGAGGTATTTCAGTTTCACGAGGCCGGGCAGCCAGAGCTTGTCCTGCACGACGCCGTTCTTGAGGCCGGCGGCGGTGACTTCCTTGGCGAGGGCGAGGGCCTCGGCGGAGGTGGTGGCGGTGGGCTTCTCGCAGTAGATGTGTTTCTTTGCGGCGATGGCCTTGCGAACGCCGATGGGGCGCTGGCCGGTGAGGGTGGCGTCGAAGTAGATCTGGTTGGCGGGATTCGCCAGCTCGGCGTCGAGATTGGTCGAGATGCGGGTGACGCCGGTGCGGGCGGCGAGAGCCTGCAGCTTGGACTCGCTACGGCCGACGAGGACGGGGTCGGGCATGATGACCTCGGAGTCGGAGAGCTTCACGCCGCCCTGATCAATGATGGCCTTGATCGAGCGGATGAGATGCTGGTTGGTGCCCATGCGTCCCGTGACGCCGTTCATGATGATGCCGATTTTGTGAGTTTTCATTTTGGGAAGAAGTTATGGCCCGCGAATTACGCGAATCGACGCGAATGAGATAGGGCCGGATTAGTGTTATTCGTGGGATTAGCGGGCAGTGGTTTGGTGGGTTTGGCTCGTTCTCATGCTCTTTCTCGTAATCTCGGGATGAGGATTAAGATTAAGAGAACGAGAACGATTGGCTCAGGCGTGGTCCTTGTAGGCTTGGACGATCTTTTTGAGGTAGTCGTCCTGATCACCGGCCCAGAGGCGGGTGCTGAAGACTTCGACTTCGTTAAAGCCCTTGAAGCCGGTGGCCTCGACCCAGGCGCGGATCTGGCGGAGGGGAATGCAGCCTTCGCCCATGAGGCCGCGGTCGTTGAGGAGGTCGATGGTGGGCGTGCGCCAGTCGCAGACGTGGTAGGCGAAGAGGGCCTGCAGTTTGCCGCAGCGGGCGATCTCGGCCTCGAGCGCCGGATCCCACCAGAGATGGTAGACGTCGACGGCGACGCCGATCAGCGGCGACTTGATGGCCTCGACCAGGTTGTTGGCCTGGCCGAGAGTGTTCACGGCCGAACGGGAGTCGGCATACATCGGGTGGAGCGGCTCGATGGCGAGCTTCACGCCGGCGGCCTGGCAGTCGGGGAGAAGGGCGGCGATGCCGTCCTGGATCTGTTTGCGCGATTCGGTGAGCGACTGGCCGGGGACGGCGCCGCAGACGAGCACAATGAGCGGCGCGCCGAGGGCGTGGGCCTCGGAGATGGCGAGGCGGTTGTCGTCGATGGCCTTCTGGCGATCGACGGCGCTTTTTCCCGGGAAGAAGCCTCCGCGGCAGAGCGAGACGACGGAGAGGCCGTGGTCGCGAATCATTTGGCCGGTCTTGGCGATGTCACGGCCGGCGAGGGTATCGCGCCAGACGGTGATGCCTTTCACGCCCGCCGCGGCGAACTTTTTGGCGGAGGTCTCGATCGCCCACGGCTTGGTGGTGATCGTGTGGATGCAGAGGCGGGAAAGATCGGGAAGGGGGGCAGAAGGATTCATGGAGCAGAAAGATTTTTTAACACAGAGTTCGCAGAGGACTCGGAGGAAAGATTACAAGGCTCTGTGTTCTCTGCGTCCTCTGTGTTTAAATCAGCTGAGGCAGCCGAAGAAGGTGTAGTATTTTTCGTTCTTGATGACGCGCTGCAGATACAGCGCGGCTTCGCGGAGGTGGTAGTCGCCCCACATGCAGGCTTCGCCGCACGGGACCTTTTGGCCGGCGGGGATGTGGTCCCAACCGTTCGGGCGGTGGTAGACGGAGTGGAGGAGCAGGCCCTGGTGGTCGGGCGCGGTGCCAAGGTAGGGCGCGGCGAGGAGCGTGCGCATTGTGGTGAGGCCGGCCTGCCAGTATCTTTTACCCTCGGCGGTGTTCTCGCCGAGGTAATGGCCGAGGCGGAGCAGGCCTTGCACGCCGATGGCGGCGGCGGAACTGTCGACCGGCTCGTGGTCGTTGAAGGGCTCGGCGTTGCGCGTGCGCCAGTCGCCGAGCTGGTGGAGATTGGGTGCGCCGCCGTCCCAGTAGGGGATGCCGTCAAGCGCGGTGTTGGCGATATACCAGTCGCAGGTGGCCTTGGCCCCCTTGAGCAGAAGGGTTTCCCATTTGGCGCGGCCGCCGAGCGGCGCGAGGTCGGCGTCGGAGACGGTTTTCAGGAATTCGAGTTCCTCGGCGAAACCGACCATGGCCCAGGAGAGGCCGCGCGTCCAGGTGGTGAAGCCGGAGAAACCCTGCTGGGAGTTGGGGCAGCGGAAACGTCCGTCGTTGCGGTTGAAGATGGCCTCGTGGGTCGTGCGGCCGCGCTCGGCGGGCACGTCGTAGCTGTCGCGGCCCTCGCCGTAGTAGATGGAATATTTCGCCGTGGCCTCGATGTGCTGCAGGCCGCGGTCGAGGAGGGAGAACGCGGCGTCATTCTCGCCCATCAGGCGGTGGCCGAGTTTATGCGCGACCATGAGGATGCGGACGGAGCGGATGGTGTCGACGAAGAGGGAGTGCGGGCCGTTGAAAGAGTAGATGTAGCCGCCGCCGCCGTTGATGGTGGACCAGCGGGAGGCCTGGACGGCGCCGGAGGCCTTGAGGGCGAGCTCGCACATGTCGAGCTGGTCGGCGGCGAGCTTGCCCTCACGCTGGAGGCGCAGCCAGTTGCCGTAGGTGCTCAGGTTGTTGAAGCCGTGGTCGTGGACGCCGACGTGGCTGACGTGCGAGGCCATGCGGGCGACGGTGTATTTTGAACCGCGCGCGGCGAAGGAGGCGTCGCCGGTGGCGTCGAACTGCAGCAGGTCGGAACCATACAGGAAGCCCTCGGTCCATTCGGTCCAGCCGCGGGCGGTGTATTGGCCGGCGACCGTGAAGACCGGCGCGCCCTTCGCGGGGTCGTAGTCGCGGTGGGTGAGGTTGAGCTTGTCGCCGGAGACCTGCCAGAAATTGGCGAGGGCGGGGGTGAGGGCGGCGGGGGTCAGGGCTTGATCAACTTTCATGAGGAAGTGTTGGTTTGGTGGGCTGCGACCTTGGTCGCGCAGGGTGGGTGGCGCGAGCAAGCCCGCTGGCCCACGCAAAAGTCAATATCGCTTGTCCTTGCGCAGGTGCAAAATCACGAACTCGCAGTCGGCGAGGGCCTCGTAGGTGTGCTGCTGGATGGCGTCGAACTGGATGCTCTCGCCGGCGGCGAGCACGCAATCCTCGTGCGGGAGGCTGAGGCGCAGCTTGCCGGTGGTGACCCAGCAGACCTCGGTGTCGTCGTGGTGGATCTCGGGGCGCGAGACCTTGGCGCCGGCGGGGGCCGAGCCGAGGAGGGCGACGGCGTTGGCATATTTCACCTGGCGGAACTTGAATTCGCCTGAGCGGTAGGATTTTTCCTCGGTGCGGTGGGCGAGCGGCGACTCGGCCAGGGCCAGGAGGTCGGTGGCGCTCATGCCGAAGGCCCGCGCGAGACGGTAGAGCGTGTCGAGCTCGGCGGACTGCTGATTGCGCTCGAGCTTGGAAATGACGCCGGCTGACACGCCCGAGGTCTCGGAAAGATTGGCCAGGGTCAGGTCATGCTGCTCGCGGAGTCGGCGCAGCACGGAAAAGTCGAACTTTGGGGCAGCGGGGGGCACGTTTCGATATAAGCTAAAAAAGCGGACAAAATGAACGTCAACGAAAATAAGCAAAAGACGCGATTTTCCCGGGTTCCGCCGGGCTGCCCCGGCCGGGCCGGTATTTTTGACGCCGCTTGAAGGGTTGGCCGGCCGGCAGGTGTTATACTGGGCAAATCCTCCTCCCATGAAAAATCCCCTCCTGCCCCTCGTTTGCACCGCCTTGCTACTCGTTGTTCCCGCCGGGGCCCAGATGGATCCGAACCCGGGTGACCGGAGTTCCCTCCAGATCATCCGGACCGTCGAGCCGAGCTTCCCCCTGGCCCTGCTGCACGGGCCGGTGCTGAACGGTAACGCGCGGGTGGCGATCGACGTGGATGAGAACGGCAAGCTGGGCGACTTGATCGTCACCGGGTATTCGCGCAAGGAATTCGCCGACACCGCCGTGGAACTGGTGCGGCAGTGGCAATACGTGCCGCCGCTCCATCAGGGCCGGCCCTGGTCCTCGATCCGGGAGTTGCGCTTTGATTTCTCGCGCACCGGCGTGGTGGTGAACTTCGTCGGGGCGGAAGCCATGCTCAACCGGATGGATGAATTGCTCCAGGGCAGTTATGTCTACCGGACCCACGCCCTGCGCGAACTCGACCGGATCCCCACGCCCATTCATGTGGTGAACCCGGATACGCCGGCGCCCGGCCCGCACGCAAGATACAAGCACACCGTGAATGTGGAGTTCTACATTGATGAGCAGGGCCAGGTCCGCCTGCCGGCCGTATCGCGGGATGAAGCGGGCAGTGTGTATGCCGCCAGTGCACTGGATGCCGTCCGGCAATGGCGCTTTGATCCGCCCACGGTCAAGGGTCGGCCGGTGCTGGTGCTCGCGACGCAGCAGTTCAATTTCGTGCCGAAGAATTGAGCCGGGATGACCGGTTGGTTTGGCATGAAACGCGCTTTTGGGGGCGCGTTTCATAGTTTTGGCGCCGGCAGTTGCAGGCGCGTGGCCCCTTGTTGTTAGCCTCTGGCCGTTCGGAATCAGCGGGCAACCACCCACAACTGCCAAACTCCCGCTCAGCGGGGCGATTCGTTCAACAAGCCGGCCAGACGATCCCGCAGCAAGCGGCGGGCGCGATAGAGCCGGGTCTCGACGCCTCGCGATGAGCAGCCGGTGATGTTACCGATCTCCTGATAGGAGAGCTGATCGTAATGATGGAGCAACAGGGTCACCTTCAGGTCATGCGGCAGGTGGTCGATGGCCGCGCGCACCGCGGCCAGGGTCTCGTCCTGCTCGAGGATCGCGGCGGGAGCGGGGGCATCGCTGGCCGGTTCGAAGTGCGCGGGGGGAACGTCACCGTCGGCCCGGCCATCGGCCGCCACGGCGAAGGCGACGGTGGGATGACGGCGCTGCCACCGGTGATGGTTGTGGCAGAGATTGGTCAGGGTGGTGAAGAGCCACGCGCTGAGCTTGGTGTCCGGGCGCAGCCGGTGACGGTGCTGGTAGAGACGCACAAAGGTCTCGGCCACGAGATCGTGGGCGTCCGCGGTGTTCTGCACGTAGCGGTAGGCAAAGCTGTGCAAGGGCCGCTGCCAGCGACCGATCAGGCGGTTCAACGCCACCGCTTCGCCCTGCTGGAGCGCAAGCAGGCTGGCGTGGTCGTCGGCTGGGGAGGGGGTGGGCACAACGCGCGGGGCCGGCGCATCAATCGGAGGAGAGAGGGGCAAGGGGGGCATCGGTCTCGACCAGGCGGATGTAGCGCTCGCGCTGCTGTGGGGTCATGACCGCGGCCGCGGCGAGCACGAGCTGGCGGGTCGAGTCGCGGCCTTCGCTGCTCAGGCGGCGACGGAGTTCGACGTAACGGGCAAACTCGAGGAAATCCACGCGGTCCTCCGCCCGGCGGAGCTGCTCAAAGACCATGAACTCCGCCTGCAGGCCGGCCGCCTGGGCGGCGATGGCATTCAGCCGCGGGCCCGAGGCCTGGTGGATGTCCCGGACTCGGGCGAACTGGGCCTCGGTGAGCTGCAGCTCGGATTTCATCCAGGCCAGCCGGTCCTCCAGAGTGTTCGTGGTGGCAGGGCGGCGCAGCTGGAAATAGGCCAGGTGGATGCCGAGGCCGACCGCGAGGCCCAGGGCGATGGTGAGGAGGGCACGTTTCATGTGCGGGGGGGCTCGTTCCGTTCCGTGAGCAGGGGATCGATCAGCTGCAGGTAGCTCCGGGCCAGTTGGGCGCTGCGTTCGTTCTCCAGGCGGTTGAGGCGGACCTCGGCCAGGAAAAGCCCGAGAAGGGCGCAACTGGCGATGAAGAGCACCGCGAAGGGCGGCCGGGCGAACCAGGCCGCGAGCGGGTTCCACCAGGGGATGACGGGGGCGGACTCCTCGCCGGAGTGGGCGATGCGGCGCCAGACTTCGGCGGCGAGCCGCGGCGGGGGTTCCGGGAGGTCTTTCCACCGGTCGAGCAGGGGATCCAGCGGATCAGGGGGGGTGTTCATGGCGGCAAGAGAGGCTGACGGTATGCAGCATAACACCGCGCCCCGGCGGAGTCCTTCAAAATCTTTTGCCCGGCCGGCCGGCCGGCGGACGCGGTCACGGTCGGTCGCGATTTATTAACCCGGTCTGATAATAATGAGTAATAACATAGAGCGAAAAAGGCTTGATAAATGATAATTGTGATAACTATTAGGAACCTGAACCCCAACCCCTACGCGTATGAACATCCGTCACTCCGTCGCATTCCAACGAGCCCGGGCCACCGGCCTCTGTGGCCTCGCCCTGCTTGCCCTCCGGGCCGCCGCCCAGACTCCGGCCACCCCGCCGGCTGTCGCCGAGACCATCACCCTGCCGACCTTCACGGTCTCGACCAACCTCGACAAGGGTTACCTGGCCGGCAACTCGGTGTCGGCCACCCGCATCGACACCCCGATCAAGGACCTGCCGTTCTCGATCAGCGCGTTCACCGAGCAATTCATCGACGACATCGGCGCGCTCGAGCTGCTCGACGTCGTGAACTACGCCCCCGGCGTGACCAGCGGCGCCAAGGAATTCACCCAGGGCAACAACCGTTTCTCGATCCGCGGTTTTGACGGCGACGTGACGCCACAGCGCAACGGTTTCGTCGGCAACCGCTACGTCGACGCCGGCAACGTCCAGCGCGTCGAGGTCGTCAAGGGCCCGGCCTCGCTCCTCTACGGCCAGATCACACCCGGCGGGTCGGTGAACTACATCACCAAGCGCGCGACGAACAAGGATTTCGTGAAGGTCAAGGTGCAGGCCGGCACGGACAACTTCTGGCGCACCGACCTCGACGTGAACCGGACGATGGCGGACGGTAAATTCAACGTGCGCCTCATCGGGGCCTATGAAAACTCGCTGGCGTGGGCCAATCCCAGCGGCGGTGATTCGCAGCTGCTCGCCGGCAGCATGGAGGTGAAGCCGATGGAGAACGTCTCCCTCATCGTCGAGTTCGAGACCTATGACCGGGCGCAGACGCCGCTGGTCGGGATGAGCCCCAACCTCTCCATCGCGGGCTTCAATTCCGCCTCCGCGACGAACTACCCGGTGCTCACCGATCGCGCCCGGGCCCAGGCCTATGTCGATGTCGGCAACCTCAATCTCGGCTTCCTCAACTATCCCCCGCTGCCCGCGGACTTCAATTACGTCGGCCGCGGCGACTATCGCATGTCGGACTTCGACTCGATCAACGCGGAGCTGAACGTGAAGCTCGGCTCGAACTGGCGCGCGCGTGCCAACTTCGGCTGGAATGAATTCAAGATCAGCAACAAGCTGACCGGTCTCGCGGAGTTCACGGTCACGCCCGCCGCCGCCTACCTCGCCACCGCGGGCCAGAGCCGCTTCACCTTCCGCGACGAACTGCGCGCGAATCCCGGCGCCGTCCTCGCCGACCCGGCAAAGACCGCCACCGCGGTTCTCACGCGCCGCAAACGTCTCGAGGAATCCATGGGCGACTCGACCTCCTACCAGGTCGAACTCGCCGGCAAGCTCGAACTCGGCGCCGTCATCGTGAAGCCCCTCTTCGGCGGCTACCTCAGCGAGGTCGGCACCGGCAGCTTTCGCCGCGAGAGCACGGCCGCCCCGGCCGCCGGCGTCGCCAACTCGGCCACCGCCCCCAACCAGCACTTCCAGCCCTGGAACTACAACGACCGATCCACCTGGGTGAATACCGACGACTACAACGTCGACACCATCCCGGGCATCAATTCCTACAACGACGCCGAGGGCGAGGAGAGCGCGCTCTATGGTGTGCTCACCGCCAGCTTGTTTGACGAGCGCCTGATCTTGATCGGCGGCGCGCGCTACAACACCACCTGGACCATCAACACCAACCTGCTGCCGACCACGACCACGCCCGCGGGCGCCGCGGTGGTGGGCGACAAGTTCGAGGCCACCAAGACCACGCCGCAGTTCGGCGTCGGCTACAAGCTCCGCCGCGACCTGCTCCTGTTCGCCAGCTACTCCGAGTCGTTCTTCATCGAGGACCGCAGCCTCACCTCGTTCAACCCGGCCTATAATCCCGCGCTGCCTTCGGGACCCGACAACCGTGTGACCATCTCCGAGCCCGCCGAGCCCACCACCGGCAGCGGCTACGAGATCGGGCTCAAGACCGATTTCCTCAACGGCCGCGTGTCGTCGACGATTTCGGCTTTCCATCTCGAGCGCGAGAACCGCGTGTTGCGTTTCCGCGAGACGGCGGTCGATGGCACCTTCCCGACCATCACGCGGCAAGGCACGGTCGACCAGAGCGAGGGCGTGGAGCTCGAGCTCACGTGGTCGCCCTTGGACAACTGGCAGGTCTACGCGACGCTGAGCCTGATGGACATCAAGACCATCAAGGGCACGTTCCCGCCGATCATCAACTATTCGACGGACGCAACGGTGCAGGCCGCCTATGTCGCCGCCTACAACGAGGCCAAGGACCTCATCCTGAATGCCGTGCCCGAGGGTTCGGCCGAGCGCCTCGCCACGCTCTGGACCCGCTATAGCTTCAACAAGGGTTCGCTCGACGGCTGGTGGGTCGGCGCCGGCTTCGTCCACACGGGAGACAAGGGCCAGCGCACCGCCAACCCGACGCTCTTCCTCGAGGCCAGCACGATCTACGACGTGACGATCGGCCGCGACTGGAAGATGGCCGGTGCCAACTGGTCCGGCGCGCTCGCGTGGAAAAACGTCGCGGATACGCAATACTACAACGCCAACCAGTCGCGCGGCCAGCCCGGCCGTGTCATCCTGAGCGTGAGCACCAAATTCTGACGGGGCACAGGGTCACCCCCATAAGGGAAGGCCGTCCGACAACGGGCGGCCTTCTTATTGATCCCAATGGGGGAAACGTGGCCGGACGGGTTGTTTGATGTGCGCAGAGAAAACCGGTCCGGCTTGTCCGCCATAGCCTTGGCAACGGCGGAAGGGCCGGTTCCACCCATTTCAATCGCCTGATGACTCAGGGCCGGGTGACCCGCAGCTGCTTAAATAGAAAATCCCGCACCGTGCCGGGCCCGCCGGGTGGCGGGCTGGTGCCGTAGTCGGGCAGGTCGGCGATGACCGTCACGCCGAGCTCACGAGCGCGGTCGTAGACCAGCTGGGCATGTCGCGGATGATGCAGGAAGTGACCGTGGTTGGTGACATCCCCGGCCGGCCGCCGGTTTTGGAGAAAAACCGGCGGGTCGTCGGGGGAGAGGAGCGCGAGCATGTCGCAATCGGCGAGCACGGCCTGGCCGGCGGCCCCCAGCAGGTCCCCGCGGCTGGCGAAACCGTAGAGACCGGGCGATTGGTAGCTCTGGCCGTAGCGGCTCACCGTCTCGGCGCCGAAGATCTCGACCCACCGGACGAAATTGTAGGAGGCTTGCGTCGAGAGGGCGACCGCGCAGGTCACGCGGGTGGATTCGCGCAGGACGGGGTCGGCATTTTTCGGATCGGCCAGGTCGTCGTGGAAGGCGAGCCAGAGCGACGTGCCCGCGCCCGCCGAGGAGCCGTAGGCGGCCACGCGGGCCGGATCGAGCTTCCAGCCGGGAGCCTGGCTGCGGAGAAATTGGATGGCGCGGGCGCAATCGCGCAAAATCGCCTGGATCGGCACGCCGGGGGCGAGATAACGGTAGTTCACGGCGGCGTAGGCCACGCCCGCGTCGAGGCATTGCTGGATGAGCTTCTGCTCGCGGGCCGAGGCCTTGTCGCCCTCGGTGAAGCAGCCGCCGTGGATATAGACGACCAGCGGGGCCGGTGTCTGGGTGGCCGGCAGCCACAGGTCGAGCCGGTGGCGTTCGTGCGGGCCGTAGGGGATGTCCGCCTGCGTCGGGGGCGGGGCGTCGACCTCGGCGGCGCGGGCGCCGATCGCGGTCACGAGGGCGAAGAGGAGGAGGAGGAGTCGAAGCATGGCGATCGGTCTAGGCATCACGCGTCAGTCATTCTGCGTGGCGCGCGGAATGACAATCCCTTCTTCAAGGCGTGGCGGCGGGCACCGGCGGCTGGGCGGCTTCGCGGAGCAGGGCGTCGAGGAAACCGGGGCGCAGCTTTTCCTTCTGCGAGGTGGGCCATTGCTCGGGCGCGTGGTTGTAGGGTCGCAGGAACTCGAGCGCGGCGCGCAGGCCGGCGCCGTTGGGCGCGGTGTAATTCCACAGGTCGAGGCCGAGGCCGGCGGCGTGGCGGGCGACGCGGGCGTGAGCCTCCAGGTTGAACACGCTGTAACCGAGTCCGTCGACGCGGCGGATTTCCTCGGGCTGGCTGCCGTCGGGCTTGAGCTGGCGGGCGAGGAGTGCCTGGTCTTCCCGCACCAGTTGGCGGGCGAGGTCGTCGCGGCCGACATAGCGGGCGATCGGAATGGCTTGCGCGAAATACCAGGTGCCGTGGTTGTTTTTAGCGGCGCGCTCCTGCAGGGCGATCTTCGCGGTGGTGAACCATTGCAGATAGGCGGTGAACCAGTGGCGGACCTCCTTTGCTTCGTCCGGGGTGAGGGCGGGTGAACCTTCCAGCAGGCGCAGGGCGTCGATGACCGAGGCGAAGTCGCGCGCGTCGAGCATGCCGGCGGCATTGCCCCGGTTGCCGTTGTGGCCGAGCCGGACCTGGGCGTATTCCAGGTGCGG
>JAQSDJ010000184.1:0-10041 GCA_029945855.1 Lacunisphaera sp.
ATCGAGGCGGGCTTTCCGGTCGGCTTGCTCACCTGTGTCACGGGGGTGTCGGGCTCGGGCAAGAGTTCGCTCGTGAACGACATCCTCGCCACGGCCGCAGCCCGGAAGCTCAACGGCGCCAAGACGCTGCCCGGCCGCCATCGCGGGCTCACCGGGCTGGACCATTTTGAGAAGGCCGTCGTCGTGGACCAGGAGCCGATCGGCCGGAGCCCGCGCTCGAATCCGGCGAGCTACGTCGGCTTGCTCGACCTGTTGCGCGACCTGTTCGCCAAGCTGCCGCTGGCGAAGGTGCGCGGCTACAAGGCGAACCGCTTCAGCTTCAACGTGCGGGGCGGGCGCTGCGAGCGGTGCCAGGGCGACGGGCAGATCCGGCTCGACATGCAGTTCATGGCCGACGCCTACGCGCCGTGCCCGAGCTGCGACGGCCGGCGGTTCAATCGCGAGACGCTCGAGGTGCGCTTCCACGGCAAGAGCATCGCCGACGTGCTGGCGCTGACGGTGCGCGAGGCGATGGAGCTGTTCCGGGCCGTGCCGCGCATCATGGACAAACTGGCGACGCTCGACGCCGTCGGCCTCGGCTACCTGCAGCTCGGCCAGTCGGCGACGACGCTCTCGGGCGGCGAGGCGCAGCGCATCAAGCTCTCGCTGGAGTTGAGCAAGCGCGAGCAGGGGACCACGCTCTACATCCTCGACGAACCGACGACCGGCCTGCACTGGACCGACATCCAGCGGTTGATGGACCTGCTCTTCAAGCTGCGCGACGCGGGCAACACCCTCGTGGTCATCGAGCACAACCTGGACGTCATCCGGCTGGCCGACTGGGTGATCGACCTCGGACCGGGCGGCGGGCCCGACGGCGGTGAGATTGTCCATGCCGGACCGGTGGCCGGGCTGGCGCAGGTGCCGCGCTCGCTCACCGGGGTGGCCCTGCGCGGCTAGTTCCGGAACTGGTGGGCGTCCTCCTCGTAGCGGGCGATGTGCTCGCGCACGCACTCCATCCAGAAGTCGCAGGCGGGCCGGTAGGTCTCCGTGTCCTTGATCTTGCGGCCGAAAAACGCGGCCCGGTTGAGCAGACCGCGTTCGTAGAGGTTGCCCTCGGAGCAGATATCCGCGGGGCGGTCCGCCCAGGCCCGGCGCAGGGAGGACAGCGTGGCGCGTCGTTCGATCGTCGTGTCATAGCGAAGCTTGACCGTGGGCATGCCGAAGCGCTGGTCGGCACAACCGCTCAGGGCGATACCGGCGAGCAGCAGGCAGAGCAACCTGACCAGATGGGCCATACGGACCTATCGGCCCGTCGCCCCGACTTCTTGAGCGGACAACCGGACATTCCTGCAACTTCACCGGGTGCGGGCGTGTGTTGGAGGTGTCGCAACGTCCCTCCAACCCAACTCCCCATGAAAAATCTGCTCCGCTCCTCCCTCGCTGCCGCGACGCTGTCGCTGGCTTTGACCACGATCGCCTCCGCCGCCGAAACCGATTCCGGCGCCATCGACATCGGCCAGCTGATGCCGTCCGCCCAGGGCCAATTCGTCGAGGTCAATCTTTCCACGGCCATGCTCAAGTTCGCCGCGCGCATCGCCGCCCGCCACGAGCCCGAGACCGCCGAGCTGATCCGCGGCCTCAAGAGCATCCGGGTCAACGTTGTCGGCATGGACGACTCCAACCGGGCCGCCACCATCGAGCAGATCGAGTCGGTCCGCCGCAAGCTCGAGACGCAGGGCTGGACGAAGATGGTCACCGTCCGCGAGAAGAACGACGGCGACAATGTCGACATCCACGTCAAGCAGCGCGGCGAGGAATCCATCGACGGCCTGGTCGTCACCGTGATCGACCGAAAGGGCGAGGCCGTCTTCGTGAACATCGTCGGCAACATCAACGCCGACCAGATCGCGAAGATCGCGGACAAGTTCGACATCGACCCGCTCAAGAAGGTGCACCTGAAGATCGAGGCGAAGAAACAGGGCAAGGAGGTCTGAGCGCGCAGCGCGCGAAGGAAGAAGGCAGAATGATGAAGGAAGAAATAATCCGCGTCAGATCATCTGCCTTCATCCTTCATAATTCCTAACTCCAATTTCTTCCTTTATGAATACCTCCGTCCCGCAAGCTTCCGCACCCCGCCGTCATGTCTGGCGGTGGGTGTTCCTCGCCGCCGGCATCTGCCTCACGCCCTTTGTCCTGCTGGGGCTCGTCGCGGCCAGTTTCCTGACCCTGGATCGTGATGTGCGGGTCCTGCGCGGGCATGTGATGGACGCCACGCATGCCGGCTGGGACACCAAGGTTCAGGTGAGCGTCGGCGGTATCACCTTGGGCGCGATCCGGCAGGGACTGAGCTTCGTGCATCACAAGGACATTGACGATGCCCGGTTGGCCCTCCGGGCGGTCAGACACGCCAGCGTGGGTGTTTACGAGCGCTCCGCCAAGGATGTCACCTGGTCGCGCGAGGAGCTTTTCACCGAAACCGACCGGGCCATGCAGAAACGCGGCTGGACGCGGATGGTGGGCGTGGTCGACAACGACGACACGGTGCTGATTTATATCCCGACCGACATGAAGGAAACCGGCCCGGTTGATATCTGCCTGGCTGTGGTCAGCGGCAAGGAACTGGTCGTGGTCTCGACGTCGGTCGATCCGGAGGCCCTGAGCGCCCTCGTGGAGAAGCACGCCGGCGAGGACGTAAAGAAGCATCTGCGGATCGCAAAATTCAGGTTTTGAGCGGGTAGGGCAGGGCGAATTATCCGGCTGGGCCGCCCGGCTCGTCGGGACGACTCGCCCTACCGCTTTTCCCGGCGTTGATCTCGGCGCCGTTCCGTGTAATCCGTGGCGTCCATGGCCGCTCTTCCGCTCATCGCCCATCTCGACGCCGACGCGTTCTTCGTGTCGTGCGAGCTGTCGATGAACCCGCAATTGCGCGGGACGAAATGCGCGGTGGGCGGACGCGAGCGGGGAATCATATCCTCGGCGAGCTACGAGGCGCGGGCCTGCGGGGTTTACACGCCGATGCCCACCAAGCTGGCGCTGAAGGTCTGCCCCGACCTGATTTTGCTCCCGCACACCTCCGGCATCTACCGCAAGAAATCCCGCGAGATGTTCGAGCTGTGCGAGACCATCACGCCCATCGTCCAGCGCAACTCGGTCGACGAGGGTTATCTGGACCTCGGACCCTGCGGCTTCACGACGGCGGCCGAGATCGAGCGCCGGATGCGCGCGCTGCAGCAGCGCATCTGGGACGACCTGGAGATTCCGACCTCGTTCGGAGTCGCCGCCAACAAGCTGGTGTCCGCCATCGCCAGCAAGGCCCGCAAGCCGCGCGGCTTCACCGTGGTGCCGCCGGGCGAGGAGGCGGCCTTCCTCGCGCCGCTGAAGATCAGCGTGATCCCGGGCGTCGGCAAAAAGAGCGAGGAGCGGCTGGCGGCGCAGGGCATCCGGGTGGTCAGCGATCTCCTCACCCGCAGCGAGTCGGAGCTGAAGGCGCTTTTCGGCGGGGGCTGGGAGGAAATGCTCCGCATGGCCCGGGGGGAGGACGACCGGCCGGTGCACGTGGACCACGAGGACGCGAAGTCCTATTCCACACAGGAGACTTTTAACGAGAACATCGGTGATCCCGCGGAGATCGAGCGCATTGCCAAGGGCATGATCGACGAACTCATGCCGGCGATCCGGGCCGACGGCAAACGCGTGAAGACGATGACGGTGAAGGTGCGCTATCCCGGCATGGAGGACAGTTCGACGGGCCGCAGCCTGGCCGACGCGACCGACCTCGAGGCGCCGTTTTATCCGCTGGTGCAGCCGCTGCTGAAGGCGGCGTGGACCAAGCGGCTGCCGTTGCGGCTGGTGAGCGTGCGGTTTTCCGGCGTGGAGGAGAAGGGCGGGCAGCTGGAGATGTTTGCCCAGGCCGATGAGAAGAAACGCCGGCTCGCCGCGGTCCTCGATAGACTCAACGCCAAGGGTAAGTCGGGTGCCGTGCGCCACGGGCATCAGTTGGGCCAAGGCGGCTGACCACGGAATACGCGGCGAGCACAGATAGTTCTTTCTCTTTCTGTATCCGTGACCATCAGTGTAATCCGTGGTTAAAAACTCAGAGATCGATCAACGTATTGCTGCGGCGAAACAGGCTGTGATGGCCGAGACGGCCCTCATGCACGCCGAATTCGGCCGGGCCAAGCCGGTCATCAAGCATGACGGCACCAAGGTGACCCCGGTGGACATCGCCATTTCCGAGCATATCCAGGCCGCCATCGCGCAGCAGTTTCCCGGCGACCAGTTTTTCAGCGAAGAGCTGGCATTCAGCGAGGTGCCGGTGCCGTTGACCTCACGCTTTTGCTGGGTGCTGGATCCGATCGACGGCACGAACAATTATGCCAACGGCATCGTTTACTGCGCCATCTCGCTGGCGCTGCTGGAAAATGGCCTGCCGGTCTACGGCGTGATCTACGACATGGCGCGGCGAGTCCTCATCCACGGCGGACCCGGGCGCGGGGTGTGGGACGGGGACAAACCGGCCCAGGCCAATCTGGCCGCGCCAAACGGACACAGCCTGATCGGATTTCATTCGCCGGTGGACAAGAGCCACACGGAGGAGGGCCGGAAGATCATCGAGAATTTCAAGATCCGCGGCCTCGGCAGCAGCACGCTGCATCTGGCCTATGTGGCCGTCGGCCTGCTCGACGGGGTGATGGACCACAACAACAAGATCTGGGACATCGCCGCCGCCTGTGCCCTGCTCGCCGAGGCCGGCGTGGAGATCCACTACCTGGAGAATCCGCCGTTCCCGATGAAGGAATTCTCGCTGCAGGCGAAACGCATCCAATATGTCACGGGTAATCCGGCGATGGTGGCGCGGCTGCGGGCGGTGATCGGGCGGTAATTGAATCAGTCGAAGGGTAGGGGCCGTTGCCCCCAACGGCCCGAGGGAGGGCGCTTGAGGGCAAGCGCCCCTACCGGCAACCTCACACCTGATACGTCTGCAGCGGCACCGGGTCGAGGATCTTGGCCTTGGGGAGTTTCTCCTTGAGCTCCTCCATGAACCAGGCGCGGGCGGGCGGGTCGCCGTGGGTGAGGACGATCGAGCGGGGCGAGCATTGCACGGCGAAATCGACGAGTTCGTCGCGCGTGGCGTGGCCGCTGAACTCGAAACGGTCGATGTGGGCGCGGATGCGGGTCTTGACGTTGACCGCGTCGAAGAGGAACTGGTCGCCGTTGTTCGTCGCGAGCAGCTGCCCGCCGGGGGTGTCGGGGTCGCAGTAACCGACGAAGCAGATGCTGTGCTTGGCGTTGCCGGCGAGGCAGGAGGCGAGGACGTAGGAAGGGGTGTTCGCCACCACCATGCCGGAGCTGACGACGTAGATGCCCTGCTGGGACGGTTCCTTGCCCGCCACGAGGTCGCGGGGGGATTTCTTGACCTTGAGATCCTTGAGGATGGTGCGGTTGAAGTGGACGAGGCCGGTCTTCTTGCAGATCTGGTCGAAGTAGTCGGCGATGTCCATGCCGAGGCCGGAGACGAAGATGGGGGCGTCGGCCAGGCGGTTGAATTTCCGGGCGTCGTGCAAAATGGCCATGATCTCCTGCATGCGGCCGAGGGCAAAGACGGGGATGAGCACCGAGCCGCCACGCTGGAGCGTGGTGTTGATGGTGTCGATCAGGCGGATCATCTCCTTCGAGCGCGTGGCCCCGGCGGGCTTCTCGGTGGCGCCGTGGGTGGTCTCGGTGACGAGCGTGTCGAACTTGCCGGTGGGGAACTTCGCCCCGTCGAGGATGCGCTGGGTGTTGAAGAGGACGTCGCCCGTGAAGAATATGCGGCGGTGCTTGTGGTGGATCTCGATGCCGGCCGCGCCGGGGATGTGGCCGGCGGAGTGAAAGGTGAACTCGATCTCGTCGCACGCGCCGGAGAACTTCTTGGGGTTGTTGAACCCGTGCGGGAAGAAGCGCGGCGCCACGCGGTCGATCTCATCGTGGGTGAAGAGCGGGTAGTCGGCGATGCCCTTCTCCTCGCGCTCGCGCACCATGACGTTGGCGGAGTTGTGCAGCATGCGCTCGATCAGCATGTGGCTGGGCAGCGTCATGACGGCCGGGACGTCGGGCTGGTCACGCATGAGCAGCGGGAGCGAGCCGATGTGGTCGAGATGGCAGTGCGTGATGAGGACCAGGTCGAGCTTCACGCCCTGCAGCGGGCGGAGGTTCGGGGCGGCGACGCGGCCGACCTTCTTCGGGTGCAGGCCGCTGTCGATGACGAGGTGGAAATCGCCGAGCTGGACGTAGAGGGAATTCGCGCCGATGCCGCCGTCGGCGTTGAGATCAATGAGCTTCATGCGGTGCCCCAGTCAGCCGGCCGGCACAATCATGTCAAACGCGGGGATGCGCACAAATACGCGCCGGCCGGCCTCGTCGAGGCCGTGGAAGCTGCCGTGGGCGCGGCCCGAGCAGCTGCCGACGTGGTAGCTGTTGTAGGAGAAATGGCCGCCCGGGGCCAGGGTGGGGGTCTCGCCGACGATCTTGTCGCCCTCGACGACCAGCGAGGTGCCGTCGGCGTGCTCGATGACCCACTTGCGGCCCAGCAGCGTGACGGTGAGGTCGGAGTCGTTGCGGATGGTCAGGTGGTAGATGAAGGCATGCGGCCGGTCCGGGGGCAGGTTGTCCCCGTGGTGGTAGACCAGCTTGTCGAGCTGGACGCTCAGGCCGGGCAGTTCGTGGGAGGCGGACACGGGGGGAGTAATGCAGGGAAACCTGAGACTTGAAACCTGAAACCTGAAATATCTGGCAGGGCAACTGAGAATCCTCAGGTCTCAAGTTTCAGGTTTCTCCTCCTTTCGCCTTGCCGTGAAAAAGCCCGGGCCGCACAAAAGTCCTCACCTATGGAAAAGCTCGCCCTGCTCTCCGTCAGCGACAAACGCGGCCTCGTGGAATTCGCCACCGCCCTCGTGAAGCAGCACGGCTTCCGGCTGCTGTCCACCGGCGGCACGGCCAAGCTGCTGGCCGGGTCGGGGCTGCCCGTGACGGAGGTCGGCACGCACACCGGCTTCCCGGAGATCATGGAGGGGCGCGTCAAGACCCTGCACCCGAAGATCCACGGCGGCCTGCTGTGCCGGCGCGACAAGGCCGACCACCTGGCGCAAGCGCAGAAGAACGACATCGCCCTCATCGACCTCGTGGTGGTGAACCTTTACCCCTTCGAGCAGACTGTCGCGAAGCCGCACGTGGAGTTCGAGGAGGCCATCGAGAACATCGACATCGGCGGGCCCTCCATGCTGCGCAGCGCGGCGAAGAACCATGAGAGTGTCACCGTGGTGTGCGACCCGGCGGACTACGACGCCGTGCTGGCGGCGATGGGCGAACCCTCGCAGCTCGCCGAACTGCGGCGCAAGCTGGCGCTGAAGGTTTTTCAGCGCACGGGAGCCTACGACACGGCCATCGCGAAGTATCTCGAAGGCCAGCAGGCCGAACCCGACCTCGAGGCCCTCAGCGGCTTCCCGGCGAGCTACACGCTCTCGCTCAAGAAGGCCCAAAGCCTGCGCTACGGCGAGAACCCGCACCAGAAGGCCGCGCTCTACGGGACTTTCCACGAGCATTTCCAGCAGCTGCAGGGCAAGGAACTGAGCTATAACAACATCCTGGACATCACGTCGGCGACCTACCTCATCGGCGAGTTCGAGCGGCCGACGGTGGCGATCCTGAAGCACACCAATCCGTGCGGCGTCGCCAGCGCCGACACCCTGGTGGAAGCCTGGGAAAAAGCTTTCGCCACGGACCGGCAGGCGCCGTTCGGCGGCATCATCATTGTCAACAATACGCTCGACGGGGCGCTGGCGAAGATCATCGCGGAGATCTTCACCGAGGTGATCATCGCCCCGCGCTTCAGCGACGAGGCGCTCCAGATTTTCGGCAAGAAGAAGAACCTGCGGCTCATGATCGCCAAGGAAGGCTTGGGGGCCGACGCGCTCCAAGAGGTGCGCTCGGTCATCGGCGGCGTGCTCGTGCAGGACCGCGACCGGGTGCTGGGCAACGTGAAGGATTTCAAGGTCGTGACCAAGCGCCAGCCGACGGAGGAGGAATGGAAGGCGATGATCTTCGGCTGGAAGATCGGCAAGCATGTGAAGTCGAACTCCATCGTCTATTGTCGCGGCGAGCAGACGCTCGGCGTCGGTGCCGGGCAGATGGCGCGGGTGGACAGCTCGCGCATCGCCGTCTGGAAGGCGGGCGAGGCGAAGCTCGACCTCAAGGGCTCGGTCGTGGCCAGCGAGGCGCTGTTCCCGTTTGCCGACGGCCTGATCGCCGCCGCCGAGGCCGGCGCGACCTGCGCCATCCAGCCGGGCGGCTCGGTCCGCGACGCGGAGGTCATCCAGGCCGCCGACGAGCGCGGAATGGCGATGGTCTTCACCGGCATCCGGCATTTCAAGCACTAGTCTTGCTCTGTTACGTTGGGGACCGAACAAGCGGGTGGGCCGGCAGGTCCCGCTGCCGGCACGGACCACGCGAGGTGCGACCATTACCCCAAGCGGGCACAGGGACGTGCCCGCCCACCAGAAGACCAACAGTGTAATACTAGGCCGGTCCAGGGAGAACTTGCCGGCGGGCCTCCGCCATTTGAGGTAAGCGAGGACGCGCGTGCAGTTCGGGCTAGCCGCGCCACGAAACTTGGCCTAGTTTGCCGGTATGTTCGATCCCGTTGAAAAGCTCAAAGAATACGTCCGGCACGCGAGCGTGTCCGCTGATCCCAAGTTCATTGATGGCATCGCCGGTGCCCAGCAGTTTTTGCTGACGCTGTTCAAGGAGATGGGCCTTCAGGCCGAGGCCGTGCCGACGGAGCGCCACGCCGTCATCGTGGCGAAGCGCGAGGGCGACCCGCGCTGGCCGCATGTCATCATCTACGGGCACTACGATGTGCAGCCGCCCGATCCACTCACGCAGTGGAAGACGCCGCCGTTCGAGCCGACCATCCAGGGCGAGCGCATCTACGGCCGTGGCACGGCCGACAACAAGGGTCCGCTCATGGTGCACATCACGGCCGTCGCGCGCCTCCTGGAGAAGAATCCTGACCTGCCGCTGCGCATCACCTTCGTCGTCGAGGGCGAGGAGGAGATCGGGAGCAAGAACTTCAAGACCTTCCTCCTGGAGAACAAGCACCGCCTCAACGGCGATTTCATCTACATGTCGGACAACGGCATCCTGTCGCCCGACCAGATGATCGTGACCGTCGGCCTGCGCGGCATGCTGGCGCTCGAGATCGAGCTGACCGGGCCGAAGTCCGACCTGCATTCCGGCATGCACGGCGGCGTGCTGATGAATCCCCTCCAGGCCCTGGCCGAGCTGGCGGCGTCCCTGCACACGCCGGACGGACGCGTGAACATCCCCGGTTTCTACGACAAGGTCGTCGAGCCCGAGCCGTGGGAGCGCGAGCAGCTGAAGAAGGCCAACCTCGACCTCAAGTCCTACCAGGAATTCCTCGGCATCTCGAAGTTCCACACACCGCCGGGTTACACACCGTTCGAGGCGA
Source organism: Lacunisphaera sp. (assembly GCA_029945855.1). Lineage (GTDB taxonomy): Bacteria > Verrucomicrobiota > Verrucomicrobiia > Opitutales > Opitutaceae > Lacunisphaera. The sequence continues at coordinate 9,488 of JAQSDJ010000184.1, forward strand.
TCCGCTTTCAGCCGACGCTTGAGTTCAACGGTTTCACCGGCGGCTACCAGGGCGAGGGCACCAAGACCGTCATTCCGAGCAAGGCCAGCTGCAAGATCACCTGCCGGCTCGTCCCGAACCAGACGCCGGGCAACACCGCCGACACGGTCATCAACGCCATCAAGGCCCGCTGCCCCGAGGGCGTCACGATGACGATCACCCGCCAGCACGACGCCACGCCCTACGTGGTCATCCCGCCCGACCGGTCGAACACGCCCAAGGACCAGTCACCCGCGCTGGCGAACTGTTTCCGGGCGCTGGAAAAAGCCGGCACCGAGGTGTGGGGCAAGCCGCCGATCTACCTCCGCGAGGGCGGCAGCGTCGGCCTGCTGGCCGATTTGAAGGAAGTGCTCGGCCTCGATGCCGTCATGATGGGCCTGTTCCTCCCGGAGGACAACCTGCACGCCCCGAACGAGAGCTTCCATCTCGGGGTGATGAAGAAAGGCATCGAGACCTCCGAGCGCGTGCTCGCCCAGCTGGCGAAGGGGTGAGGATATTGTAGGGGGGGGGGGGGG
>JAQSDJ010000184.1:10051-12442 GCA_029945855.1 Lacunisphaera sp.
CCCCCCCCCCCCCCTACAGGGGTGTGCCTAAGGTGTGTATGCGAAATGTGATTTCAGCCAATCAAGCCACGGTGGGCAGCCTGCTTGCAGGCGCAAAAATGGCGCGAGCCCCTCGACAAGCTCGGGGCCCTGAGCCAGTCGAACGGGCAAGCTCGCTGGCCCACGAAAAACCGATTTTGCATACACACCCTAGCCATATTTCTTAACCAGCTGCGTGTAGGCGCGGAAGAAGGGATGCTTGGCGCCGCCCAGCATTGCATAGAACACGGTCTCCGCGGGCAGGACGGCGCAATCGGGCTGCGCCGCGAGATGCGTCAGCACGGCCGTGGCATCGTCCGTGCGCCGTGCGCCCACGCAGTCGGTCAGCACGGTGACCTGATAGCCCTCCCGCAGGGCATCACGGGCGGTCTGGTAGACGCAGACCGGGGTCTCGATGCCGCAAAGGAGAAGATGTTTCGCGCCGCTGGCCTTGAGGTGATCGGCGATCGACTTGTCGCCCAGGGCGGAAAAGGCATCCTTGCCCAGCGCCACGGGTTCTTCGACCAGTGCCAGCAGCTCGGCGGCGGTGCGGCCCAGTTTGGCCGGCACCTGCTCGGTGAACAAGACCGGCAGACCGAGCCCCTTGGCCGTCTCCAGGGCGAAGGAACAGCGCCAGTGCACGCGCTGGCTGTCGCAGATCGCCGCGAGGAACGCGGGCTGCAGGTCGATGCAGAGGAGAAGAGGGAGGGCTGGGCTCACGGCAGGAATCTTCAATTACGCTCCGTGGAGGACAACGCTGTTTTTCTCTCGGGCGGGATCGCTCACGGGCTGAAATACCGTTCCCGGGCCTTCACCTGCATGATTTTCTTTTCCGGCAGAACGTAGGCGGTGAGGCAGCCGCCGAGCACGCAGGCCGTGTCGATGCCGAGCGTCCACTTGGTGCGGGCGATCTCTTCGCGCGGGGTGTGGCCATAGACGACGAAGGGCGGGCCGTTCCACAGCGTGGACCAGTGCGGTGCGTCGGGCAGTTCGGAGCGCTTGTTCGGTTCGCCGTCCGGACCGACCACCTGGATGCGGGTGACGATGCGCGCCGGTTGTTTCTGCCAGGGTTTGTCCGGCAGGAAGCCCCCGTGGACGAACACGACGCCCAGCTCCTCGTCCTCATAGGTGAGCTTCATCGACTCGAGGTAGTCCCAGTCCTTCCCGCTGAGCTGCTTCATCGTGTCGTAGTCGTATTTCTTCAGGTGCGAGGGGTCGTCGGTCTTGCGGAAGTTCAGCAGGCGCAGCTCATGGTTGCCCATCAGCGAAACCGTGGCGTGTTCCCGGGCCAGGCCGACGACCCGGTCGCTGTCCGGCCCGCGGTTGATGAGGTCGCCGAGCAGGACGACGCGGTCGTCCTTCTTCAGGTCAAGCTTGTCGAGCAGGTCCTCGAATTCCCGGTCGCACCCGTGGATGTCGCCGATGGCGATGAGGCGACCGCTCATGGGTAGTAGCGAGTAGCGGGTAGCGGGTAGTGAGCAAAATAGATCATTCAGTCGAAGGAGATGGTTGCGGCGGGTTGGTGGGCATCGCGTCTTTTATAGTCATAGAGTTCGTTGATGGATTCCTTTGCCAGATGCTCGCTACTCACTACTTCCTTGATCAATTTGCTAGCTTTCCCGGACCTCGGAGGTAAACAAGAAAACGCCCATGGAGTTAACTCTTCACCCAATCGCCACAAAGTGCTTCGTTAGCGGACGCGACTTTCAGGAAAACGACCGGGTGGTCAGTTACCTCGTGCGGGAGGCCCCGGTGCCGGGCTCCGGCCAGGTCTTGGGCGAGGTCGCCCGGCGCGACCTGCTGGAGTCGGAGGACGGCCGCTTCATGCCACCGGCGTTTATTTTCTGCCGCTGGGTCGTGGCTTTCAAGCAACGCCGGGCCGACGAGAACCCGGCGCTGACGCTCAAGCTCACGGCCGAGAACCTTTTCCTCACGCTGGCGGATCCGGCCGCCGAGCCGAGCGCCGCCAACACGCCGTTGCTGCAGTTCCTCGCCCTCATGCTGGAGCGTAAGAAGCTCATCAAGCCCCGCGGCCTGAGCGAGGACGGGCAGCGCAACGTTTACGAGCACCGGGCGACCCACCAGCTCTACGAGGTGCCGGTCGGCGAGCTGAACGTGGAATTCTTCCAGAAGATCCAGGAACACCTCGGCGTGCTGGTGGGCACGCCGAAGCCGAAGGTTGAGGTGGCGGTCGCGGCGGCGGCGGCGGCGGCCACTACGCCTGGGGCGGACTGATGGGGCGCAGCTTGGGTCCGCGAGGCGGGCGCCCGCCAGTTTGATCGCCGTTACGGGTTGAGCACTCGCTCCGAATAGTCAGAGTCATGGGATGACTGACCTCCCCTTGCTGGCCGAGGAACTCGGCATTGATCCCCA
>JAQSDJ010000184.1:12452-17321 GCA_029945855.1 Lacunisphaera sp.
CTGCTCTTCTTTGGCCGCGACAAGGCCAAGGTCGCGCTGGCCGCCCTCGCGGACCGGCCCGCGCGCGGCCGGCTCGTCCTTGTCTCCGCGCTCACACCGACGCCGGCGGGGGAGGGCAAGACCACGGTCTCGATCGGGCTGGCACAGGGTCTGAGGAGAATCGGCTGCTCCGTGGCGCTGGCCCTGCGCGAGCCATCGATGGGGCCGGTCTTCGGTCGCAAAGGCGGGGCGACGGGGGGCGGACGCAGCAGCCTCACGCCGGCGCAGGACATCAATCTGCATTTCACCGGCGACTTTCATGCCATCACCTCGGCCAACAACCTTCTGGCCGCGGTGCTCGACAACCGGCTGCACTTCAAGACCGTGCGGCTCGCCCCGGCCGACGTGCTCTGGAAGCGCGTGCTCGATGTCAACGACCGCGACCTGCGCGCCATCACGACGGGCCGCGGCACGCCGACCGAGCGTGAATCCGGCTTCAACATCACCGCCGCCTCGGAGATCATGGCCATCCTCAGCCTGGCCGAGTCGCCGGCCGACCTGCGGGCCCGGCTGAACCGCATCGTGGTGGGACTGACTCCGGCGGGTGAGCCGGTGTTCGCCGAGGAACTGAAGGCGACGGGCGCGCTGCTCGCCGTGCTGCGCGATGCCCTGATGCCCAATCTCGTCCAATCGGTCGAAGGCGTGCCGGCCTTCGTCCACTGCGGGCCTTTCGCGAACATCGCGCACGGCTGCAATTCCGTGCTCGCGACGCGCATGGCGCTGGCGTTCGCGGACCTGGCCATCACCGAGGCGGGATTCGCCTTCGACCTCGGCGGGGAGAAATTCATCGACCTCAAGTGCCGCCAGAGCGGCCTGGCCCCCGCGGCGATCGTCATCGTGGCCACCGTGCGGGCCCTGAAGCACCACGGCGGCGTGCTGCCGGCCGATCTCCCCCGGCCGGACGTTGCCGCGGTCGGGCGGGGCCTCGACAACCTCGCCGCGCACCTCGCCAGTGCGAAACAATTTGACCGGCCCGTGATCGTGGCCGTCAACCGCTTCGGCACCGATGCGCCGGAGGAACTGGCGGCGGTGCAAGATTTCTGCGGCGCCCAAGGCGTGCCGTGTGCCGTGGCCGATGTCTTTGGGCAGGGCGGGGAAGGCGCGGAAGAACTGGCCCGGATCCTGGTCGGGGCGCTGCCGGGGGTGACGCCGCCGCTGCCGTTCCTCTATGATCTGAAGGAAACAGTGGAGCGGAAATTGCACGCCGTCGCGACGCGCATGTATGGGGCCGCGGACGTGAAGCTGACCGAGGAGGCGAAGGCCAAGCTGGCGCTCTTTGCCAAGGGGGGATTCCACCGGCTGCCGATCTGCATGGCCAAGACGCAGGATTCGCTGACGGACGATCCCAAGGTCCCCGGCCGCCCGCGCGGCTTCAGCATCACGGTGCGGGACTTTGAAATCGCCAACGGCGCCGGTTACCTGGTGGCCCTCACCGGCAAAATGATGCGCATGCCCGCCTTGCCCCGCCTTCCGGCGGCCGAGCACATCGACGTCGCCGCCGACGGAACCATCACGGGTATCTGACCGGCGGCGGCGGCCGCGGGCATCTTTCCGGGCTTCCCCGGGGGCGCAATGCACTTATAGTGGCTGCGTCATGCCGCACCGCACCCTGACGATTGATGAGCTGGCCGACCACCTGCACGTGGCCCGCCGGCATGTCGAGCGGCTGATCAAGGAAGGCGACCTGCCCTGCACGATGCGGGGCGGACGGATGTTGTTCGTGCAGGACGAAATTGACGACTGGGCCTCGCAGCGGCTGCTCCGGCTGCCGGGTCAGAGTCTGGACTGGTATCACAAGCGGATGATGCCGGCCACCAAGCTGCTCTTCCCCCGGGCCGCACTCATCCCGGCCCTGCTGCAGTCTGCACACATCGATCTGGCGCTCACGGCGAAGACCCGCGCCGCGGTGATCGGTGAAGTGGTGGGCCTGGCGGAACGCACGGGCTGGGTGTTCGATCCGCGGGAATTGCGCGACAGCGTGGCGGAGCGCGAGACCCTGTGCTCGACCGCGCTGCCCGGCGGCCTGGCCATGATGCACGCCCGGCAGCAGCGACCGTTCCGCTTCGAGCGTTCCTTCATCGTGCTGGGCCGCACCATCCAGGCCATCCCGTTCGGGGCGCCCGACGGGCGGGCTTCGCGCCTCTTCTTTTTGCTCTGTTGCTCGGACGAGGACATCCACCTGCACACCCTGGCGCGGCTCTGCCTGCTGGCGCGGAAGACCAAGATTTTGGACGAATTGATGGAGGCGCCCGACGCGGAGACGGCGCACGCGGCGCTGGTGGCGGCGGAGGCCGGCCTCCTGCCGGCGGAGGAACCGGTGGCGGCGAAGGGCAAGGGGCGCAAGGGGCGGGCGTCCGAGTAGGAAATGGAGGCGGGACTATCAGTCCCGCCTCCAAAATCAGGAAACCACTTCGATCTGCTCGGCGCCGCGTTTCTGGGCGGACTCCATGAAGTATCTCTGCGCGGAGAAGGCGGCCTCGCCTTCCTTGCGGACGGGCAGGACGTAGGTGCCGTCGGGTTGGAGCACCCGGGCGTCGACGTTGTCGCGGAGTTCGGCGGGGAGGAGGTCCTTGAGGATGCGGTCGCGCAACTCGGGGACGTAGACGGGAAAGAGCGCCTCGACGCGGCGGAAGAAATTGCGGGTCATCCAGTCGGAGCTGCCGCAGTAGAGCAGGGGGGCGGTATCGTTCTGAAAATAGTAAATGCGGGCGTGCTCCAGGTAGCGGCCGACGATGTTGCGGACGCGGATGTTGTCGCTCAGACCCTTCACGCCGGGCACGAGGCAGCAGGTGGCGCGGACGATGAGGTCGATCTGCACGCCGGCCTGCGAGGCGGCGTAGAGGTTGTCCATCGTCACCTTGTCCACGAGCTTGTTCATCTTGGCGATGATGCGCGCGGGCTTGCCGGCGGCGGCGTTGGCCGCCTCGATGGCGATCAGTTCCTGGATGCGGGAGTGAAGGTTGAACGGCGCCACGAGCAGGTGCTTGAACTCGGGCGAGCGGGCGAAGCCGGTGAGAGAGTTGAACAGCTGCGCGACCTCGGCCGTGATCTCCGGGTTGCAGGTGAGGAGGCTCAGGTCGGTGTAGAGGCGGGCGGTCTTCGGGTTGTAGTTGCCCGTGCCGAGATGGACGTAGCGGCGGATGCCGTCGCCTTCCTGCCGGACGACCATGCTGCACTTGCAGTGGGTCTTGTGGCCCACGAGGCCGAAGACCACGTGGACGCCGGCCTCCTCGAGTTCGCGGGCCCAGCGGATGTTGTTGGCCTCGTCGAAGCGGGCCTTGAGCTCGATGAGCGCGGTGACCTGCTTGCCGTTGCTGGAGGCCTCGATGAGCGCCCCGATGATCGGCGAGTCGCCGCTGGTGCGGTAAAGCGTCTGCTTGATGGCCAGCACGCCCGGGTCACGGGCGGCTTGTTGGACGAAGTCGACGACCGGCTGGAACGAGTCGTAGGGATGGTGCAGGAGAATGTCGCCGGCCTGCATCGCGGCGAAGACACTCGGGGACACGCGGAGGCCCGGCAGCTCGGCTGGGACGAACGCCGGGTATTTCAGGTCGGGCCGGTCCACCAGGTCCGCCAGACTCATCATGCGGACGAGGTTCAGCGGGCCGTCGAGCTTGAAGACATTTTCCGGGGTCAGCTGCAGGTGCTCGCAGAGCAGGGCGAAGACCGGCTCGGGCACGCCGGCCTCGATTTCCAGACGCACGGCGGCGCCGCGACGGAGGTTGCGCAGCTCCTCCTCGATCTTCTTCAAAAGATTTTCCGCCTCCTCGTCGTCGATGTAGAGGTCGCTGTTGCGGGTGACGCGGAAGGCGTGGGCGCTGGTGATGCGATAGCCCGAGAAGAGGGCGCTGGCGAAGAGCTTGATGATCTCGCTCAGGAAGATGAAGGTCTGGGCGCCGGACCGGTCGGGGCTCACCTGCACGAGGCGGGGCAAAATGCGCGGCACGGGCAGGATCGCGGTGTGGTTGTCCAGTTCCGGGGTGTCCGGGTTGTCGAGGGAGACGATGACGTTGAGCGTCTTGTTGCCGATTTCCGGGAAGGGGTGCGACTGGTCGATGGCCAGCGGGGTGAGGACGGGCAGGACCTGCTTGGTGAAATATTCCTCGACCCAGGTGCGCTCGGCGGCGTTAAGCTGGTCGCCGGTCTTGAAGGTGATCTTCTCCTTCGCCAGCGCCGGCACCAGGAGTTCATTCCAGCACTTGTATTGCTCCTGCACGAGCCGCTTGATCTCGTCGAAGGCGCGCTTGAGCTGCTCGCGCGGCGAGAGGCCGTCGATGCTGGCCTCGCCGCCGGACGAGTCCTTCTGCTGGAGCAGGCCGGCGATGCGGATCTCGAAGAATTCGTCGAGGTTGGAGCTGACGATCGCAAGGAACTTGGTGCGCTCGAGCAGCGGGTTGGCCTCGGTCTGGGCCTGTTCCAGGACGCGACGGTTGAAGGCCAGCCAGCTCAGCTCGCGGTTGGCATAAACGATCTTGCCGCCGCCGGCCACCGTCTGGGCAATGGACTTGCCGGTCTTGGCGGTGATCTTGGTGGAGCGCTGCTTGACGCGGGGAGGAGGGGACATGGCGGGGGGGAAACGGATTGATAACCAGAAGCGCGGGCCGGAACCAGCGCGAAGCGGTGCCGTCACGTGGATTTAACCTGGGCCCAGTAAAGTCCTTGGCCATGAGAGGGTTGGTCCAAGGTATTCGTGTAGGGGCGTCGCTTGACGACGCCCGGAATTAAGAGGTCGGCCGCCTGCGCGGACGCGGGCGCCGTCAAGCGGCGCCCCTACAATAAAAAGCCCCGCCTGGGCGGGGCTTGCTGAGAGCGATGAGGCGGTAGGGCCTC
>JAQSDJ010000185.1 GCA_029945855.1 Lacunisphaera sp.
CGCCATCACCGGCGGCGAGGTCCGCGTGACGAACTCTCTCCCGCACCACTTCGACCTCATCAACCGCTCTTTCGCCAAGCTGGGCGTGCAGGTCGAATACGAGGGCGACACCGCCATCGTGCGCCAGGGCCAGCAGCTCGTCGTCGCGACGCCCTTCACCACGAATCTCCTCACCAAGATCGAGGCCGCGCCGTGGCCCTATTTCCCCGTCGACCTGCTGCCGTGCATGATCGCCCTCGCCGTCCGCGCGGAGGGCGCCGTCATGTTCTGGAACAAGGTCTACGAAGGCGGCTTCACCTGGATGTCCGAGCTCTCGAAGTTCGGCGCGCATGTCGTCGTGAGCGACCCGCACCGCATCACGGTCTTCGGTGCCAAGCCGCTGCGCCCGACGGTCGTCGAGGCGCCCTACATCATCCGCGCCGCCGTCGCGCTCTACATGGTCGCCGCCAGCATCCCGGGCAAGTCGGTCGTGAAGAACGCCGACACCATCAAGCGCGCCCACCCGCACTTCGTCGAAAACCTCCGCAGCCTCGGCGCCAAGGTGGAGTGGAAATAAGAAACCGGGTTCACCACGGATCACACGGATGAACCCGGATAAACACTCCCATTGTAGGGCGGGATCGCTGATCCCGCCTTCATTACGCAGCGGGATCAGCGATCCCGCCCTGCAGCCATCCGTGCCCATCTGTGCCATCCGTGGCTAAACTAAAATGACCTCTCCTGAAAAAGCCCCCAAGGGCACCGATTTCCTCACCACGGCCCTGACCGCGCCCGTCTCCGCCGCCGAGGCCGCCCTGCGCCCGCTGTCCTTTTCCGATTTCGCCGGCCAGCCGAAAACCGTCGAGCGCCTCAAAGTCATGGTCGGCGCCGCCAAGCGCCGCGGCGAGGCCCTCAACCACATCCTCCTCTCCGGCCCGCCGGGCCTCGGCAAGACCACGCTCGCCTTCATCCTCGGCCACGAGCTCGGCCGCAACGTCCGCGTGACCTCCGGCCCCGTCGTCGAAAAAGCCGGCGACCTCGCCGGCCTGCTCACGAACCTCGAGGAGGGCGACATCCTCTTCATCGACGAGATCCACCGCATCCCGAAGACCGTCGAGGAATACCTTTATTCCGCGATGGAGGACTTCCGCCTCGACATCATGATCGACCAGGGCCCCAACGCGCGCAGCGTGCGGCTCAACATCCCGCGGTTCACGCTCATCGGCGCCACGACGCGCTCCGGCCTGCTCACCGCGCCGCTGCGCTCGCGCTTCACCCTCAACACCCGCCTCGACTACTACGACCGCGCCACGCTCGAGGGCATCGTGCTCCGCAGCTGCGGCCTGCTCAAGGTGGAGATCGACGAGGGCGGCGCGCGCGAAATCGCCACCCGCGCCCGCGGCACGCCGCGCATCGCCAACAACCTCGTCAACTTCTGCCGCGATTACGCGTCGGAGAAAGCGAAGGGCAAGATCACGCAACCCGTCGCCGCCGCCGCGCTCGAATTGTTGGAGATCGACGCCGCCGGCCTCGACGAGATGGACAAACGCGTCCTGCGCCTCATGGCGGAAAATTACAAGGGCGGCCCCGTCGGCCTCGGCACCATCGCCATCGCCGTCGGCGAGGAAGCCGAGACCCTCGAGGAAGTCCACGAGCCGTTCCTGATTCAGGAAGGCTATCTCGCCCGCACCTCCCAAGGCCGTGTGCTCACCGCGAAAGGCTACCACGCGATCGGCCTGAAAGCCGCCACCGGCGACCAGCAGAACTTACTGTAGGACGGGGTCGCCGCACCCCGCCTTTCATCCGTGCCAACCAGCTCCAACCCTCCCCTCTGCCTGATCATCGCCGGCCCCAACGGCGCAGGCAAAACCACCTTCGCCCGTGAGTTTCTGCCGCGTGAAGCCGGCATCCTCGAATTCGTCAACGCCGACCTGATCGCGGCGGGCCTCTCGCCGCTCAAGCCGAGCAACGCCGCCCTTAACGCCGGCCGTATCTTCCTGTCCGAACTCGACCGGATTGCCGCCAGTGGAGCCGACTTCGCCTTCGAGAGCACTTTGAGCGGACTGGCCTACGTTGAGCGGATCAAGCGCTGGAAGACGCAAGGCTATCGCATCGAACTCGTCTATCTCCAGCTCGCCACGCCGGCGATCGCCCTCAGACGCATCGCGGCCCGCGTCAAGGAAGGCGGCCATAACGTGCCGGCTGCCGATGTGCGGCGCCGTTTTGTTCGGAGTTGGCGAAACTTCGGGAAGTTGTATCGTCCGCTTTGTGACGCCTGGTGGCTTTACAACGCCAACCTCCGGCCGCCCGCACTCCTCGAAAAATCTCCATGAAGACCCGCGTTCTCGACCCCCGCACCAAGGCCATAAACGCCGCCATGCGCCGCGCCGCCAAAGTCGCCGCCACCCGGGCCCGCACCGCTGGCACCAAGCTCTACGTGATGCGCAACGGCAAACTCATCGCCGAGACTCCGTGATACCCGCCCGCACCGCCCAAGGCCGTGTCCTCACCGCGAAAGGTTACCACGCGATCGGCCTGAAAGCCGCGACCGGCGACCAGCAGTCTTTGCTCTGAATTCTTGTCCAACTGACTCTGGGCCGGGTCGGTTTAAACCAAAAGACAATCCCATGGATGCTCCGCCCCTCATCGCTACTCCCACACCGGCCTACAAGGATCGGCGCGCCGGTCTCATCTTTTTCGGCGTGATGGGGATACTCTTCGGCTGCTTTTTTCTTCTGTCTGCTCCCGCCGCGGTGATCGGACAAATCGCGGCCGCGAAAAAAGCCCAATCGGAACTGAGCACGGCGCTGGTGCTCACTTCCCTGTTCACTCCCGCCATGCTGGCGGCAGGCCTGATCTGGCTCGGCATCGGTTCGATCAAGGCCCGGCGCTGGGCGCGCGCAATCCTGCTTTGTCTCGGCTGGATGGGGCTGTGCATGGGCGCGGCCAGCTTTCCGATTGTCATCATGACCCTGGGCTCGCTCGAGGATATGCTGCGGCAGCAGGGGCAGGACGTGGCTCCCGTGGTGCTGACCATCACCAAAGTGGTCATGGTCGCCACCACGACTGTATTATACGTGGTCATCCCGGCGGCGGTGGTGCTGTTTTACCGCAGCCCGCATGTGAAGCACACCTGCGAGAAGCTCGATCCCGTGGAGCGATGGACTGATCGGTGTCCCTTGCCGGTAATCGCAATCTGCCTCCTCCAAGCTTATGGCGCATTCAGCATGCTTGCGATGATGGCGCAGTTCGGGGCTGCGTTTCCCTTGGCTGGTTTCGTGGTCACCGGCTGGCCGTCGTGGATGCTTTGGCTGGGTTTCGTTGGCTTCTCCCTTTATGCGGCCTGGGGCTTCTATCATCTCCGCTATCGTGCCTGGCTCATCTATACCGCGGGGGTCATGCTGCTCGGGATTTCCTCCGTCGTGACTTTTCTGCGCATTGATCTGCTCGACTACTACCGGATGTCCGGTTTTTCCGAGTGGCAGATCAACCAGATCGCCGCTAGCCCACTTGTGCGCGGCCATATGATGGCGTGGCTCTCTCTCGTGGGCATCATCGTCCTGGGCGGATACCTCGCTTTCCTCCGCCGTTATTTCGTCGCACCCAGCCCATCGCCTGACGCCGCCGGTTGAATCCGCCCGGGGAGAACATCGCGAGCGCCCCGATTCGGCTGCTCCGCCCGCTCCGCGCTTGCCGTCCGCTTCCGCCTGCGTTCCACTGCCCCGGGCCACCACCATGCCGCCTCCCCCGAGTATCGCCGAGCGCGCCGAGGCCATCACGCCCGGGACCGACGGAGTGGGCGGTCCACCCTCCTGATCCGCCGCCCCATGGAAACTCGCATCGCCCTTTTTCAAAAAAAAGAAATCCGCAAAACCCTCCACGCCGGGGAGTGGTGGTTCGTCATCGTCGATGTTGTCGCCGCCCTGACCGACTCCAGCAATCCGGCGGAGTATCTTAAGAAGATGCGTTTGCGCGACCCGAACCTGGTCCAGGCCCTCAAGGGGGGGGACTGTTTGTCCCCCCCCCCTTGCCTTGGCATTTCCCACGGCCGGCGGACCGCAAAAGCTTCTCTGCTGGCACACCGAGGGCATTTTCCGGCTGATCCAATCCATCCCCAGCCCGAAGGCCGAGCCGTTCAAACGCTGGCTCGCCAAGGTGGGCTATGAACGCGTGCAGGAGATCGAGGATCCCGAGCTGGCCAGCAAGCGCACCCGCGCCCTCTACCGGGCCAAGGGTTACTCCGACGTCTGGATCGAGCGCCGGATGCGGAGCATCGCCATCCGCGACGAGCTGACCGACGAGTGGAAGAAACGCGGCGTCAAGGAACAGATCGAGTATGCCATTCTCGCGGCCGAAATATCCAAGGCCGCCTTCGGCCTCACCCCTTCGGAATACACCGCCCTCAAGGGCCTGAAGCGCGAAAACCTCCGCGACCACATGACGGATCTCGAACTGATCTTCTCGATGTTGGGCGAGGCGGCCACAACGGAGATCACCCGCACGAAGGACGCGCAAGGACTGCCGGAGAGCAAGACCGCCGCCCAGGAAGGCGGCACCGTGGCGGGCAACGCCCGGCGCGAACTGGAAAAAAAATCCGGCCGCAAGGTCGTGAGCCGCGAAAACTACCTCGACGCCCCCGAATCCATCAAACGCCTGTCCCGGCCGAAGGATGCCTGACGCGATCTTTTCGCCAGGGGCATGCGCATATTTCAAGATCTGTCCTGGCGAAGAGCAGAACGAAGAAGCAATCCATCTGAATTCGAGCTGGATCTTCGCGGGCCACGCCCAGCAGTTGATACTATAGGAGTGGCTTTACGCCGCAATGCTCGGCGTTCTCAGGCACTTGAAAATTGAGAAATATAATCCGAGCCACATCGCCATGGGTAATAGTGACCAGAAGTCCCCAATGCACGCGGCATAGGCCAAGTAAGTCGCAGCAAATAAACTCATCACCGTTAGCCATGCCTTTGTGCAGATGACGGCAGCGCCAGAGTAATTGCGCCGAGTCGTATTTGGCAGAAGCCACACATGAAAGCCGACCCAGCACAAGAGCCCCAGGAAAACAAAGGGCATGCCGGAAAGGGGAATCCCGATCGAGTCAGCCCACCAGGGAAATTCACCTCGCGACATATCCAAGAACAGCGAACCCACCTCGACGCCAATTGTCGCCATAGCCGCCAAGGTGCCGAACAGTGCCACCGCAAATCTTTTTTCGGGCAATTGCGCGACCGTCGTCCTGCGGGCAAAGAGTGGAATAAAAGCACCAGCGATCATCAACGTCATACCGTAGTTTTGATACGTGATGGACTCGGAAAGATACAGTTTCCTCAATTCACGATACTCTTTGGATTTTCCGGGACCGAGCAGCATGTAGCGACTCTGAAATTCTTTCTCGTTTCGATAGATAGGTTGATTCAACCCGGAAACAAATAGTCCCGCGCCAACCACCAGCAGGCCAATGGCCACGCATATGAGTATTTTCATTTTTGCGGGTTTAAATCAGCGAGCCATCCAGAGCCGCCGCTTTTCGAGAGCGGCCGGCCCCGGGGCTGCGCCCATTCACCTGCTTTCAGCCGCGCCCGCGGCCGCCGGATTCATTTCGAGTGAATACCAGTTGATCCGCCGGGTGCAGAACATCACGAGCGCCAGCGCCGCGAAGAGCGCCGCCGTGCCGGCCACCAGCGCGTAGTCCTGCGACTTCAGCACGAAATAGAGATAACCGTAGGTCGCCGCCAGCCCGCCGCCGATGACGAGCGTGCGTGCGCCGGTTTTCAGGAAACTCCACGCATAGGCCGACACCAGCCCGGTGCACGCCGCGGCGGCGACACCGTAGGCCAGGCCGGTGGCCCAGAATTCCGACAGCGCCAGGAACAGGAGGAAGAACAGCGCCAGCGCGGCGCCGACCATCGCGTATTGCAGCGGATGGATCTTCAGCCCCGCCGACGTCACCTCGAACAGGAAGAACACCGCGAACACCAGCACGAAGAACAGCACGCCGTATTTCTGCGCGCGCTCGGCCATGCTGTAGCTGTCCACCGGCTGGGCAAAGCGCACCCCGAAGGCCGTGACCGCGATGTTTTTCGCCATGTCGGCGTCGGCCAGGGCCCGGTTCGTCCAGGCCTGCGGGAAGCCGCGGCTGAAGTGCGCGCTCTCCCACTCGGCCTTGAAGCCGTCGGCGCCCACGCGGCGCGCCACGGGCAGCAGCGCGCCCATGAACGACGGATCGGGCCAGGGCGATTGCAGCGTCACCGCCGTCGCCTTGCCGAGCGGGGCGATTTCGAGTCGCTCGCTGCCCTGCAGGACCGCCGTGAGGTTGAATTCCAGCTTCGCCTGGTCTGCCGCGCCCGTGACCTTGGCGGCGAGCGGCAGGAAGGACTCGGCCGTGCCGGCGGTCGACTCGAACGTTGCCTCCCGGCCACCGGCCGACTTGAACGGCCCGACCGCCCGCACGCCATGCAGGTCGGTCACGCCGAACAGCACCCGCGCCTTGTCCCACTGGATCTGCTCGGCCGCGATATTGGCCGCGGCAAAGTCCGGCTGGAACCAGCCGGTAAGGTTCAACTTGGTGCTGTAGACCACGGCGTCATAGATGCCGCGGTGCCGCAGTTCCGGCTCGACCGTGCCCGCCACGGTCAGCGACTCCGGCAGGAAATAGGCGACCTGGGCCGTGAGTTCGGTCTCCACGACCGGCCCGCCCCGGACGTCGAAGCCCTTGGCGCGCGTAACCTGGTTCTTGACGGTGTAAGGCACCGCGAGCACCGGACCCGTGACGAGCTGCGACCGGCCCCAGACCCCCGCGATCTCGTCGATGGCCTGCTGCTGGTATTTGCGCCGCTCCTGCAGCACGCCGTTCGTCATGAGCAACGGAATGTGCAGGGCTAGGATCAGGAAGCAGATGCCGGCGATCTTCAGGAAGAGCGACAGCTGGCGGCGGACCGGCGTGGGAATGACCGGAGGTTGGGCAAGGTTCATGCCCCCATCCTGCCCGGGCTGTGTGAAGTCTTGATGAAGGGACGATGAAATCGGGCGGCAAACGGAGTTAACCGCTAATCCGCGCTAATTGACGCTAATCTTCAGAATGCCCTGCTTTCCATTAGTGTTGATTGGCGAAGATTAGCGGTAGCCTATCTAGATCGGCACCCAAAACTCCGCCCGCGCCCCGCCGCCTTCCCGGTTGACCAATGCCGCTTCGCCGCCGTGCAGGTGGGCGATCTCGCGCACCAACGCCAGGCCCAGCCCCGTGCTTTTCTTCCCGGAACCCGGGCGCGGCAGCGAGTAAAACCGCTCGAACACTCGCGCCAGCGCATAGTCCGGCACCCCCGGCCCGCGATCCTCCACCCGGAACGTAACCCGCCCCTTTCCCGCCTCGCAGCGCAGTGTGACTTCGCTCCCCGCCGGCGAGAAATCCAGCGCGTTCTGCAACAAATTGACCAGCGCCTCGCGCAACAGCACCCGCTCACCGTGCAGCGTGGCGGCGTCGACCCCGCCGCTCGTGAGCGCCACGCGGCTGGCGGCAAAGGCGGGTTGCATCAGCCCGGTCACTTCCGCGCTCAAAGCGACCGCCTCCACCGGCCCGGCCTGCCCGAGCGTCTTGCGCGCCTCGAGGGAGGAAAGTTCCAGCAGCCGGTCGACGATCTGCTGGATGCGGGCCGACTCGCCGCGGATGTTCGCCATGAATTTCTTCCGCTGCTCCGCCGGCATGTCCTCGTCGAGCAACTCGGCCGCGCCGCGGATGGCGGCGAGCGGGGCCTTCACCTCGTGGGCCAGCGCCTGCGTGTAGCGCTCAGCGTGCTGCCGCCCCTCGAGCGCGTCGCGCATTTCCTCGAAAGCGGTGCCGAGGTCGCGCAACGTGCGGCCGGGCAGCGGCGGCAGCGGGGCCGGCCGGCCGTCACGCACCGCCCGGGCGTAGGCGGTCAGGCGTTCCAACGGCGTGATGACCCAGGAGGCCACCAGCAGCAGGAGCACCAGCACCACCACGCCGCCGACCGCGGCGCTGGTGAGCAATTTCCGGCGGGCCGCCGCCACCAGTTCGTTGATCCCACGCGTCGGCTTGCCCGTGGTCAGCACGCCGACGATCCGGCCCTCGTGCCGGATGGGCGCGGCCACGTAGATCACCTGCGTGTTGTCGTCCCCCTCGACGTCGCGCGTCGAGCGCGCCCCGTAGGTGCCGCGCAGCGTGCGGGCCACATCGTTCCACTTGGAATAATCGCGGCCTTCGTTCAGCCCGGTGGAGTCAAACAACACCCGGCCTGTGGCATCGGTCACATAGATGCGCAGATCCACGGCGGTCTTGCGGAGGGTGAAGATCCGGGCCTCGAACGCGCGGCCCTGGGCCGCCGTCACCGCGCGGCGCAACGCCTCCGCCTCGACCCGGCCGTCCCGCAAACCCGTCTCCACGAGGGCGGCCAGCAGCGATGAGCTGTCCACCAGCGATTCCTCGATGGATTCGAGGTAGCGCGGCCGCACCTGTTCGAGCGCCCGGCGGGTGAGGGTGTAGCCACCGACGCAATAGATGGCCAGCAGCACGAGCAGCAGCCGGAGGCGCAGGCTCATGCTTCCTCCCGCAGCGAATAACCGAGCCCGCGGTGCGTGACGATCGGGTCGGCGTCCGGCGCGGCCGCATGGAGCTTGGCGCGGAGCGTCTTGATGTGCGCGTCCACCGTGCGGTCCATCGCCGCCCCGGGATCGTCCCAGGCCGCCGCCATCAGCTGGTCGCGGTTGAACACGCGGCCGGGCGACGCCAGCAGTGCCCCGAGCAGCCGGTATTCGTTGCGCGTCAGGTCGAGCATTTTGCCGCGATAGCTGATCCGGCAGCGCGCCTCATCGTGGGTCCAGACCGTGACCGCTGCCGGCGACGTCACCGCCCCGACCCGGTTGGCGTTGGTCCGGCGCAGCACGGCGCGGACGCGCGCGGTCAGTTCGCGCGGGCTGAAGGGTTTGGCGAGGTAATCATCGGCGCCGAGCTCGAGACCGACGATCTTGTCCACCTCGCCGCTGCGGGCGGTGAGAAAAATCACCGGCACGGTGTGGCGCTGGCGCAGCTCGCGGCACACGTCGAAGCCGTTCATATCGGGCAAACCGACATCGAGCACGACCAGCGTGACCGACTGCCGGTCCAGCGCCGCCAGGGCCTCGTGCCCGGTCGTCAGCCAGAGCGGCTCGAAACCTTCCGTGCGCAGCGCGTAGACGATGGTTTCGGCGATGGCAGCTTCGTCCTCGACCACGAGGATGGTTGGGCGCGGGGCGGGCATGGCCGTGATGTGCCAGACCGCCGCCATGGTGGCAAGTGTCCGTGCGGCTTGCCACAAACCTCGCCGCGAAACAGGTGGCACCGGTCCTCTGGACCGGTTTGCCTTGGCGTGCGTCCAACAACCCGGCCGGAGGACGGGTTCCACCATTTGCTCTACACGTCCCCCTGCTCCGGCCGGAGCACGATTTCCTCGACGACCGTGCGGCGGCTGAGCCGGTAAACATCGAGGATCGCGCGGGCGATATCCTCGGCGGGCATGATGCGCTCGGGTTTCACGCCGGACTTGGACCACGAGGGCGTCCAGGTCGCGCCGGGGTGCACGCAACAGACGCGCACGCCCGTGCCCTTGGTCTCGGCGCGCAGCACCTTGGCCAGGCCGGTGACGCCGAACTTCGCCGCGCAATACGCCGTGCCGCCCGGATAGGCCTGCAGGCCGGCGATGGAACTCATGAAGAACACATCCCCCCGCTTGCGCTTCAGCATCGCGGGCAGGAACTCGTGGGTGACGAGAAACGCGCTGCGGAGATTCGCGGCGATCATCCGGTCAAACTGCCCCACGGTGGTCTGCAGGAACGGCGCCGGCTCGAACACGCCGGCATTGTTGATGAGCACGTCGACCCCGCCGAAGTGGCCGGCCACGATCTTCGCCATCCGGTGGACCGACTTTTCGACGGTCACGTCGCAGGGGAAGATCTCCACCTCGGCGCCGGCCTTGACGCAGTCGCCCGCGACGGCGTGGAGGTTCTTCTCGTTGCGCGCCACGAGGGCGAGCCGGCACGGCATGGCCGCCGCAAAGGTCCGGGCGAGCGCCGCGCCGATGCCCTGCGACGCGCCAGTGATCAAGATCGTGGGTTGCTTCTTGAGCGGGGATTTCATGCGGCGAAAGGCCAAACGCCAAATTCCATAGGCCAAACAAATTCTAAGTTTCGGTCTTTGGTCATGCGGCTGGTTTGGAGTTTGGAGTTTGGCTTTTGAGATTTGCGCGCCTTGGGCGCGTCAGCACAGCAGCGAGCCGAAGTCCATGAAGTCGGCGGTGAAGCCGCCCTTCACGCCCTTGCAGATCACGCTCACGGCGTCGTGCGAGTGCAGCGACTCCAGGTGCGTGCAGGCGATGCGGAAATCGACGATGCGCTTGTCCGCGTCGAACTCCTTGTAGAGCAGCCGGGCGGCGTCCTCGACGAACTTGAGGTAGGCGCCGTTGAGCTCGGCGAAGGCCTGCTCGTCCTCGCGCTTCACCATGACCTGCGTCTCGGTCTGCAGGGCGCGCAGGCAGAGCGCATGCACGTCCTCGATCCAGATCTTTTTCCCCTCGGCCTCCTCGAGCGTGATGCGCGCCTTGCTGCGCTGGGAGTGCGGCACGCCGTAGGCCCCGCGCTGGTCCCGCGCATGCTCGGCGAGCTCGGCGGAACACGGGCAGGCCGAGGAATAGACGAAATCGAAATGAATGAAGCGCCGGTAGCGGCCGTCGCGCGTCATCACGCCCTCGAAGGCGACGTCGTAGAACTGCCAGCCCGCGAGCCCGGTGCGCAGGCTGGTGCGGAGCATCGGGTAGGAGAACGAGATCTTCAGGCGCGCGTCCTTCGATTCCACGTTGCGCAGGTAGCTTTTCAGGATCCTGCCCATCCATTCGCCGGTGGTGACGCCGTCCTTGTGCTCGTAGAAGGTCCGCATGATGCGGCTCATGTTGATGCCCTTCAGCTCGGCCTCGAGCGAGACGGTGCCGGTGACGCTGGTCTCGAGCACGTGGGTCTGGCCGGCCTTGGTGCGGTATTTGAGCGGGAGCTTGAAGTTGTGGATGCCGACCTGCTGGATCGGCACGTTGGCCCCGGAGATGGCCTCGTGGGCGACCTCCATCATGTCCGGCAGCGTGGCGCGATGGGCGGCGGTCGGCTTGAACTTCTGGTCGTAGCCGCGCTTGATCTTGGGCGGCAGCCCGCAATCCGAGCGGTGGAGATACATTTGTTTCATCAGGAGGGTCCGGTTCAGGCGCGCGCCGGGCCGAAATAGTCGGCGTAGTTGCGCGGGGTTTCGTAAAGCCGCACGGCGTGCAGCACGGCGGGGGCCGGAATGTGCGGCGCGATCTGCGCCCAGAAGGCGATGACGAGGTTTTCGGTCGAGGGAATGATGCGCCGGAGGAAGGGCACCTCGTCGTTCAGGTTGCGGTGGTCGCACTTTTCGACGATCGTCGCGTGCAGGATCCGTTTCAGCGCACCGAGATCCATGAGGTAGCCGGTCACCGGGTCGGGCACGCCTTTCAGGGTGACCTCGAGGACGTAGTTGTGGCCGTGCCAGTGCGGGTTGGTGCAGAGGCCGTATTGCTGCCGGTTCCAGGCCCGGCTCTTCGTCGGGTTGTGCAGCCGGTGGGCGGAGTTGAAATGGACCTGCCGGGTGATGAACACCGTGCCGGTCAGGACACGCACGGCTGGCACGGGTTTTTTTCGTCTGGAGACCGGCTGCGGCATGGAGGGGCAAGGGAAGCCAGATTCCGGCGCGGGTCAACCCCCCGCGCGCCAGCCGGGCACTGTCCTGCTCCCGGGAGAATGTGTTTCGGGTAGGGCGAATCCTCCGGATAAGCCGCGGCTCGTCGGGACGACTCGCCCTACCAAAGCAGGACACAGCGCGCCGGCGGAACCGGCCGGTTTCCAGTTGAACCGCCCGCCGGGCCCGGTGAAAGTGCCCGACCTCCCCATGAACATCCGCAAGGCCCTGATCACGGCGGCCAATCCCCGCCAACGCACCCTGCCCCTGCAAACCCTCGTGGACCGCAACGGCGAGACCAAGTCCGCCCTGCAGATCATCCTCGAGGAGGCCGCCAGCGCCGGCATCGAGGAATTTTGCGTGATCGTGTGCCCGGGCGACGAGACCGCCTATGCCGAGGCCAGCGGCGCCCTGCGGACGCGGGTGCGCTTCATCCCCCAGGCCACCCCGCGCGGCTACGGCCACGCCGTCCTGTGCGGCCGCGAGTTCATCGGCGACGAATCCTTCCTTCATCTGGTGGGCGACCACCTGCATGTGGCGTCGGGCGCCATCGGCTGCGCCCGGCAGATCCTCACCGTGGCCGCCGCGGAGAATGCCCCGGTCTCCGCGGTGCAACCCACGCGCGAGAGCCTGCTCACCGCCTACGGCACCATCGGCGGCCGGCTGGTCGGCGGCGACCGGCCGCTCTACCAGATCGAGACCGTGATGGAAAAGCCCACCCCGACGATCGCCGAGCAGCAGCTCATCGTGCCGGGCCTCCGCGCCGGCTTCTACCTCTGCTTCTTCGGCCTGCACGTGCTCGACCGCGAGATCTTCGCCCTCCTCGAGGAACAGCAGGCGGCCGCGGCCGGCAAGAACTTCGGCCTCACCCCCGCCCTGCACGCCCTCGCCGCCCGCCGCCGCTACCTCGCGCTCTCGGTGGCCGGCCGCCGCTACGACATCGGCGCGCCCTACGGCCTGCTGTTCGCGCAACTCGCCCTCTCCCTCGCCGGCCGCGACCGCGACCGGGTCCTCACCCAGCTGGTCGAGCTGCTCGCCCTCCGCGCGGACTGAGCCATGAACCTGCGCGTGACCGACATCATCGCGTCCGCCGACGACGGCGTCCGCGACCTCGCCATCGACCGCTGGTGCGCCGGCCGGCCCGGGGCCGAACTGCTCGCCGCCTGCGCCGAGCTCGAGGCCTACCGGCGGCAGGAGACCAACCTCTACCGCCGGGTGCGCGCGCTGTTTTTCCTCAGCACCATCCACCGCTACCACCTGCCGGCCCGCGCCAACTTTCCCCGCGTCGGCCGCGTCCCCTACGACGGGTTCACCCACCTGCTGGAACGGCGCTTCGAGGAGGCCATCTCCGGGTTCACCCACGCGGTCGCCGCCCAGGGCCCCAGCGAGACCCTCTCCAGCGCCCTCGCCGCCGCCTACCAGGCCCTCGCCTTCCAGACGCTGGCCGACCAGGTGCGCCGCACGGTGCGCTCCACGCGCGGCAACGCCTGGATGTTCCGGCTCGGCCACCCCCTCGACCAGCCGCTGCGCGTCCGCCCCGAGCTGCTCGCCCGCGACGGCGACACCACCCCGTTCCCGCTCTTGCGCGAATGCACGCCGGTCCGCATGGACCTCACCCATTGCGGCTGGAGCGACATCTTTTTCCTCGGGATGGATTTCCCCGAGGGCGCCCGCGTGCTCAACGTCTCCATCGACCTCGGCGTCCACGGGCGCGACGCCGCGCCGCGGCCGCCGGTCGAGGCCTATCTGCGCGTGATCGACGAGCCGGTCATCCGCCTCGCGAGCGTCGACCTCGAGGCCAGCGTGCGGATCGAGCAGCTGGACGAGGTCTTTGATTTCGGCCGCGACTACCTCGGCCTGCTCAAGGCCGCGGTCATCGCCGCCGGCCTCGTGCCGCCGGGCATCGAGCGCTCCGGCACCAACTTGGCCGACCTGCTCGCCGGCATCTTCGGCCCCGGCCGCGGCTTCGAGCTGGTCAGCAACGTCAACCGCATCCCCAAGGGCTCGCGCCTCGCCGTCTCGACCAACCTGCTCGGCGCGCTCATCGGCGTGTGCATGCGCGCCACCGGCCAGAGCGGTTCGCTGACCGGCCCGATGTCGGAGCCCGAGCGGCGCAGCGTCGCGGCCCGCGCCATCCTCGGCGAATGGCTCGGCGGCTCCGGCGGCGGCTGGCAGGATTCCGGCGGCCTCTGGCCCGGCATCAAGCTGATCGAGGGCACGGTCGCGCAATCGGGCGACCCGGAGCACGGCGTCAGCCGCGGCTGCCTGCTGCCACGCCACACCTTGCTCGGGCCCGACCGCGTGTCCGCGGCCGCCCGGGCCAAACTGCAGGACTCGCTGGTGCTCGTGCACGGCGGCATGGCCCAGAACGTCGGCCCGATCCTCGAGATGGTCACCGAGAAATACCTCCTGCGCGGCGAGGCCGAGTGGGCGGCGCGGCGCCAGGCCGTCGCCACCCTCGACGAGATCCTCCGCTTGCTCGCCGCCGGCGACATCCGCGGGCTCGGCCGGGCGTTGACGGAAAACTTTTCCGGTCCGCTGCAGACCATCATCCCCTGGGTGACCAACCTCTACACCGAGCGGCTGATCGCCCGCACCCGCGCGGCCTTCGGCGACGACTTCTGGGGCTTCTGGATGCTCGGCGGCATGTCGGGCGGCGGCATGGGCTTCATCTTCGCCCCAGAGCGGAAACGCGAGGGCCAGGCCAAATTGCTCGAAATCATGCTCGCCACCAAGCGCGAGCTGCAGGCCGCGCTGCCCTTTGCGATGGAGCCGGTGGTCTACGATTTCGCGATCAACGAGCACGGCTCGGTCGCGGCGCTGCTGGCCGGCCCGGCCGCGCTGCTGCCGGCGGGTTTTTATCAGCAGGCCATGCCCGCCTGCCTGCGCCGCGAGGCGCGCGACCTGACGCCGCGCGAGCGCATCGACGTGGCGCAGTTCACGCACGCCGCGCGCACCCTGCCGGAGTTCGCCACCGCGCTGCCCGCGCTCCTCGACCGCCTCCTGCCGTCCGCCCCCCGCGGGGCCGGCACCGCCGCCCGCCTGCGCGAGCTGCTGGCGGAAAACGGCTTCGATCCCGTGCAGCACGAGCAGATCCGCGCCGACCTGCGCAGCGGCCGCATCGGGTTGGCCATGAACCGCCTGCCCGCCACCACCCGCATCACGGATGCGCGGCCGGAAGACCTCTTTGACGCCGCCCAGGCCTCGCCCTCGCTGCGGGCGGCCGGCGAAGCCGCGCTGCGCCGTGGCGAGGTCGCGGTGGTCACCTACGCCGCGGGCGTCGGCAGCCGCTGGACCCAGGGCGCGGGCGTGGTGAAGGGCCTGCATCCGTTCGCCCGCCTCGCCGGCCGGCACCGCAGCTTCATCGAGGTGCACCTGGCCAAAACCCGCCGGGCCTCGCGCGACTGCGGCACGGTCGTGCCGCAGGTGTTCACCACCAGCCACCTCACGCACCTGCCCACCGAGGCGGCGCTGCGCGCGCTGGCCGGCGATGCGCTCGGCCGCGACGTCTGGCTCTCGCCCGGCCGCTCCATCGGCCTGCGGCTGGTGCCGACCGTGCGGGACCTGCACTTCGCGTGGGAGGAGACCGCGCAGCAGCGGCTCGACGAGCAGAAGGAGAAGGTGCGCGAGAGCGTCCGTGCCGCCCTGGCCAACTGGGCCCGGACGACCGGCGAGGCCGCCGACTACACCGACAACCTCCCCGAGCAGTGCCTGCATCCCGTCGGCCACTGGTTCGAGCTCGCCAACCTGCTCAAGAACGGCGTGCTCGCCCGCCTGCTCGCCACCCGGCCGCAGCTGCGCACGCTGATGGCGCACAACATCGACACCCTCGGCGCCACGCCCGACCCGGCGATGGTCGGCTGGTTCCAGGCCGCTGGCGCCACGCTCGGCGGCGAGGTCATCAGCCGGCGGATCGAGGACCACGGCGGCGGCCTGGCGCGCGTCAACGACCGCCTGCGCATCGTCGAGGGCCTCGCCCTGCCGCGCGAGGAGGACGAGTTCGCGCTGACCTACTACAATTCCAACACCTGCTGGGTGGACATCGACCGCCTGCTCGCGCTCTGCGGCCTGACCCGCGGCGAACTCGCCGATCCGGTGAAGACCGCCGCCGCCGTGCGCACGCTCGCCGCCCGCCTCCCGACCTACGTGACCCTCAAAGATGTGAAGAAGCGCTGGGGCCACGGCCAGGAGGACGTCTACCCGGTGGCCCAGTTCGAGAAACTGTGGGGCGACATGACGGCGCTGCCGGAGTGCTCCAGCGTATTCGCCCTGGTGCCCCGTGCCCGCGGCCAGCAGCTCAAGGACCAGGCCCAGCTCGACGGCTGGCAGCGCGAAGGCTCGGCCGACGCCGTCGCGGCGCTGTGCGATTTCGAATGAGGAGATCTGGCCGTTGAAGCGGGTGGAACCGGCCCCCCTCGACTTAGCCAGACTCTTGCAGTTGAAAACCACAGATGAACACAAGTGAACACCGATAGCCCGGACCGAGCAGCTGAAGAGAATTAACACCCGGGAACCGAATGGTTCCGATTCGGGTTCCCCAGCTCTTTATCGATCCGTGTGCATCTGTGGTTATCTGTGGTTGAAATGAATTGTTTGGCTTTATGCGGGACCTGAGTCTGTCGAACGGCCGGACCGGTTTTCTTGGCGCTCGTCCCACAACCCGTCCGGCCTGCCGTCCATAGCCTTGGCGAAGGATGGCGGCCGGGTTCCACTCTTTTGCTTTTCCATTGCGCGGGCCCGGGCCGGGGCGCTCAATCGCCGCGATGCCCCTCCGGTTCCGCATTCTTGGCAGCGGCAGCAGCGGCAACGCCGCCCTGCTCCAGTCCGACGACACCCGCGTGCTCGTCGACGCCGGCTTTTCCGCGAAAAAGCTCGGCGCCCTGCTCGCGGCCGCGGACGAGACCTGGGAACGCATCGACGCCATCCTCCTCACGCACGAGCACGGCGACCACGCCGCGGCCCTCACCGGCCTCGCGCGCCACCCGCACATCAAGGTTTTTGCCAACCGCGCCACCGCCGAGGCCGTGCAGCGCCATCTCAAGCACCGCATCGACTGGCACCTGTTCGAGACGGGCGCCACCTTCCACTTCCGCGACTTCGAGATCGACAGCTTCGCCGTGCCGCACGACGCGCAGGATCCCGTCGGTTTTCTCATCGCCCACGGTCACGGCGACCTGCTCTCGCCGCGCCACCGCCTCGCGTGGCTGACCGACCTCGGCCACACCCCGGCGCACGTGCGCGAGCGTATCCGCGAGGCCGACGTCCTCGTGGTCGAGGCCAACCACTGTCCGCAGATGCTCGAGGCCGACACCCGGCGCCCCTGGTCCACCAAGCAGCGCATCAGCGGCCGGCACGGCCACCTGTCCAACGCCGCCGCGCGCGAGCTGCTCGAGTCGGTGGCCGGCGCCCGCTGGCGCCACGTTTTCTTCGCGCACCTGAGCCGCGACTGCAATTCGCTCGCGGCCGTCGAGGCCGCCTGCGGCGCCGTCCTGGCCGCGCGGCACTGCGGCTTCTCCATCGTCGCCCCCGGCACGGGCACGGCGGTCTACGAGTTTGGTTGAGGCGGGATCGGGTGTAGGGGCGTCGCTTGACGACGCCCGGG
>JAQSDJ010000186.1 GCA_029945855.1 Lacunisphaera sp.
CAGGCTCGGGGCCTTGAGCTTGTCGAAACGGCTCATCCGGAGGATTCGCCCTACCCGGGGCCACGAGGTCGGGCGACACCGGCCAGTCCCAGTAAAACAGCGGGTAAAGGTGGAGGCCGCTCGCACCGAGGCGGTCGCGCATGGCCAGGACGGATTTCTGGATGAAATCCGTCGCGCCGTAGCGGAAGGGCTCGAGGTTGGCCAGGATATGGACATTGGCGATGTGCTTGGACCCGACCTTGCTCATCGTGAGGTGCAGCTTCTGGCGCACGCCGCGCGGCTCCCAGGTGGTGAGGGACTCGCCGTTGAATTTCGCCTCGGTGTAGAGGTTGCGGTAAACCTTGAGCGCCTCGGGCATGACCTTGGTGGCGTCGGTCGCGTGGGTGCGGAGCACGATCGGCGGCTCCTGCGTCAGGCCGGCGGCTTGCATGCCGTCCTTCACGCCGGGCAAAATGACCTCGGTCATCCAGCGGATCTGCGCCTGCTGTTCCTGCAGGGCCTCGCCGAGGCAGGGCATGAGGCCGACGTGGGGGAACTGCTTCACGAATTCGGCGATGGATTTGCGCGTATAGTCGGCGGCGACATCATTCCAGCCGTGGAGCTGGGTCTGGAGGCCGCGCTTCTCGGCGAGCGGTTTGGAAATGATGATGCTGTAGAACTGCTGCACGAGCCAGATGCCGCGACGGTCGCACTCGGCGGTCAGCCAGCGGAACATCTCCACGTTGCGGGTGAAGGTTTCGTCGCTGACCTCGACGGCCTCGGGGTAGTCCGGCAGGCGCACGAGCGAGGCGAAGGGATGGCCGTTCCACAGGTAGAGCGTGTTCATCCGCAGGTCGGCCAGCAGGTCGAGGTATTCGGTCCAGGTGGCCCGGTCGTAGAAGAACGGAAATTCCTCCGGCGTGTAGGGATACTCGTAAACCTTCCGGCCGGGCAGGTAGTAGGTTTTCTGCATGCCAATGCACGGCCCGCGCAGGACCATCATCGGGCTGTCCTGGAAATCGAGTTTCGCGGGCAAGCGGCCGCCGTTGGCGCGGATGCGGGCGGCCAGTTCCAGGCACCCGTAGAGCGCGCCGGAATCGTCCGCCCCAAGGATGCTCACCGTGCCATTCTCGGACTGCAGGATCGCAAAGCCCTCGGGCTGGGAAACGCGGCCGTCGGCACTGACCACGATGCGTGGTCCGCCGGCCGGCAGGGCCTGGCGCAGGCGCTCGACGCCATAGAGGACGCGCGGCGAGGCATCCGGTGGGTGGACGATTTGGGCCGGCAGTGTCGCGGCGGCGGAAACGAGGAGGGCGAGCAGGCGGGGGAAGCATTTCAGGCGAAAGTGGGGCATGGGGGGAGGGCGGTTAATTTTTCAGAAGCTGCCGGGTGTATTCGAGGTTGCGCCGGGCGCCGGCATGGTCGGGTTGCAGGCGAAGCGTGGCCGCGAACTGCTCGGCGGCCTCGGCGAGCCGCCCGGTCTGCAGCAGGGCGACGCCGAGGTTGTTGTGCGCCTTGGCGAACCCGGGCTGGAGCCGGAGCGCTGTTTCATAGTGAGAAAACGCCTCGGTCGGCCGGCCGGCCTGGACGATGGCGTTGCCGAGGTTGTAGTGCGCGTCCGCGAATCCGGGCTGGAGGCGGATTGCCGCTTCGGCCTCGGCGATGGCCGCCTCCACCTGGCCGGTGGCGAGCAAGACGACGCTCAGGTTGTTGTGGGCCGGAGCATGGGCCGGCTGGACCTGCACCGCCTGACTGAAACGCGCGAGGGCGTCATCGGGGCGGCCCGCGGCCAGCAGGGCCTCGCCGAGATTGCAGAGGGTGTCGGCGGAATCGGGACGGAGGCGCAGGGCTTCCTCGAACCGATCGACGGCCTCGGCCGCCCGACCGAGGCGGAGCAGCGCAACGCCGAGGTTCTGTCGCGGCTCGGCGTAGGCCGGCTGGAGCCGAGCGGCGGTGGCAAAATGGTCCATCGCCTCCGCGTTGCGGCCCGCGGCGAGTTGCGCGCTGCCGAGATTGTTGTGTGCGCGGGCGTTGTCCGGCTGCTTGGCGACCGTGTCGGCCCAAAGCGCGAGCGGGGTGCGGTAGTCCAGGTTGCGTCGCCAGGTGAGCCCGCCGAACACGAGGGCCACGATCGTCCACCAGACCAGTGTGCGGCGGTTGAGCGCGTAGAGTCCCAGCACGGCCAGCACGGGCACGGCGGCGAGCGACAGGTAGAGACGGTTCTCGGCGACGGGCTGCTGGATGATGGGGGCGATGCTCGAGGACGGGGAAAGGATGATGAAGAACCACGCGCCCAGGAAACCCACCGCCGGCCGCCGCCAGAGCGCGACGGCGGTCAGGAGCACGAGCATGCCGACCGCGGCCAGATAGGGGGCGGCCTCGGCGGGGCCGGAGACGAAGGCCCAGCCGTAGTCGAACACCAGCGGGTGCGGCCAGACGGCCAGGCGCAGGTAGGTCCACACCGCGCGGCTCTCGGTGAGGGCGTAGTCGAAGGCGGAAACACCGAGCGAATACCCGATGCCGCGGTGTGCGAGCTGGGCCTCGAGCATCAGCCAAGCGAGGAACAGCCAGCAGGCGGCGAATGCCAGGTGCAGCGGCCAACGCTGGCGCAGGGCCGCACGGAACGAGCCGGCCAGGAACGTGCGGTCATAGAGGAGAATGATCACGGGAGCGGTGATCATCACCTCCTTGCTGGCCATGCCGAGCAGGCACGCGGCCACGGCCAGGACCGCCCAGCGCCTCGCCCCGCCCGTGGCATGGCGGATGAAGCAGTAGAGGGTGACGAGGTAGCACAGCGCCATGAGCGACTCGACGCGCTGCGAGATGTAGGTGACCGCCCCGGTCGCCGCGGGATGGAGCGCCCACAAGGCGGCGGCCGCGAACGCGAGCGGGCGGGCGGCGGCGCCAAAACGACCGGCCAGCGCCGGCAGCGCGAGCGTGCGGCGGAGGACGCCGAACAACGCGAGCGCGGCGAGGACGTGGATGGCGAGGTTGACGGCGTGGTAGCCGCACACGTCGAGGCCATGCACCGCGTAGTTGAGCGCGACGGTTAGGTTGGCGAAGGGCCGGCCGCAGATGCCCGCCTCGGGCGGCGGCAGCAACAGGGGGCCGGGCGGCCAGAGCCGGCGGATGGAACTGTTCTCGACGACGGAGGACTGGTCGTCGAAGACGAAGCCGCCCGTGAGGCTGTTGGAGTAGGCGGCGAAGATGACGACGACCAGAGCGAGGACGGCAAGCAGTTGGCGCTGGCGTTCGCTCATGGTGGGGTCACGGCACCGGCGTGATGGCGACGTCGTCGATCAGGAACACCGCGGCGGGGACCTTCGTGTCCGCGCCGGGCAAGTCGCGGCCGCCGAAGCCGCGGTCGCGGAAGGGGCCGGTGCGAAACGAGAGGCGTTCGACGGTCGTGACCGGATCGGTGAAGAAGGCCGGGCGCGGCAGCGGCGACTGGCCGTCGACGAGCACGGCGCACCGGTCGGCGGTCGGATTGGCCGGAATCTCGAGTTCAAACTTGTGCCACTGGCCTGCGGTGTAGACGCCGGCATCCATCCACTGACCTTCGTGGCAGGCCCAGAGCTTGCCGTCCTCGCCCAGGACGAGCCGCACGGGGCGCGCGCCGGCGGCATCGAGCAGGTCGATCTCGAGGCGGGCGTTGTTTTGCCGGGCGAAGAGCCGGAAGGAAATCTTCACGCCATGCGTGGCGGGGAAGACGCGGATGGCGCGGGCGTAATCGTAGGGATCCTCGTCGCGCAGCTCGAGGGTGCGGGAACCTTCGCTCTCGATGATCCGCGCGGGCGCCCAGAGCGGGCTGTAGATGTTCCAGCCGGCGGGCAGTGTGCCGGGCGCGGCGTTGTCGAAATTGTCGCTGACCGGACCGACGGCAGCGGCGGTGACCGGCACCGGCACGCGGGCGATCCAGATGTCCTCCTTGTTGACGGAGTAGGTGAGCCAGAACGCGGACGCGGCGTCGGGCGGCGTGCCGTTGCCCTCGACGATGCCGCGGACGTATTGCGGTCCCATGTTCTTGAGATAGCCGCCGAACCGCTGGTCGGGCAGCTCGCCGTGCACGGCGAGCAGGTCGGTGAAGGTGGCGCTGTCGGTGCTCGTCATGATCGCGAGCGGGTGGCGGTTGCGGTTGGTGGGATTGAGGACCAGCCCGTAGCGTCCGTCGGCGGTGTGCTGCAGCCAGTATTTCGAACCGTTGTTGGGCATGTTTCCGGCGAAGACCGTCGGGGTCCACGTCTCGCCCCGGTCCGTGGTCGTGGCCACGAGGCGGTTTTTCCAGATGCCGAGCACGGAGCCGTCGGGCCGGGTGACGTAGGAGAGGGCCTTGCCCTTGACCCGGTAGAAACCGGACTCGTCGAGCTGGTCCTCCTCCCACCACTGGGCGGTCATGAGTTTGTTCGCGAGGAGGGCGTGGCAGGCGGCGACAAAGCCCGCGTCGGGTGAGACGGTGTAAAGCGGATAGGGCAGGGCGAAACCGGGGAATGGCTGCTGGGTGTTCGGCCGGATGAAATAGATGGGCCCCAGCGAACCATCCGCGTGGATCTCGCGCACGGCTCGACCGAGGCCGGTGCCGTCATTGGGCGAGGGATGCTTGCCGTAGAATCCCAGCGCGAGGAGCCGGCCTGCCGCGAACTTGTCGAGCGGGTCGTCAGGCGCGACATGAAAGCCCATGCGCTGGTGCGCGATGGTATGTGAGCCGTCGGGCAGGGCGACGGCGGGGAACATCAGGCGTGGCGGTTCCCAGTTGAGGCCGTCGACCGAGGTGGTGAGCGACGTGGCGCAGGGCGGCTCGTGCTCGCTGCGCGGGCCGCTGAGGTATTCGAGGTAGAATTTGCCGCGCCAGAAGGCGAGCATCGGGGCGTGGAGATAGGTGTCGGTGAGGCCGTCGGCGTGGGCCGGGGTGGTGCGGTTGGCGCGGACCACCTGGATGTTCTGCACGCCGACCGCGGGGCGCAGGCCGCCGTCGGCGGCGTTGGTGGTTTTTTCGGCGCCGGTGTAGACGACGGGCGGCGCCGCGGCGTGGGAAAGGCTGAAAGGCTGAAGGGCTGAAAGGCTGACGAATGCCGCCAGACGAAAGCCACGCGCCAGGGAGGCGAAATTGGCGGAAGGAAATGTGGTGAATTGATGCATTGTTCAGTTTTTCAGCGGTTCAGTCTTTCAGATTTTACAGGGTTGGCGGGCCATCGTGGCGGCGAGCTTGATGGCCTCGATGAGGCTGCGCGGGTCGCCGCGGCCGGTGCCGGCGTTGGCGAAATCGGTGCCGTGCTCGACGGAGGTGCGGATGATGGGCAGGCCGAGCGTGACGTTCACGCCGCGCCAGATGCCAAGCATCTTGGCCGCGACGTGGCCCTGGTCGTGATACATGGCGACGGCGGCGTCGAACTCGCCCTGCAGGGTGCGGTAGAAAATCGTGTCGCCGGCGAACGGTCCATGCACGTCGAGACCGAGCGCACGGGCCTGCCCGATGGCGGGGGCGATGAATTTTTCCTCCTCGTCGCCGAAGAGCCCCCCTTCGCCGGCGTGCGGGTTGAGCCCGGCCACGGCGAGTTTCGGGCGCTCGATGCCGAGCCGGCGGATGGCGTCGTGCGTGAGCTGCAGCACCTTGAGGATGCGCTCGGGACGGACGCGGTCGATGGCTACGCGGAGCGGCACATGGGTCGAGACGTGGCTGACGCGCAGTTTGTCGGCGACGAGCATCATCGTGGCGCCCGGGGCGCGGCAGAGCTCGGCGAGCAGGCCGGTGTGGCCGTCGAAGTGGTGGCCGGCCTGGTTGAGGGCGGCCTTGTTGATGGCGGAGGTGACGATGGCGCCGGCGCGGCCCGCGAGGGCGAGGCCGGTTGCCATGCGGATCGACTCATAGGCGGCCTGACCGGCCAGCGGGTCGACGCGCCCAACCTGCAGGCGGGCGAGGTCGACATTCTTTAGGTCGAGGACATCGAGTGCGTCCGGCGCGAAGCGCGCCGCGTCGTCGTCGGTCACCGGGTTGAGCTGCAGGCGGGTGCCGGTGTATTGCTGGGCGCGTTCGAGGGTGGCGGCGTCGCCGACCACCAGGAGGCGGCCGAGGGCGCGCACCTCGGGCTGGACGAGGGCCTTGAGGATGAGTTCCGGGCCGGTGCCGGCGGGATCACCCAGCGTGATGACTACGAGCGGTAGGTCGGACATGGTTTCAGGGGGCAAAGACGGCAGGGACGGAGCGGCGGATACCGGGCGGCCAGGGATAGCTTCCGGGTTTCAAAGTGACGGCGAATCCCGACGCGGCGAACGGCTGCAAGGTGACCACGCCCGGGCCCCAGACGCGAACAACTTCCAACCGGGACCAGCCAAGGTCCCGCAGCACGGCGGCCGCGGTGGCCCCGCCGGCGATCAGCAGGTGGCGAAATGCGCTGGCGGCGTGCAGGCGGCGGGCGAGAGTGGCGAATCCCCGCGAGATCGCGGCCGGCGCTCGCGGATCCCGGGAGGCGCGGGTGGCAGCCGCCACCGCCACGGAACCCCGATCCCGGAGTGCGCCGGCGACGCGGGCGGTGGCCGGGGCGCGGGTGCCGCGAAAAACCAAGGCGCGGCCGTCAACGGGTGCAGACGTCGTGCCGTGCAGAAGGAGGGCTCCGCCGGCGGGCAGCGCGAAGCCGGGGGCGGTCCGCGGGGTGCCGGTCTGGAGATGCAGCCAGGCCCGGAAAAAATCCGCGCCGCCGGCGGGCAGGGTGTGGCGGTTCACCGCGGCGGCCCAGTCCGCGATGTCGGCGGCGGTGCGGGCGTCGCCGACGATGACCCCGTCGTGGGGCAGCCGCGCGCCGGGGGACCGGCTGAAGGCCGGGAGGGACTTGTGGACGCCGAGCCGTTCCAGCACAGCCGAACTCCGCGCCGGGTGGTGCGGGTCGCGGGCGAAGGCGGTTTCATGCAGCGGCCGTCCGGCGATGAAGCAGCGGCCGTCGCGGATGACCCGGCGGAGCGAGGGATTGGCCGGGACGAGCAGCACGCGGCGAAACCCGAGGACCTGGGCGCACGCGGCCAGTTCGGCGAGCACGGGACCGCGCAGGACCGAATCCGTCTTCTTGAAGAAACCCGCCTGCGGCAGTTTTTTAAGCCGGGAGACACAGGCGCGGACCTGGCGGGCGGCCCGGGCGGGAGAGGCGAGGCGCGTGTCGGTGTCGATGACCAGCACGTCGGCGTCGACCGGACCGCGGGGTGGCTGCGTGAAAACGACGGCGCGCAATCCGGCTTGGTGCGCGATTGCGGCGACCTCGGCCGCACCGGTCAGGTCATCTGCGAGGACAAGAAGGGGCCGGCGCGGCATGGCGATTCTCAGCCGAGCTGGCGGAGCTCGGCGCGGACGGCTTCCTGGTCCGCGAGGCTGAGTGGCAGGAGGGGCGGGACCATGGCGGGGCCGCACAGGTTGCGGAGGCCGAGGCCGGCCTTGAGCGCGGCGAGCGACTGGCCGAGGGTGCGGGTGCGCTGGAAAACGGCACCGATCGTGTCGAGCTGATGCTGGAGTTTTTCCGCCGTGGCCCAGTCGCCGGCGCCGGCCGCCTGGAAGAGCTGGTGCCAGCGCTCAGGGTAGAGGTTGCCTGAACTGGGCACGAGGCCGTCGAAGCCGAGCCTAAGCGCGGGGATCGAATGGGAGGCGATGCCCATGAAGAGCGAGAAATCGGGCCGGCCGCCGAAGCGCTTGGCCACCTCCTCGCGCCGGCCGGCGGTGCCTTCGGAGTCCTTCAGGCCCGCGATGTTCGGGAGGCGGCTGAGCGTCTCGATCACGTCGAG
Organism: Lacunisphaera sp.; assembly: GCA_029945855.1. GTDB lineage: Bacteria > Verrucomicrobiota > Verrucomicrobiia > Opitutales > Opitutaceae > Lacunisphaera. Next base: position 7,741 of record JAQSDJ010000186.1, read on the forward strand.
GGGGATGGACATGCCGGTCGTCGCGGGCATGTTGTAGACCATGAGCGGGCCGCGGACGCCGGCGGCCAGCCGCTCGAAGTAGGCGAGGATCTCGGCGGGTTCGAGTTTGAAGTAGTTCGGCAAAATGCCGACGGCGGCGTCGGCGCCCAGCGCGAGGTAGTCGTTGGCGGAGTCGATGGAGATGCTGACGCAGTTGGACGCGGCGCAGGCGAAGACGGGAGTGCGCTGCGCGGCGGTCCGGACGGCGAGTTCGACGTAGCGCCGGCGCAGGGCGAAGGGCAGCGAGGCCACCTCGCCGGTCGTGCCGAGCACGAGCATGCCGCAGCCGTTCGACGCCAGGTGGTCCACGAGGCGGATGGCGGCGGGCTCGCCCGCGGCGTTGATGGGAGTGACCAGCGGGACGATGACCCCGCTGGGCTTGGGTGTGGTTTTCATGTCAGAGGGAGGAAGCGTAGAGCTGGAGGGCGTCGGCGCGGGAGATCGGGCGCGGGTTGTTCTTGAGCAGACGGGTGATGAGGAGGGCGGCGTCGGCCATGCGCGGGAAGGCGTCGCGGGGGATGCCGTGGGCGGACAGACCCATCCGGATGCCGCAGGCGCCGATCAGCTGCTCGAGACGGTCGGGCAACTCCGCGGCGGAGGCGCCGCCGAGGGCGGCGGCCAGCGCGGCGTGGCGCTCCGGCAGCGCGGGGAGGTTGAAGCGCACGACGTGCGGCAGCATCAGCGCGATGGAGAGGCCGTGCGGCAGGTGGAACTCGCCGCCGAGGGGGTAGGCGAGGGCGTGGACGCCGGCGGTGTTGACGGGGCCGAGACAGAGGCCGCCGTAGAGACTGCCGAGGGCGACCGCGGAGCGGGCGGCGAGGTCGGAACCGTCGGCCACGGCGCGGGCGAGATGGGCGCCAATGAGGCGCACGCCCTCGAGCGCGTAGAGATCGATCACCGGGTGGGCGGCGAGGTTGGCGTAGGCCTCCAGGCAATGGGCGAGGGCGTCAATGCCGGTCGTGGCGGTGAGGGCCGGGGGCAGCGAAAGCATCAGCGCCGGGTCGACGATGGCGACGTCGGGGACCAGGGCGGGGCTGATGACGGCCTTCTTGGCGATGGCGGCCTCGTCGAAGAGCAAGGCGTTAGGCGAGACCTCGCTGCCGGTGCCCGCGGTGGTGGGCGCGCAGGCGAGGGCGGTGCGGCGGCCGGCGAGGACATTGAACACGATGCGCCGGAATACCGTCCGCGCGAACCACATTCACCACTACGGCACGCGGATGAGCGACACCGCCGGCATCTACACGCTCTCCGCGCAGCCGGGCACGGTCGTCACCCGCAACGCCGTGCACAGCGTCACGATGAGTCCCTACGTGCACGATCCCGAGCACTGGTTCTACCTCTACACGGACGAAGGCTCGTCCTTCATGACCGTGCGGGACAACTGGTGCCCGGAGGAACGCTTCCTGCAAAACGCCATCGGTCCGGGCAATCATTGGGAAAACAACGGCCCGCAGGTGGATCCCAAGATCAAGGCCGCCGCCGGGTTGGAGCCCGCGTTCCGGGATTTGATGGAGCCGTAGTCAGCTCATGAACCAGGGAAGGAACCGCGGTCCGCGACGGTGCCCTGCGTGCTGTGTCGATATGCGGAACCGAACGCGCTTTGGCGGAATCGCTGCCGGTATAAAGCTCCTTACTGTCAGGGGCTTTGGCCGATTTGGTCGATGGCTCGACTTTGGCTAAAATTGGCTGCCCGGGAAGGGATCGAACCTTCGACCAAGTGATTAACAGTCACCTGCTCTGCCACTGAGCTACCGGGCAGTGACAATGAAGGGCCAAAAAGAGGCGCGCCGCCTGACCTTGTCAATCCCTCTGTCGTGTAAAAACCGGGAATTTGGGCGCTCGCTCAAAGTTTTGATTGCATCCGCGCAACGTGACCGGTGAACTCGGCACCCTTTTCCATTACGCCTGCCTCCAATCCCGGAGTCTCAGGGGGAACGAAGCCATGAAGAAATACCAACTCACTGTCACGACGCGCGAAGGCACCGGCCGCAGCGCTTCCCGCCGCCTCCGCAAGGCCGAGAAGATCCCCGCGATCCTCTATGGCAAGCACACGAAACCCGAGAGCCTGGCGGTCAACGCCCCGGAGTTCGTCAAGCTCCGCAAGGAAATCGCCGGCCAAGCCGCCCTGATCGAGCTCAAGCGCGAGACGGGCCCCACGGCGCTCTCCTTCCTTCAGGAAATCCAGCGCGACGCGATCACCGACAAGTATCTCCACCTCGACCTGCATGAGGTGAAGCTCGACGAGAAATTCGAGATCCGTGTCCCCGTGCGCATCGTCGGCGAGGCCGCCGGCGTCAAGGTGGGCGGCGGCATCCTGGAGACCTCGTCCTTCCAGCTGCGCATCCGCTGCCTGCCGCAGGACCTCCCCAATCTCATCGAGGTGGACGTCACCGCCGTCGAAATCGGCCAGACCCTGCACGTGAGCGACATGAAGAAGCTCCCGGGCGTTGAATTCCTTGACCAGGCCAACCAGCCCGTCGTGTCGTGCGTCGAGCCGCCCGCCGAGGAAGTCGTCGAGACCCCGGCCGCCGATGCCGCCGCCGTCCCCGGTGCCGAGGGTGCCGCCGCCGCGCCTGGTGCCGAGGGTGCCGCCGCCGCGCCCGGTGCCGCCGGTGCCGCTCCTGCCGCCGGCGCCAAGCCGGGCGATGCGAAGGCCGCCGCCGCCAAGGGCGATGCCAAGGGTGCCGCTCCCGCCGCGGGGGCCAAGCCTGCCGCCCCGGCCAAGAAGTAATTTATGTCCACGGGCCGCCCGTTCGCGGGCGGGCCGTTTTGCACGCTGTTCTTTGAGTCATGTCCGTCACGCTGATCGCTGGACTGGGCAACCCCGGGCGCGAATACGCCGGCACCCGCCACAACCTCGGTTTCACCGTGGTTGAGGCGCTGGCGGCCGCCGAGGGCCTGAAGTGGAAAATGGAATCCCGCTTCGAGGCCCACACCGCCCGCTGGGATGTCCGTCCGGGGACCACGCGCCTGCTCGTCAAGCCGGCGACCTTCATGAACGACAGCGGGCGCGCCCTCCGCGCCCTGCTCGACTTTCATAAGGCCGCCGCCGGCGATCTCATCGTGGCCTACGACGATCTCACGATCGACACGGGGCTCGTGAAGGTGTCCGTCACCGGCAGCGCCGGCGGCCACAACGGCGTCGCCAGCCTGCTCGAGCACCTCGGCAGCGGCTTCGTCCGCTACCGGCTCGGCATCAACACCCCGCGCCCGGCGGAGATGGACCTCAAGGACTTCGTGCTTGGAAAATTTTCCACTGAACAAACCCAAATCATTGATCAAAAACTAAACCAATTCGTGGACGGCCTCCGCCTGCTCATCAACCGCGGGCCCGCCGAAGCCATGAACCAACTGAATCGCCGTGACCACCATGACCCAGCCCAACCGTAACTACAAAGCCCTCTTCATCCTCGACAACCGCGGCAAGGAAGACTCCGTCGAACAGCTCATCGAGGGCGTGAAGAAAGAGATCGCCGCCGTCCAGGGCGAGGTCAGCGCCGTCGAGAACCTCGGCCGCCGCGAGTTCGCCCGCAAGACGGACGACAAGTTTCCCGGCGGCGTCTATGTCCAGATGGCCTTCGCCGCCCCCGCGGCCGCCCCCGCCCAGCTCCACGAGCGCCTGCGGCTCAACGACAGCGTCTACCGCGCGCTCGTCGAGAACGCCTGAGCGTTTTCGCGCCGCCTTCCTCCCATGGCCAATCTCAACAAAGTGATGCTCATCGGCAACCTGACGCGCGACCCGGAGCTCCGGGTCACGCCGAAGGGCACCGCCATCTGCCAGTTCAGCCTGGCCGTGAACCGCAAGTTCAAGGACGAGAGCGGCGGCGAGCGTGAGGAAGTCACCTACGTCGACATCGAGGCCTGGAGCAAGCAGGGCGAGACCATCGCCAAGTATTGCACCAAGGGCCGCCCGCTCTTCGTCGAGGGCCGCCTGCGCCTCGACCAGTGGGAGGACAAGACCACGAAGGAAAAGCGCAGCCGCATGAAGGTCGTGCTCGAGAATTTCCAGTTCCTCGGCAGCGGCCGGGCCGACGGCGCCGCCCCCGGCGGCGGCGAGGGTGGGGAAGCCCGCTCCTACGCGCCCCGTGCCGCCGCCGCCCCCCAGCCCGCCGCGCCCCCAGCCCAGGAAAATCTCGACGAAGACGTGCCCTTCTAAAAAGGCAGAAGGAAGAAGTCTGAATTAAGAATCATTTCGATCAGACCTCGCCGCATCATTTCATAATTCATCCCTCCTAATTCTTACTTTATTAAACATCATGGCTAATCACGAAGTTCTCCTCCTCAAACCGGTCGACGGCCTTGGCGCCGAGGGCGACCAGGTCAAAGTCCGCGCCGGTTACGCGCGCAATTATCTCCTGCCCCAGGGCAAGGCGGTGCCGCTCACCGTGGCCAACCGCAAGCAGGTCGAGGCGCTCAAGCGCGCCCGCGGCCTCCGCGAGGCCAAGGAGCTGGACGGCGCGCAGGCGCTGGCCAAGCAGATCGAGAAGGCCGGCATCGCCATCGCGGTGAAGACCGGCGAGGGCGGCCGCCTCTTCGGCGCCGTCACCGTGAACGACATCCACGCCAAGCTCACCGCCGCCGGCATCACGCTCGAGAAGCGCCGCATCCACCTCGGCCAGCCCATCAAGACCCTCGGCAAGCACGAGGTGAAGATCAAGCTGCACCCCGAGGTCAGCGTCGACCTGAGCTTCGACGTCGTCTCCGAGAACCCGATCGAGCCCGCCGCGTCGTAACGTCCCTGCGCGGCGTTCCGACCATCCTCCGGCCATGGCTTTGACGCCCGCTACTTTCCGGCGCGGCCAGCCATCGCCTGAGCCGACGCTGCCCGTCTCGGCTCCCGACCGATCGCCGCCGCACAGCGCGGAGTCGGAGGAGCACGTCATCGCCTGCTGTCTGCTCGACGGCAGCGACACCATCGCGCGCTGCCTCGAGGCGCGGCTGGCGGCCGACTCGTTTTATTTTCCGGCCAACCGGCTGCTGTTCGAGATCATCACCGAGCTCTACCAGAAGGGCGCGGCCGTCACCCTCGAGGTGCTGGCCGAGGAACTGAAGACCCGCCGCCAGATCGAGGCCGTCGGCGGCTTCGCCTACCTGATGCAGGTCACGGGCAAGATCCCGACCACCGCGCACGCCGGCTATTTCATCGAGAAGGTCCGCGAAAAGCACCTGCTGCGCGAGCTGATCCGCGCCGCGACCGGTGCCGTCGAGCAGGCCTACAGCTTCACCGGCGGGCTCGAGGAGTTCGTCGACAAGGTCGAGCAGGACCTCTTCAAGGTCACGCAGGACCGCGTCAGCGACAGCGCCCAGGAGATCAAGGAGTCGATCAAGGAGGCCAACACGGTCATCGCCAAGCTGCTCATGAAGAAGGGCGAGCTGACGGGCGTGACGTCGGGCTTCAAGGACCTCGACGCCATGACCTTCGGCTTCCAGCGGCAGGAAATGATCGTGATCGCGGCCCGCCCCTCGATGGGCAAGACCAGCTTCGCCCTGAACATCGCCGAGGCGGCCGCCCTCCCGAAGGCGGGCAAGGACCCGGTGCCGACCCTGATCTTCTCGCTCGAAATGAGCTCGTCGCAGCTCGCCCTGCGCATGCTTTGCTCCCGCTCGCGGGTGAACATGAAGCTGCTCCGCGACGGCCTGGTCGGTCGCGACGGCCGCGAGATCAACGCGCTGGGCCAGGCGGCCGAGGAGTTCAAGAAGACCCCCATCCTGATCGATGACTCGAGCGCCCTGACCATCATGGAAATGAGGGCCAAGGCCCGGCGCATCTACGCCCGCAAGAAACTCGGCCTGATCATCGTCGATTATCTCCAGCTGCTCAACGGCACCGACTCCCGCGCCCCGCGCGAACAGCAGGTGGCCGAGGTTTCCCGCGGATTAAAGGCCATGGCGAAGGAACTAGACCTGCCCGTGATAGTCCTAAGCCAGCTCAACCGCTCGTCGGAGAAGGAGAACCGCACGCCCCGCCTGTCGGACTTGCGTGAATCCGGCTCCATCGAACAGGATGCCGACGTGGTTCTCATGCTTTCCCGCCCCAAGGATGCCGACGAAAAATTCCAGACCGCCGCCAACGCGGCGGATTTAATCGTTGCCAAGCAACGTAACGGGCCGGTAGGTGATCTGAAACTAACTTTCCTCCAAGAAATTACGCGCTTTGAAAACTTCACACCGTAACCCGATTTTCCGGGTTTTATTCCTTTCCTTCTGTCTCATGGCCACGGCCATGGCCCTGCGCGCGCAAGCCCCCGAGGAGCAGCAGCAGGCCCAGGCCCCCGAGCAGGTCTTCCAGATCGGCACCATCACGATCAAGTTCGTGGGCATGGCCAACGTCAGCGAGCAGATCGTGCGGGCCAACATGTCCTTGCGCGAGGACACCGCCCTCGACGAGGCGCTCATCGACCGCGACATCCGCTCGCTCTACCGCACCGGCCTGTTCGAGTTCATCGAGGTCAAGCGCGAGTCGCGCCCGGCCAATGTCGTGAACCTCGTGCTCGAAGTGACGCCCAAGTTCCGCATCCTGAGCGTCCATTTCGAGGGCAACAAGGCCTACACCGCGAAGCGCCTGACCAAGGAGATCAAGAGCGTGGCCAACGGCGCGCTGGACGAACGCCTGATCAAGGACGACGCGCAGAAGCTCTACGAATTTTACCAGAAGAGCGGTTACAACCAGGCCCAGCTGACCTACACCGTGGACCGCAACCGCAGCACCGGCTTCGGCACGGTGACCTTCAAGGTGCGCGAGGGCGCCAAGGTGCGCATCAGCGCCATCAATTTTGTCGGCAACGACCACGTCAAGGCCCGCAAGCTGCGCAAGGAGATGGAGACCAAGAAATGGCACATGTTCTCCTGGCTCACCGGCGGCGGCCGGCTGAAGGACGACGAGTTTGACGAGGACCTCGACAAGCTGCGCGACTATTTCAAGGAGCAGGGCTTCCTCGACGTCGAGATCGCCGAGGACAAGATCACCTTCGACTACCCGAAGCCGAACCGGCTGGTCGTCACCATCCGGGCCAACGAGGGCCGGCAATACAAGCTCGGCGACATCACCTTCACCGGGAACAAGATTTATTCCGCGCGGCTCCTCTCCCTGATCCCGCGGCAGCGCAAGGGCGTGATCTTCGTGCCCTCGCTCCTCGACAAGGACACCGAGACGCTCGAGGAATTCTACGGGCGCGACGGCTACCTGCAGACGCGCGTCCGCCTGGTCCGCAAGCCCAACCTCGAGACCGGCAACATCGACGTCGAATTCCAGGTCAGCGAGAGCGAGCGCTTCCAGGTCGAGTCCATCAACATCGAGGGCAACGACAAGACCAAGAGCATCGTGATCCTGCGCGAGCTCGCGCTCGGGCCGGGCGACGTCTTCAGCTCCGTGCTCATGAAGATCAGCAAGCTGCGCCTGGAGAACACCCGCTTCTTCGAGGAGCCGGTCAACGTGACCGACGAGTCGACCAACATCCCCGGCCGCCGCAACCTGAAGATCGACGTCACGGAGGCCCGCACGGGCAACCTGACCTTCGGCGCGGGCTTCAGCTCGCTCGAACGCGCGGTCGTCTTCGCCGAGGTCACGCAGTCCAACTTCGATCTCTTCAACCGGCGCTCCTTCTTCCAGGGCGACGGCCAGAAATTCCGCCTCCGCTTCCAGATCGGCTCCCAGTCCAGCGAGGTCATCCTCGCCTTCGAGGAACCCTGGCTGTTCGAGCGCGAGCTCGCCCTGGGCTTCCAGGTCTTCCGGCAGACCTCGGATTACAACAGCTCCTATTACACGGAAATCCGCACCGGCGGCGAACTCTACCTCCGCAAGCGCCTCTTCAACTGGCTCGAGAGCCGGCTGTCCTACAGCTACCAGGTCGTGGGCATCCAGGACGTGTCCAGCAGCGCGCCGTTCTCCATCATCGCCCAGGCCGGCAACACGAGCACGTCGCGCATCGGCCTGAGTCTGATCCAGGACACCCGCGACAAGATCATCAACACCACCCGGGGCAATTATGCGGTCCTCGACATGAACGTGGCCGGCGGCCCGCTGGGCGGCGACAACAGCTATTACAAGGTGGAGTTCCGCGGCTCGAAATTCTTCCCGCTGGCCGAGTTCCAGGACCAGGTCATCGCCGTCATCGGGCGCGTCGGCGTGGCCGACAGCTTCGGCGACAGCAGCAAGCCGACCACGCGCACGATCACCGATCCCTCGACCGGCCAGCCGATCACCTTCGGCCCCTACATCCCCGGGGTGCCGTTCTACGACCGCTTCTTCCTCGGCGGGCCGCAGGACCTGCGCGGCTTCGAGTTCCGCACCGTCGGGCCCAAGGACAGCACGGGCGAGCCGATCGGCGGCAACACCTACGGCTTCATCAGCGTCGAGTATTCCCTCGACGTCGTGAAACCCGTGCGCGCCGCGCTCTTCTACGACGGCGGCTTCGTCAATGCGGACTCCTACGACTTCAGCCCGGCCGATTACAACGACAACTTCGGCATCGGCCTGCGCCTGTTCGTGGCCGGCGCCCCGCTCAGCCTCGATTTCGGCATTCCCCTGACCGGGGATAAGTTTAACAAGAAGGGCACGCAGTTTAACTTCTCCTTCGGCACCCGTTTCTAATCACCCCATATAATCCATCCGCTATGAACAAGATGATCCGCACCCTCATTACCTTGGCCGCCTTCGGCGCCGGTTCCACCGCCCTGCTCGCGCAGCCCGCCGTGAAGCTCGTCGTGGTCGACATGGCCAAGGTCTACGACAGCCACTACAAGACGGAGGAGGCCAACGCCAAGTTCCGTGACGCCGAGCAAAAGGCCCAGGAGCAGGTCGAGGAGCTCAACAAGCAGGGCCAGAGCCTGGTGGACGAATACAAGGAGCTCATGGAGCAGTCCAAGAACACCGTCCTCACGCCCGAGGCCCGCAGCAAGGCCGAGGGTGACGCCCAGAAGAAACTCGAGGACATCCAGCGCAAGCAGGGCGAGGTCCAGAATTTCCGCACCAACACGCAGCGCTCCCTCCAGCAGCGCATCAAGACCCACCGCGACCTCCTCCTCGAGGAGATCACCAAGGTCGTGAACGACCTGGCCAAGCGCCAGGGCGCCACCCTCGTGGTCGACAAGTCCGGCCCGACGCTCTTCGGCATCCCCAGCGTGCTTTATTCCGACCCCGCCTACGACCTCACCGACGCCGTCGTGAAGGAAGTGAACAAGGACCGCCCGGCCCCGGCGCCCGCCGCCGCGACCCCGGCCGCGACCACGCCCGCCGCCGCGCCGGCGCCCGCCGCCCCGACGACCTTCTCGGTGCCCAGCGTCAACGCGCCGGCCAAGACCGAGCCCGCCAAGAAGCCGTAAGAAATCTTGCCAAGCCCT
>JAQSDJ010000187.1:0-352 GCA_029945855.1 Lacunisphaera sp.
CGCCGCCGCGCGCCCCACCCACGGCTCGCTCAGGCCGGCGACCAAACCGATCGCCGCACCCAGTTGCAGGGCGCCGACCAGCACGCGCTGTGAGCCCAGGCGGTAGCGGTCGAACTCCTTGGCCAGGTAGGTCGAAAGAAAGCACGCCGAGCCATAGCCGAGGAAGGAAAGGGCGGAGAAAAGGATCAGGGCGAGGTGCACGCCCGCAACGGTAGAGCATCCTGGGGCCTGCGCATACCTAATTCCGGTGGTCGCGCCGGGGTTGGCCCCTTGTTTTCCTGTTGGCGTGCACCACAACCTCAGAAGCGCGGGATGTCGCTCGCTGGGCCTGTGCGCAAGTCCGCTCCGGAAT
>JAQSDJ010000187.1:362-17067 GCA_029945855.1 Lacunisphaera sp.
CCACGCCTGTCCAACCCGCGCAGTTTGCGCCCGAGCGCTTGCCCACTGCGAGCGGGACCACCGGACCCGATTAAAATCTAAACGCCCGGGTCGTTTCCGTCGGTATTTGGACACGCACTCCGCTAAATGCATCCGCCGAACGCATCCACGCGTTACATTGCGATCCGGCAGTATTTCAGCCCCGGTATCACTCAATCCACAAAACAACCCACGTTCCCATGAAGCTTCGTTCCCTGTTTGCCACCCTCGCTCTCTGCACCGGTCTGGTCTCCGCGGTTTCCGCCAAGACGGTCGTAGAAATTGCCATCGGCTCGCCTGATCACACCACGCTTGTCGCCGCCGTGAAGGCCGCCGGGCTCGTCGAAACCTTGAGCGGCGCCGGCCCTTTCACGGTTTTCGCGCCGACCAACGCCGCTTTCGCCAAGCTGCCCGCCGGCACGGTGGAATCGCTCTTGCTGCCCGAAAACAAGGCCAAGCTCGTCGCGATCCTCACCTACCACGTCGTGCCGGCCAAAGTCATGGCCGCCGAGGTCAAGTCGGGCGCTGTCCCCACGGTCAACGGCAAGGTCCTCACGGTGAAGGCGGATGGCATGGGCGTGATGGTCAACAACGCCAAGGTTATCGCCACCGATCTGGTCGGCAGCAATGGGGTCATCCACGTCGTCGACACCGTCATCCTCCCGTAACCAGCGGGCGAGCTGTTCCGCTTAGCAATTTCCAGCTATTCACCCGGGGCGGTGAGGTGGTCCGGCGGTTCGCCGCAGGTTCGCCTTGCCGCCCCGGTTTTCGCTCCAAAGCATGCGTTTGCCTTCCAGCCCCGTTCCCCATGAAACGTTTCTTGCTCCTGCTTGCCTTGATTGCCTCCGCCATGGCCACTGAACAAGCTTTCCCTCCATCGCCGGTCGGGGCGCCGGAATTGAAGACATTACCGGCCGGCGTGCTCCTCGAGGCCTCGGCCAAGGGCAACTACTTCGAGCAGTCGAACCGGCTCTTCGGCCCGCTGTTCAGCTATATTTCCTCGCACGAGATTGCCATGACGACACCGGTGGAGGCCAAGATCGAGGGCGCGGCGATGTTTTTTTGGGTGGCGAACAGTCAGCGGGCGAAAGTCGCCGGGAGCACGGGCGCGGTCGAAGTGGTCGAGATGCCGGAGCGGTGGGTGGCCAGTCTCGGCGCCCGCGGCAGCTATTCGGCTCAAAATTTCTCGAAAACCCGCGATCAGCTTCTTGCCTGGCTGGGCCAGCGCCAGGATGTCGAGGCGGCGGGCCCACCCTACGCCGTTTTTTGGAACGGGCCGTTCACGCCGGGATTCCTGAAGCGTTTTGAGGTGCACATTCCGGTGCGTTCGGTGGGCCAGGCCCAGACTCGATAGGCGTCCGCCATGTTCCATCGCGCTCAGCTTCCGTATTTATGAGGCGGCCGACCGAGCAGCCTTCTCCGCCGACCCCTGCACAGCGGGGCAACCTCCGGGGGCGCCCTGCCGGTCGCCCGGTCGGGCGGCAGCGATGGAACCAGCTGCTTTTCGCGCATTGGCAAGTCGACCCGGCGGCGGTGCAGGCGACCCTGCCGCGCGGCCTTTATGTCGATACCTACGCCCGGGCGGCGTATCTCGGGATTGTGCCTTTTGCGATGGAGCGCGTTCGCCCCGCCTGGCTTCCGCCCCTCCCGTGGGTGTCGTGGTTTCTCGAGCTCAACGTTCGCACTTACGTCCATGATGCGACTGGGCGGCCCGGCGTCTGGTTCTACTCGCTTGATTGCAACCAACCTTTGGCGGTCGCGATCGCACGGCGCTTTTTTCATCTGCCCTATTACAATGCGCGCATGGCAGCATCTTGCCGCGACGGCGTGATTCAATACGAGTGCCAGCGCCGCGACGCAGCCGCCCGGCCTTGCGGCTATGCCTGGACCCCGGGCGCAACGGCCGCTCCCGTCGCACCGGGCTCGCTCGATTTTTTTCTGGTTGAGCGGTATTTGCTCTTTGCGGCCGACCCGGCGGGCGGACTCTATTCCGGACTCGTCCACCATGACCCCTATCGCGTCTCGGCGCCGAAGGTTGCGGAGTTTTCGGTCGAGCCGGCGCGACTCGCCGGGTTCAGGTTGGACGGCGAGCCGGCGTCCCTGCTGGCCGCGCTGCCGGTCGACGTTACCATCTTCCCCCTCGTGCCCGCGCCGCGATCTTTCCTATGAACACAGTCAACGACACGCCGGTCTGGTTCATCACCGGGTGCTCGAGCGGCCTCGGCCGCGCGCTGGCCGCGCGCGTGCTGGCCCGCGGGCATCGCCTCATCGCGACTGCCCGCCAGCCGGCCACGCTCGCCGATCTGGTCGCGACCGATCCGAGTCGGTGTCGGGCCTTCGCCCTCGACGTGGCGGACGCCACCCAAGTCACGACCGTGGTCGCAGAGGCGGCGGCGGTCTTTGGCCGGCTGGACGTGGTGGTGAACAACGCCGGTTACGGCCTGGTCGGAGCCGTCGAGGAATACGACGAGGCGCAAATCATGCGTAATTTCGAGACGAACTTTTTCGGTGCGCTGCGGGTGATCCGCGCCGCCCTGCCGGTCTTGCGCGCCCAGCGCCGCGGCCATTTCGTGAACATCAGTGCCGCGGCCGTCATCGCCAACTACGCCGGCTTTTCGATCTACGGGGCGACCAAGTGGGCGCTCGAGGGCCTTTCGGAGTCGCTGGCCGCGGAAGTCCGCCCGCTGGGGCTGAAGGTGACGATCGTGCAACCCGGACCCTTCCGCACGGATTTCGTGGCGCGGTCGCTTGAACGCGCGACCGGGCACATCCCCGATTACGATGCGTCGAGCGGAAAGTTTGGACGCTTCCTGGAAACGATGAGCGGCCGGCAACCGGGCGATCCCGCCAAGGCGGCCGACGCCATCATCGCCGCCGTGGCAGCTGAGAATCCGCCGCTCCGGCTCGTGCTCGGCAAATACGCCATCGACAAAGCCCGGCGGAAGCTGGGGTCGGCGGCACGGGAACTCGACGCAGGCAGCGCCGCCGGCCTGGCCACGGATTTTGCCGCGGAAGGCGCGGCGGAGACGGCGCGATGAAAGCGCCGAAAGCGGTGCGGTCGCTGGTGCTGGTGCTCGGGGATCAGCTCGACGCCGCGTCGTCGGCGCTCGACGGCTTTGACCAGGAGCGCGACGTGATCTGGATGGCCGAGGTGGCCGAGGAGGCGGAACACGTCTGGACGAGCAAGCCCCGGATCGCGGTGTTCCTCTCGGCCATGCGGCATTTCCGCGACGGCCAGCGGAAACTCGGCCGCACGGTGCGCTACACCGCACTCGATGATCCCGGCAACACCCAAGCGCTTTCGACCGAACTGGCCCGGGCGGTGGCGGAGGTGAAGCCAGAACGTTTGATCATGACGGAGGCGGGCGAGTGGCGGGTGCAGGAAATGATCGCGGCGGCGGCCAAGACGGCGGGCCGGCAACTCGAGATCCGTCCGGACCCGCACTTCTTTTGCTCCCGGTCGGATTTCGCCGCGCACGCCGAAGGCCGGAAGATGTTGCGCATGGAATTTTTCTACCGCGAGGTGCGGCGCAGGTATCGCGTGTTGCTCGACAAAAAAGGCGAGCCCGAGGGCGGGCAGTGGAATTACGATCACGACAATCGCGGGAGCTTCAAGCAGGGCGGACCGAAGGAGGCGAAACTCCGCGCGCCGCTCTTGACCAAGCCCGATGCGGTCACGCGCGCGGTGCTGACGCTGGTGGCGAAGCGGTTTGCCAGCCACCCGGGGGAGCTCAAGGAATTTGCCTGGCCGGTGACACCGGCGGATGCGCGGGCGACGTTGCGCGATTTTATCGCGCAGCGGTTGCCGAACTTCGGCCAGTTTCAGGACGCGATGTGGACGGATGAGCCGTGGCTGTTTCATGCCCGGATCTCAACGGCGATGAATTTGAAACTGCTCAACCCGCGCGAAGTCGTGGCGGCGGCGGAGCGGGCGTATCGCGAGGGAAAGGTGCACCTCGCCAGCGCGGAGGGATTTATCCGCCAGATCCTTGGCTGGCGGGAGTATGTGCGGGGAATTTATTGGCACCACATGCCGCGCTACCTCGGATTGAACGCGCTGGGGGCGCAGGAGAAATTGCCCGCGTTTTATTGGACCGGAAAGTGCGAGATGAATTGTCTGCGCCAGAGCATCGGGCAGACCTTGGCACACGGCTACGCCCATCATATCCAGCGGCTGATGGTGACGGGACTGTATGCGCTGCTGCTCGGGGTCGAGCCGCAGCAGGTCCATGCGTGGTATCTGGCCGTATACGTGGATGCAGTCGAGTGGGTGGAATTGCCGAACACGCTCGGGATGTCGCAGTATGGTGACGGCGGGATCATGGCCTCGAAGCCGTATGCGGCGACGGGCAAGTATATCGACCGGATGAGCAATTATTGCGCCGGTTGTCGGTTTGATCCGGCGAAGTCGGTGGGCGAGGACGCCTGTCCGTTTACGACGCTGTATTGGGATTTTCTGCTGCGGCACGAGCCGTTGCTCGCGAAGAATCAGCGGATGGCGTTGCAGGTGAAAAACATTGCCCGGCTCAAGCCGGCGGATCGCACGGCGATTCAAGCACGGGCCCAGGAGATCAAGGCGAACGGCGGAGCCCCCGCGGCGGCGGGTGGACTTTTGGCGTTTTGAGAGCGAGGGTTTTAACGATGCCAAAGATGCGAAAGAAATCCGATCTCCCGACGAAGCCGTGCGCGGTGTGCGGACGGCCGTTGTCGTGGCGGAAGAAATGGGAGAAGGTTTGGGACGAGGTGAAATTCTGCTCGGATGCGTGCCGGATGCGGAAAAACGGAGGCGCCCGTGGCTGACGAGATCTTCAAACGGAGCATGCGGATTGCGCGGCCGGCGGCCGCGGTGTTTGCCTGGCACGAACGGCCGGGGGCGTTCGGGCGGTTGTGTCCGCCGTGGGAGCGCGTGGAGGTGACGCGGCACGTGGGCGGGATCCGGGACGGGGCGCGGGTTTCGCTGCGAACCAAGGTCGGGCCGGTGTGGGCCAGGTGGGAGATCGAGCACCGGGATTACGTCGCGGGGCGGCAGTTCCGGGACGTGTTGCTGAGCGGGCCGTTTGCCAAGTGGGAGCATTTGCACCGGATCGAGCCGGCCGGGGCGGCCGCGTGCGTGTTGACGGATGAAATTCACTATCGACTGCCGCTGGGCCTGCTCGGGCGGTGGGGCGGCGCGGCGTTTACCCGGGCGCAGTTGGAGCGGATGTTTGAGTATCGGCACGCGGTGACGAAGGCGGATTTGGAGCACGCGACGCCTGGGGCGCCGAAGTGTGTGCTGGTTTCAGGGGCGTCGGGAATGGTCGGGCGGGCGTTGCAGGCGTTTTTGGAAACGCAGGGGCACACGGTGCGGACATTGGTGCGACGGGCGGCGAAAAACGACCGCGAGTTTCACTGGGAGCCGGCGGCGGGGACGATCGATGCGGCGGCCTTGGCCGGCGTCGATGCGGTCATCCATCTCGGCGGGGAAAACGTGGCGGCCGGGCGTTGGACCGCGGCGCGGAAGGCGGCGATCCGGTCGAGCCGGGTCGAGGGGACGCGGACCCTGGCCAAGGCGATCGCGGCGAGGCCCGTGGACGGACGGCCGGAGGTTTTCGTGAGCGCGGCCGCGGTGGGCTTTTATGGCTCGCGGGGCGACGCCCTGGCGGGGGAAGACGTCGGTGCCGGGACGGGTTTTCTGGTGGATGTGTGTGTAGCGTGGGAAGGAGAACTGGCGGCGGTCGAGGCGCTGGGGGTCAGGACGGTGGCCCTGCGGACCGGCGTGGTGTTGTCGCCGGCGGGCGGGGCGCTCGCGAAGATGTTGCCGGCGTTTCTGGCCGGCGTGGGCGGGCGGCTGGCGTCGGGCCGGCAGTGGATGAGCTGGATCACGCCCGACGATCTTTGTGCGATGTATCTGCGCGCGGTGCTGGATCCGACGTGGCGCGGCGCGTTCAACGCGGTGGCCCCAGGCCCGGTGACGAATGCGGAATTTGCGGCGACGTTGGCGCACGTGCTGCGGCGACCGACGCTTCTGCCGGTGCCGGCTGCCGGGTTGAAGCTGATTTTCGGGGAGATGGCTGAGGCGATGTTGCTGACGAGCACTCGGGCGGTGCCGGAGCGGGCGACGCAGGCGGGGTTCGCTTGGCGCCACCCGGAGCTGGACTCGGCATTGCGCCATGTGCTGGGGCGGAAAGGCTGACGCGTCATGAATGAAACGATTGCCGTCGTGGGTGCGGGAATATCCGGGCTGCTGCTCGCGCGGGAGCTGAAGGCGCGGGGCGCGGACGTGGTGGTGTATGAAAAAAGCCGGGGCCTGGGCGGCCGCCTCGCGACGAAGCGGGTGGAGGCGGCGGTGTTCGATTCGGGCGCGCAGTATTTCACGGCCAAATCGGAACGGTTCGCGGCGTTGGTGGCCGCGTGGGCGGCGCGCGGCGTGGTGGCGCCCTGGCCGGGCGCGTCGGCCCACCGCTGGATCGCCCAACCAAGCATGAACGCGCTGGGAAAGTTTCTGGCGGAAGGTCTCGACGTGCGCCGCGAATCCAAGGTTGTCCAGGTGCGGCGCGAAGAGGACTGGTGGGAGCTGACGCTTGAAGACCAGGCGGCGGGGCGCGCAGGACGCCTGGCGCTGACGGCGCCGATGCCGCAATCGCTGGCGTTGCTGCAGGCCGGCGGCGTGGCCTTGCCGCAGACGCTGGCGGCGGAGTTGGCGGCTCTCACGTATCACCCCTGCCTGGCGCTGTTACTGACCCTCGCGGGACCGAGCGCGGTGCCGGCCGAGGGCGTGGCGCTGGCTGACGGGCCGGTGCGATGGGTCGCGGATAATTCAAAAAAGGGGATTTCGCCGGGAAGGGCGGCGGCAGTAACGGTGCATTTGAGTGCGGCGTTTGCGGCGGAGCATTACGCGAAGTCGGAGACCGAGTTGGCGGCACTGGTGTTGCCGGGGATCGCAAGCACGTTGGGTGCGCCGGTCGTGAAAGTCGCGCTGCAGCGCTGGAAATTCAGCGAGCCGGTTGCGCCGCATGCCCAGCCCTGCGTGTGGTTGCCCGAAATGGGCCTGGGCCTGGCAGGCGACGCATTGGGCGGTCCGCGGGTGGAAGCCGCGGCGCTTTCGGGTTTGGCGCTGGCGGAGCGAATGGCGGCAAGCGCGGGCGGATGATCGACGGGAAGTGCCTTGCCCCGGGCCATACCTGCCTCGATCAAGCCTGCGGCTTGCGGTGCTCGGCCGGAAACAGCCCGTAGTCGGAAAAATCGTTGTGCACGTCCGCATGCGGGCGGTCCTGCTTGTAGACCTGGAGGATCCGGCCGTGCTCGTAATCGGACGTGGGGATGATCCGCGGCTCCTCCCCAGGGAGGAAGATGGCCGTGTAGGCGCGGTGCCGGTCGATGAGGCGGCGGATGACGATCATGCGGATTTAGGATCATGCAGACTGATTTCTCACGAAACGCACGCAAGAATCCTGCCTCGGCCATTATCCGCTCAATCCGCGGTTTCGGTAGAGAATAATTCCTGGCTGAGCCAAGGCATTTTTCCCGCGGATAACACGGATTCCCGCGGATGGAATCAGGAACCTCCCCGGTCCTTATCCGTTTAATCCGCGATATCCGCGGAGAATATTTTCAGACTGAACCAAACCATTGTTAACACAGAGTTCGCTGAGACCGCAGAGTTTCAGAATCACTGATTCGGATTTCCTCAGTGCTCTCCGTGGACTCTGTGTTTGATCAATGCATCAGGTCTATTTGGCGGCGGGCAAGGCGGACAGGTAGTGGTCGATGGCGTCAGCCGCTTTGCGGGCGTCCAGCACCAGCTCCACCATGGCCGCGGTGCCGCGCAGGATGGCGCCGCCCGCGAAAACCCCCGGCAGGTTTGTCATGTGGTCCGCATTCACCTTCAGATGACCCCGGGTGTCCGTTTCCAGCTTCGCGAAGTCGTCGCTCTGGGGCAGCGGGGGTGCCTTGAATCCGAATGCCACGACCACCACGTCCGCCGGGATTTCAAACTCCGATCCGGCCACGGGCAGGACCGCCGCGCGGGCGGCTCCCTCTGCGGCGGCCAGTTCCGTGCGGACGCACTGGAGGCTCGTCACCTCCCCGGCGGCATTGCCGAGCACGGCCGAAACCTGGGCCAGGAACAGGAACCGGGCGCCTTCCTCCCGGGCATTGGCATACTCCTCCGCATCGGCCCGCAGGGAGGCTTCATCACGGCGCGAAAGACAGAGGACGTCGGCGGCGTCGCGACGGATGGCGGTGCGCACCACATCGATCGCGGTGTCCCCGGCCCCGAGCACCACCACACGCTTGCCCCGGATATCCAAGGCCGGCTGGCCCGCTCCGGGGGTGCCGCATCCGTCCCCGCTGCCTTGCAGCAGGAATGGCAGGGCCTGGCAGACCCCCCGCAGGTCTGCGCCGGGCCCGTTGGCCACCACCGGCTCGACGTGGCCGAAACTGAGGAAGACCGCGTCGAACTGGCTCCGTAGGTCGCTCAATTTCACCTCCTGCCCGTAGGCGATGCCCATCTGGAACTGGATGCCGCGCCGCTGCAGCAGGGCCACGCGCCGCGAGACCATTTCCGTGTCCACCCGGAAGCCCGGCAGCCCGTTCATCATGCGCCCGCCGGGCTTCTGGCGGGAGTCAAAGACCGTCACCGCGTAACCCTGGCGCGTCAGGGCGTCGGCGGTCACCAGCCCGCAGATACCGGAGCCGAGCACCGCGACCCTGCGCCCCTTGGGCGCAGCCACGGCGGGTTCGGCCAGACCGTGTTTCCAGCCGTAGTGCAGCAGAAAGCGCGTGATGGCCCGGATGGGCACCGCCTCGGATTTTCCCGCCAGGATGCAATCGCGCTCGCAGCAACGTCCACCCACGCAGGCGTGGGAGGCTATTTCAGGGATGAAGTGGGTGGTGAAAAAGAGTTCGGCGGCCTCCTTGAACTGACCGTCAGCCGTGAGCGCCAGCAATTCCGGGATGGAACAGTTCAGCGGGCACGCCTCGACGCAGGCGGGGTTGGGACACTGGATGCAGCGCCGGGCCTGCTCGCGGGCCGTGGCTTCGTCGTAGTCGCCGACGGCCTCCTGGAAATCGTGGACGCGGTCAGCCACCGGGCGCTTCGGCGGCTCGGCGCGGTCGATTTCCGACCAGGCGTATTTGGCTTTTCCCGTGAAGACTTGGTGGGGGTTCGTCATGATGAAGAGTGGCGGAGGGGCGCGGCGGGAAGGGCTTTAAAGCAGACCGGTTTACCTGATTGTGGCCGGCGCCACGCCCGCCTGTCGAGAATCCTCGCCCGGCGCGGAAGGACAAAACGGAATCTGTTTCATGGTATGAAGCCGCGCACTAGTGGATCTCGTGGTCGCGGGTGACGGCCACGCGATCGTGGCCGGTGTCCATGCTCAGCGATTTCTTGGGGCAGACCTCGACGCAGTAGCCGCAGGTGATGCAGCGCAGCTGGTCGATGATCCATTTCTTTTCCTTGCGGTTCACCACCAGCGCATCGGTCGGGCATTTCTTGGCGCAGACGTTGCAATAGATGCAATTGTCCTTGGTGAACACCAGGCGCCCGCGCGAGCCGGCGACCGGCTGGCGCGGCACGAAGGGATACTGGCTGGTCGCCGGTTTCGTCATCGCCCACTTCAGGGCGAGTTTGGTCATTTCGAAGTAGGCCATGGTATCACCTCTCGGTGCAGCTGATGCAGGGATCGATCGTCAGGATGATCATCGGCACGTCGGCCAGGTCGCAGCCGGGCAGCACCTGCAGCATGGCCGGCAGGTTGGCGAACGTGGGCGTGCGGACGCGGAAGCGCTGGAGAAACTTCGTGCCCGTCGCCTTCAGGTGATAAACCACCTCGCCGCGCGGCTGCTCGGTGCGGGTGATGGTCTCGCCGGTCGGGTTGCCCGTGACCTTCACCTCGACGGGACCGTCGGGGATCTTCGCGAACGCCTGGCGGATGATGTCCAGCGACTGGAAAAGTTCCCCGCAGCGGACGGCGCAACGGGCGTAGGAATCGCCCTCGGTGCGCGTGATGGGCTCGACCTTGATCTCGTTGAAGGCCGCGTAGCCCAGCTGGCGCATGTCCTGCGCGATGCCGCTGGCCCGCATCATCGGGCCGACGCAGCCGAGATCGTGCGCCTGAGCCCGCGTAAGCACGCCCACGCCGCAGAGGCGCGCCTTCACGGAATTGTCGTCCAGCAGGATCTTGGTGAGCCCGCGCATGTCTTTTTCAATCTCGTTCAGTTCGCCCAGGATCCGCGTGATGGCCGCCGCGTCGATGTCGCGCCGCACGCCGCCGACCTTGCACGAGCCGAAGATCACGCGCCCGCCGGTGGTGGCCTCGATGATGGCGAGGATCTTCTCGCGCACGCGCCAGGTGTGCATGAACAGGTTCTCGAAGCCCATGCCGTCCGCCATCAGGCCCAGCCAGAGCAGGTGGCTGTGGAGGCGGGAGAGTTCGCCCCAGACCGTCCGCAGGTAGACCGCGCGCGGCGGCACCGCGATGTTCATGATCGTCTCGATGGCCTGGCAATAGGTCTGCCCGTGGATGAAGCTGCAGATGCCGCAGATGCGCTCGGCCACGTAGACGAACTCGATGAAGTCCTTCGTCTCGGCGAGCTTCTCGAGGCCGCGGTGGACGAAGCCGATCGACGGCCGCGCCTCGATGACCTTTTCATCCTCGACCACGAGATCGAGATGCACCGGCTCGGGGAGAACCGGATGTTGCGGGCCGAAGGGGATGACGGTGCGGGCCATAAATATTATGCGCTGGCGGTTGGAGCCGGGTTGGCCGCCGGCGCGGCCGGGGCGAGGGTGACGGGCGCGGCCGCGGCGGCTTTGACGGGCGTGGCCGCCGCGACGACAGCCGAAGCCTTGACGCTGCCGAAGGGGAACTTGACCGAGGTCTTCATGAAGTTGCCCTTGAAGTCCACCGTCAGCCCGTCGACCTGCACGTTGAACAGGTCGTGGATCTCGTTCTCATAAAGGATCGCGCAGCCGTAGATCGTGCTGATGCTCGGCAGGTGCGTGTCCTGGCCGGGCAGCAGCAGGCGCAGGTTGGTGAGCACGCGGTCGAGATCGAAGCTGTAGGTCAGCTCGACGTGCTCCGGCAGGCGCGTGGCGCTGATCTGCACGAGCCGCTGGCCCTGCTGGCGGCGGGCGGCGACCTTTTCCCACAAGACATCCACCGTGATAGTTTCGATTTGTTCCTGGCTCATTGGCGTTCCTTTTGCAGATAGACCCATGTGATGGGAACCGGGCCTGGCCCGGTTTTGAATTCCTGAAAGCCGAGCTTCTGCAGCTGCGCGAGGCTGCGCTCGCTCTTCTGCCCGGCACAGGCCTCGAAGCGCCTGACCTCCGGGAAATCTTTTTCCAACTCCTCGAGCAACCGCCGGCCGATGCCGCGGCCCTGGAAATAAGGATGCACGATCAACCGGCTCAGGTAGGTCGTGTCGCCCACGGCGTAACCGCGCACGGAACCGATGATCTTGCCGCTGACGACGGCCTTCAGGAAGACAGTGCGGCCCGGGGCCGGAGGCGGCGCCACGGGGGGTTCCGCGGCCGCCGGGGCGGCGGGATGATCGAATTCCGCCTCGATCTCCGGGAGCGTCTGCTTCAGGGCCGGCAGGCAGTCGTCTCCGTAGGCCGCGGACTCGCGCTGGTAGGCGGTTTTCTGCAGTCCGAGGATTTCCGGCGCGTCCTTTTTGTCCGCATGCAGGTATTGCGTCCGGTCGAGATTGCTGGCGAGGGCGGCCATCTCCTTCTGCTTTTTCTCCAGCACGCCAAGCGCCTGGACGACACCGTCGATGATCGCCTCCGGCCGCGCCGCGCAGCCGGGCACATAGACGTCCACGGGGATGACACTGTCCACGCCGCCGGAGATGTTGTAGCACTCGCGGAAGATGCCGCCGCTGGCTGCGCAGATGCCGACGGCGATCACGACCTTGGGCTCGGCCATCTGGTGGTAGATGTTGCAGATGACGTCGCGGCATTGCTCGTTCACCGCGCCGGTCACGAGGAAGAGGTCGGCGTGCTTGGGATTGCCGGTGTTGACCACGCCGAGGCGCTCGACGTCGAAGCCGGGGGTCAGGCAGGCCAGCACCTCGATGTCGCAGCCGTTGCAACTCGAGGCGTCGTAGTGGATGATCCAGGGCGATTTGGCGAAGCGGGACATGATCAGGTTCTCCGGGCGGGTTCCGCGGCCGGGGGCGGGACGGGCGTCACGACCGCCGGCGCGTGCAAGGTGGCCGGGGCGGCCTTGGCCACGGGCGCCGCGGGCGAAGGCGAGAACAGCGCGAGGGCGAGGATGTTGCCGAAGCCGAGCACCAGGGTGACCACCCAGGCGCTCTTCAGCATGGCTTCCCACTTGAGCCGGGCGAAGACGTTGTCCACCAGGATCAGGAAGACGAACACCAGCAGCGCCACGGTCACGCCCAGCCAGGGCATCGAGCCGAAGAAGAGGTAGATCCAGCCGAGCAGGAAGACGTTCTCATACCAGTGCGCGATCTCGATCATCGCCAGCGTGCGGCCCGAGAACTCGGTGGTGATGCCGCGCACCAGCTCCTGGTGGGCGTGGTGGGAGCAGGACAGGTCGAACGGCGACTTGCGGAACTTGATTTCCAGCGTGTAGAGGAAGCCGAGGAACACCCCCGGCAGCGTCACCACCAGCAGCGTCGGGTGGCTGGCGATCTCGCTGACGGAAAAACTTTTCGAAACCATATACATCCCGATGGCCGTCAGCAGCACCATCGGCTCGTAGGCCATCATCTGGATCAGCTCGCGTTCCGCACCGATGAAGCTGTAGGGCGAGCTGGCCTTGTAGGCGCCGAGCACGAAGAAGATGGCCGCCAGCGTCAGCGCGAAGATCACCAGCAGCAGGTCCGCCCCGGCGAAAAACAGCCCGCCGGTGAAGATCACCAGCACGAGGAAGAACAGGATGTAGAAGTTCTGCGAGCGGTGGACGACGATGTTTTCCTTCTGCAGGAGCTTCAGCACGTCGTGGAACGGCTGGAGGATGGGCGGGCCCTGCCGCGCCTGCATCCGCGCCGAGATCCGGCGGTCCCAGCCCGCGAGCAACCCGCCGACGAGGGGCGCCGCCACCAGGTAGATCAGAACTTGCACCAGAGGATTCATAGGAGGGGGAGCAGCAGCATGGCCGCGAGCAGCACCGCGCTGCTGATGACGCCCCAGCGGGCGAGCCAGGCCTCGTTCAGGATGGCGCTCAGGTAATAATTGCCGATGGCAACATCCTGCACGGAATCGGCCGTGCTGCGGAAATGGGTGCTGCCGCGCACATTCGCGCCGCCGAGGTAGGCGTCCGTGACCCGCACGCCGCGGCCGCGGTTGAGGAAGGTGACGGGGAAGAGCATGACGAGCGCCATCATGATGATCATGATGGTGATGTTGCCCTGGCTTAGGGGCCCGCCGATCGCGCCATACACGCCGGCCACGTAGGGCAGGATCAGGTGGGTGGAGATGAGCGGGAAGAGCAGGCAGGCCAGCCACGTCGCCGCCGCCAAGCCGTGCAGCGCGATGGATTCGCCCAGGTCCAGCTCGTGGGGGACGCGCGGCGGGGGCGCGACGACCTGCACGAGCTTGCCCATCCATTTCACCCAGAAGAACAGCGTCGCCGAGCTGCCGAACACGACGAAGACGGAGAGCACCGGGCTGGCGTCGACCACGGCCTTCAGCACGGCCCATTTGCTGATCAGCATGCCGAACGGCGCGAGGAACATGCCGGCCATGCCGATCTGCATCATCACGGCGACGCGCGGCATGCTCACGATCAGGCCGGCCATGGACTCGATGTCGCGGCTGTGCTGCTTGTGCTCGATCACGCCGACACAGAGGAAGAGCAGGCACTTCGCCACCGCATGGAAGATGATCAGCAGCACGCCGGCCCAGACCGCCTCCGCCGTGCCGATGCCGCCGCACAGGACGATCAGGCCGAGGTTGGCCACCGTGGACCAGGCGAGCACGCGCTTGGCGTCGCTGCACGTGATCGCGGCGAACGAGCCGACGACAAACGTCACCGCGCCGACCAGGGCGACGAGCAGCCCGACCTTCGTGCCGGTGACCACCGGGGCCATGCGCAGGACGAGGTAGACGCCCGCCTTCACCATCGTGCTGGAATGCAGCAACGCGGATACCGGCGTCGGCGCGACCATCGCCCCGAGCAGCCAGCTGGAGAACGGCAGCTGGGCGGACTTGGTGATGCCGGCGAAGCACAGCAGCGCGGCCGGCAGCAGCACCAGCGCCTTGTCAGGCGAATGGAGCATCGCCTGCAGCTCGACGCCGCCGGTCTGCCGCTGCAGCCACACGATGGCCAGCGCGAAGGCCAGGCCGCCGGACAGATTCATGACCAGCGCGCGGAGCGCGTTTCGTTTGGCCTCCTCCGTCTGCGTGTAGCCGATCAGCAGGAACGAGCACACCGTGGTGATCTCCCAGAACAGCAGCAGCCAGGTGAGGTTGTTGGCGAAAACCAGACCGAACATCGCCCCCATGAAGACGAACAGCAGCGCGAAGAACAGCGGCCGCCGGTCCGGCACTTCGCGATGGGCCTGCTCGTGGTATTCGCGCATGTAGCCGAGCGCGTAGAGGCAGATGCCGCCGCCCACCAGGCCGTTGATCAGCGCCATGATCACCGAGAACTGATCCACGAACAGATACTGCGACCCGGCGGCGTGCGCACCCGGGCCGAATTCAAACCAGGTCATCAATCCCGCCTGGGCCAGCACCAGCAGCACGATCAGCGCATGACGGGCCCGCACCCCGACGTAAAAGAGATAGAGACTGATCAGGATCTCGACGGCCAGCATGCCCAGACTGATCGCGTGGCCGCCAACCGGCAGATTTTGCAGATCAAGCGGCGCAGGAACCAGTGCCAGGGCCACACTGAGTCCGACCACCACCAGCAGCGCGCCAGCGACGAGGATCTTGCGCAGGCCGTCTGGTCGGAGCCAGAGCAGGCCCGCGCCCACGACAAAAGGGAACGCAATGAGGGTAAGGATGAGATTCATGAAGTGGGCGCGGTCAGAAGGTCCATTCGGCAACGAGGGTCTGGATCTTGCCCACCGCCGTCTCGACACCGCGCTGGGTCAGCTCCGACAGGCCTTCGCCGTGGTCGAGGTTGGCGGCCGGCACTTTCAGCAGCCAGGCGGCCGGAGCGGCGCCATAGAGTTCCTGCGCCAGGGCCAGCAGGGTCGGCGGGGAAATGGTGTGGGTGGTCACCCGGCTGGATTCCGCCGGGGCAATCGGCACGAGTTCGACCTCGTGGGTCGTGTCGGCCGTGGCATCTACGAACACGACCGACAGCGCGTCCACCAGCTCGGCGGCCAGTTCGGGCGCGAGCTGCGGACACACCAGCGCGCGGATCCCCGGGATCCCGAGCGCCCCGATCTGCTCGGCCACGTGCGGCCCGGCGGCGTCATCCGACCGCAGCGTGTTGCCGTAGCCAATGACCAGCAGGGTCGTTTCGGTAATGGTGCCGGGTTTCATGGGGGTAAGATCAGTCCCGGCGCACCTCGTGGAGGAGTCCGCCGTCCGGTCCGACCAGCTGGACATGCAGGGCCATCTGGCCGGCGGCGTGGGTCGAGCAGCTGAGGCACGGGTCGTAGCAACGGATGCCGTGCTCGATGCGGTTGAGCAGCGGTTCGGGAATCTCCTTGGCGCCGGCGGGGATGTAGGCGCGCGCGATCTGGGCGACGGTGCGGTTCATCGCCAGATTGTTGTTCCCGGTGGCGATGATGAGGTTCACCTTCTCGATGAGCCCGTGCTCGTCCACCCAGTATTCATGGAACAGCGTGCCGCGCGGCGCCTCGCTCACGCCCACGCCGTGCAGGTGGTTGATGCCGGCGTCGGACCGGATGTGCGAGCGGAGCAGGTCCGGGTCGGCCAGATACAGCTCGATGCGCTCGAGCGCCGCGAGGATCTCGATCAGCCGGGCGTAATGGTAGAGGAAGGACGAGGTGACGGCGCCCGAGCCGAACGAGCGGAAGTTCTCCAGCTCGGCGTCGGCCTTCGGCGTGCCGATGGAGTGGCAGATGTTGAGCCGCGCCAGCGGGCCGACGCGGTAGAGCCCGCCGTGCAGCCCGAGCGGCTTGTAATAGGGCGACTTGAGGTAGGATGACTTCTGCACCGCCTCGCCGATGTATTTCTTGTATTCCTTCGGCTCGATCTGGTCGGCCACGATCTGGCCGTTGCTGTCGCAGAAACGCAGCTTGCCGCCGTGGTGCTCCCATTCGCCGTGCGGGCCGACCAGCCCCATGAAGAGCGACGGGAAGTTGCCGAAGTGCTCGATCTCGCGCTGGTGGGTCGACAGCACGCGCTTGAACAGGTCGAGGGCGGCGCCGGTCGTCCGGTAGGCCTCGTCCAGCTTCGACCCGATGCGGTCGAGGGCGGTGCGGTCCACCCCGCTGCGCACGCCGCCGGGCACGGCCCACGCGGGGTGCACCTTCTTGCCGCCGAGGATCTCGATGATCTCCTGGCCGAACTGCCGCAGGCGGATGCCGGCGCGGGCGAGGTCGGCGTGCGAGGCGATCAGGCCGAAGACGTTGCGCTGCGCAACCGGGGTGTCCCAGCCGAGGAGGAAGTCGGGCGCGCTCAGGTGAAAGAAGCTCAGCGCGTGGCTCTGCACGATCTGGCCGAGGTTCATCAGCCGCCGCAGCTTCTCCGCCGCCGTCGGCACCCGGACCGCGAGGATGGCGTCGCCCGCCTTGGCCGAGGCGAGGAGGT
>JAQSDJ010000188.1 GCA_029945855.1 Lacunisphaera sp.
CCCGGCTCCTCCGCGGGCTGGAGGATGCGGCTGAAGAGCTCGACCCGCCGCGTTCCGTCCGTCCAGGCAACGCGGAACGTGGCGCCATCGGTGCGGAGGTCGCCATCATAGGCGTCGGGGGGGAAGCCGAAGAGACCGGAGACTGCCCGGGTGTCCACGGGCACCTCGAGAATCATCGCCCCCGGCGCATGCACCAGCCGCACCCGCGCCGGCCCGATCTGCCGGAAGCTGGAGGGGAAGGGCGAGGTGATCTCGAGGCCGTCCTCATCGTGGCGCGTCGGGCTCTTGCGGTGGTAGACCCGGAAGCGGGCGTCGAACTCCAGCAGCTTGCGCCCAGGAACATCCAGCCGGCGGACGTCCGCCAGCCGGTTGAATTCCTGCACCAGGTCGTAGTTGTTGTCCGCCAGATCGCCGAAGAGGTAGGGCAGATCCCCCTCGGCATCGGGGCGGAGGACGAGCCATTCGGGTTGGAGATACCGGATCAGGGCGCCCCAGTTCGTGCCGACCACCAGCTTGGCGGCCACGAGTTCGCGGGAGGACATGCCGGGCCAGTCGTGGGTTTTCAGGCCGGAGAAATAGCCGATGTAGCCCAGAGGCTCCATGAAGACCGCGTCGCCGGGCCGGGCGCGGGCTCGCAGCCATTCGCCGATGAGCCGGCGGTTGCCGTCCTCGATGAGCGTCTGCTGCGCGCGGACCTGGCGGGCGGTGCCGGCGGTGAGTTCCAGCGCGGCGACCAGCAGGATGGCGGCGGCGCCCCAAGCCACGCCACGCAGCCAGGCGCGGCGGCTGCCCCAGGCCTGCCCGAGCAACCCGGCGAGGGCCACGGCGGCGAGCAGGAAGGTGCTGGGAAAATACCAGGGGAAGGGGAAGTAGGGGACGAACGAGAGGTAGGCCGCGCCGCCGAAATAGGCGAAGGAGGCGACCCGCACCTCGGGCCGCACCCGCGGCCCGAGCCAGAGCAGGCTGCAGACCGTCGCCAGGACGCGGCCGAGCGGGAGCATCCACGCCGGCCAGGCCGGGAAGACATAGTAGGAGGGCAGGAACGCGCCCTCCGCCGCGGCCTGGCCCTGCCATGTCAGCCACGGGAGCCGCCAGAAGTTGGCGAGAAACCGCGGGCCCGCGTCCAAGCCGCCGCTCTGGGCGCCCTTGGCCACGATGGTGTGCGGCACCGGCGTGCCGTAATACCACTGCGCCCAGAGCAGCCAAGGGCCGTAGAGCAGCGTGGTGAGCAGGCCGGCGCGCAGATACAGGCCGAGCAGCGGGCCGCGGCGGTGTCCGGTGCGCGCGGGATCGTTGAACAACCAGACACCCGCGCCGATGAGCCCGATGTAGATGAAGCTGTCCGGCCGCGTCCACATCAGCCCGGCCCAGGCCCCGCCGAGGTGCAGCCACTGCCGCGGGCCCGGGGCGTAATGGGCCCAGAGCGCATAGGCGAGGAACAGCAGCATGAACGCCGTCTCCATGCCGTTGATGGTGAAATCCAGCACTTTGGCGTCCGTGGCGACGAACGCGGCGAGAAACCCGGCCGCGACGACCGGGTAGGCCAGGCGCCGCGCCAAAGCGACCAGCAGCGCGGCGGCCCCGCCCAGGGCGGCGGCGCACATCAGCCGGAAAATCCACAGTGCACCCGAGTCGGACGTGTTGCCCGTGAGTCCGCTCGCCACGGCCGGGAGCAGGACGCCGAGCGGGGAGGTGAAGGTGTGGAGCCGGTCACCGTGGTTGTAGACAAGACCGTGGCCCGTCGCCAGGTTCTTGCTTGAGCGGTAGGTGATGTAGTAGTCCTCCCACACGTGGTCCGTGTAGAGGGCGAAGAGCAGGGCCAGCCCGGCCGCCAGGCCGAAGGCGAGGAGGGTGGCGTGGCGCGGGATCACGAGAGGCATGAGGGAATTGACATGGGATGGCGCGGACCTTCATTGCCGCGACCGGGGCAAGGAATCAAGGACTCACTCCCCGGCCGGTCGCGCGGCAACCGGGCCGGCGCCTCCCCTCCGGATGACAACCGGGCCGGCCGGATCCGCCATTCCGCGCGGCCGGTTCGCGGGCCTACTTGATCTCGATGGCCGTCCAGCCCACCCAGTCCCACGCGGGATTGTTGTAGGGGCCGGGCCCGACCTTGAAATAAACGCGTCCACCGGAAAGGTCCTTCACCTCGAGGTTGAACGGGATGAGGCCGCGGTCCTCGGGGCGGTTCAGCGGATCGAGAAAGCGGTGGTAGAGTTCCTTCGAGTCCTTGCCGTCGGACCAGTAGATGACGAAGTCCGCGCCGTTCGTGCTGTTGCCGTTGTTGTAGGCCGCCGACAGGAAGCCGAGCTGGCCGCTTACCTGCGTGGCCTTCGGCGGCAGATCGAAGGTCATCAGGCTGGGAGCATGGAGCAGCATGACCGGCTGGCCGTCGATCGTCTCCACCGAGGGATTGGCCTGCGCCTCATAGGCGAGGGGGATCGACTTGAACATGTAGAAGCGGTCCCGGTTGATCTGGTCGAAAAACGCCCGGCCCGCGAGTGACGGGGTCAGGGTGGACAGCCGGGCGCGGGCCTGCGCGGCGAAATATTTTTCGTCGCCCGGCGCGGTCTTCAGCGTGAGGTGGCTGACGACGCGGCCGGGTTCGCCCGCGGAGAAATTGATGAAGCTCATCAGGTCCTCGACCATGGGGCTGAGGATGAAGCCGGCGCGGCCGATCGGCGGGGCCATGCGGTAGGTGCTGGTTTTCCCGGCCGTGTCCTGCAGCTCCAGATAGAGGTGCGGCGGCTTGTAGAGGAAGTTGCGCAGGTGGCCGAGCAGCGAGGGCCGGAGGTCCACCTCGAGCCAGAGTTTTTTGTCCGCGTATTCCGCCAGCGACCACGGCTCGCCGAGCGCGAGTTCGCGGACCGGCAGCGGCTGCGGGGCCAAGGGCGCGTAATCAAATGCGCCGGGTTTCCGGCGCCACAGCTGGAAGGCTTTTTCCGAGAGCACGAACTCGTAGCGGTGCGTGATGAGGTAGAGCACGGCCGAGTCGTCCATGCCCGGCAGGCGCTCGTCGATGGAGTTCACCCGCAGCAGCACGTAGTCGGGCGCCCGGTCCGAGCGGTAGAAATCGGCATTGAGCCGGGCGAGCTCGCGCGTGTAGGCGGTGTAGCTCTGGAAGACCGGGCGGGGCCGGAAATTGAAGCGGTTGAGCAGGGCGTAGGCCTGGTCGTAGCCGATGATGTCGACGGAGGCCCCGCCCACCGTGGCCAGCGTGCGCGGCAGCTCGGTGCCGGTGCGCACATGGCTCAGCTCCGTATCATAGTAGGCCAGCAGGGTTTCGCTGCGCGTGACTTTGATGACGTTGTCCCAGACCTTCGCCTGGAAGCCGCCGAGGGCCTGGTCCACCACGCCCGGCAGGGCGTCGCGCAGGCCGAACAGGCAGAGCACCCCGGTCAACACCAGCCCCCAGCGCTTGAGCCGGCGAAACCGCCCGGCGGCATCATCCAGCAGCAGCGGGAAGGTGACGATGGGCAGCAGGGCGCAATAGAAGAACCCGATCATGTGGCCGTCGGCGCGCACGAAGCCGTGCTTCCAGTTCAGGTAGACGAAGGCCCCGAGCAGGACGGTGCGGGCCAGCGTGCGCGGGCGGTCCGCGTGCACGCAGAGGGTGTAGAGGGCGTAGCAGGCCAGCACGCCCAGCACGATGGCGCCCTTCAGCAGCGGGCCGGGGGGCGTCGCGATCCCCATCACCGCCTGATAGCCTTGGCTGACATACCAGGAGTTGAGGAAATATTCCGGCAGGTTGAGCAGGCTCTGCCGGCAGAGCAGCCAGACGGTGAGAAAGGCGCCCAGATACCACGCCGCCAGGGCGGCCGCGGCCCGGAAACGGCGGTGCCAGAGTTCGTGCGCCACGCCCGCGCCCACGATGATCAGGCCGAGCATCAGGTTGGTGAACTTGATGTCCCCGAGCACGCCCAGCAGCATGAGCAGCAGGGCCGTGCTCCAGGTCCACGGGCGGCCCAGCCGCCGCAGCAGCTCGAAGCCGGTGAGCGCGATCATCAGCATGTGCAGCGCATCCTCATAGGGGATGCCGAAGAGCAGGAAGAAGGCGTAGAAGAACAGGCGGGGCCGTCCGGCCAGCCGCTCGCCCCACATCATGATGATCGCCGCGAAGCTGAGGGCGGCGAACAGCTGCCACGCGAGCAGGGCGTTGAACAGCGGCACCGAGCCGTAATAAGTCTTCCCCATCAGGAAGCCCAGGGGACCGTAGGTGAAGACGACGTCGTGGCCGAACTGCAGGCCCTCGAGGAGAAACTGGCCCAGCGCCATGCGCCAGGATGAGTCCAGGTCCGCGCTCGGCTTGTTGGGGAAGGTGAAGATCAACACCACCAGCAGGAGGTAAAGCAGCAGCCGGCCCGGCCAGGGCCGCACGTCTGGAGCCGTGGCAGTGGGGGTTGCTGGTGTGGTCATCGCTGGCATGATACTTGGGGGAGGGGACGCCTGTCGTCTAGCGGGAAGTTTCCAGCTGCAAGTCCGACCAATAGGTCCAGTCGCTGGCGGGATTGCCGGCCGGGCCGTTGTTGATCAGCAGTTCCAGGCGGCCGCGGGCCCCGGCCGGCAAGTCGACGCTGAACGGTTGCGGTCCGCCGTCGGCCGGCTCGCGGCCGGGCTGGAGCAGCCGGCGGAACAGGACCTGGCGGTCGCCGGCCGCGGACACGAACACCACCTGGAATTCCGCCCCGTCGGTCCGGGCCGGGTTGGTGGCGGCGTAGGCGCCGGGGGAGAGACCGAACCGGCCGTGCAGGTGCGTGGCCGTGCCGGCGAGAGGATAGCGGACGGTGGCCGGGGCGTGCAGTTGGAAGACCAGCCGGCCGTCGTCCTGGCTGGCGGTGGCGCCGAAGGGCGCCAGCACGCTGGTCGGGACGAGCGACCCCGCCATAAGCGGCAGGCTGAATTCCGCCAGGCGGCCGGCCGGCAGCAGGCCGGGATCCGGGGCGAACACCTGTTCGGCGCTGGTCGCGGTCTCGCCGTTGGCGGCGGTGGCGCGCACGGACAGCCGGTGTTCGCCGGCGCCCAGCCGGGCAAAGGGCACCGGCCAGCTCAGCAGCAGGCCGGGCGAGGGCGCGAAGCTTGCGCCCGCCAGCACCGTGCCGTTGTGCAGCAGCTCCAGCCGTTGCAACCGCCCGGTGGCGCTGCGGGCGGTGATGGCCACCTGCAGGGCCGGCGGCTCCGTGAGCAACGGGGTGACGAAAAGCTCGGGCACACCCAGGCGGGCGGCGGCGGCTCCGCCGGCCAGCACCGGCGGGTCGCGTCGGTAGGCGTCCTTGATCAGGTGCAGCCGGAAGCCCTGGCCCGTGAACTGGTCGGGCTCGACCACGATGTAGTTCTCCGCGAGGAAAGCCTCCAGCGCGGGAAACGTGGCCAGCGGATATTTGTTCCACCAGCGGTTCGGTCCGAAACTGCAGTCCACGACGAAGGCGGGCCGGACCGCGGCGAGCTCGCGCAGCAGGGTTTCCCGCGCACCCGGGACGATGGCGTAGGTCGTGTCCTTGTCCGGCGCCGTGTTTGTCCAGGGGATGAGTCCGCTCAGAAAGGAAGCGTAGACAAAACGCGAGGCCGGCTTGCGCCCGGCAAACAGATAGAGATCGGGATGGTAGCCCCAGACAAAAATCCGCTCCTCGGGCCCGGTGTGGGTCCGGATGAATTCGCCGGCCCGCCAGGACGGATCCATCGGCAGGGTGCGTCCGTGCTGCCGCCGGATCCCCTGGCCGAGTTCGAGCACGAACAGGGCGGACAGGAGGACGAGGGCGGGCACCAGAAAGCGCCGGGCCCGGTGGCCGGCGGCCCAGGGGGCGAGCCCGCCCAGGCCCAGCGCCGCGAGCAGGCAGCACGCCGGCAGGAACTGGATATAATAATGGTCGAAGCCGCGGCCGCCCGACGCCGCGCCGGCGAGCGAGGTGACCGCCCACGTCAGCAGGTAGAGCCATTGCGCATTTTCCGTCCGGGCCGCGGTGTCGGCCCGCGGCCGGAACAAGCAGAATATTCCCAGGCCCGCGGTGGCGGCGAGCGCGGCGAGCGCGAGCGGATACTGCGCCGCGAGGAGGTGGAAGGGCTTGAGGGTGGAGGCTGCGCGCCCGGCGATGCCGATCTCCGGCGCGTAGAACTGCAGGTTGTATTGCCAGGCGTAGAAATGGAAATCGGCGAGGGCGCCGCGGGCCGCGAAGTAGGCGACGGTCAGCAGGACCGGGACGGCAAAGCCGGCCAGCACGGCGCCCAGCCGCCGCGCCAGCCGCGCCCACGCCGCGCGCTCGCCGAGGGCGACGTAGGCCACCACGACCAGCGGGGCCCCGAGGTCCAGCAGGGCCGGTTGCTTGGAGAGAAACGCGAGGCCGAGCAGCCCGCCGGCCCAGCCGGGGGCGCCGCGCCAGAACAACCAGGCGGCCCAGGTGGTGAACAAGGCGACAAACCACTCCGTGTTGAGCGCATAGGCGTCACCCGGATAAAACAGCGCGGTGGCGAAGACGGTGAAAAACAGCGCGGCCCACAGGCCGGCGAGCGGACCCCGCCAGGCCCGGGCGAGCAGGAAGAGACCGAAGGCCGTGCCCGCGACGAGGGCGGCGGCCAGCGCGTGCATCGCCCAGACATTGTTCGCGCCGCCGATCCGGAAAAGCGCCGCGACCGCGTAGTAGGTGAGCGGCGTGCGCTGGTCGATGGCGTCGCGGTAGAGCACGCCCCCGTCGTTGAGGGTGCGCGCGACGGCCGCGTGGATGGCCTCGTCGACGTTCCAGACCTCGAAGCCGAAGGTGGGCCACCGCAGGGCGAAGCTGCCTGTCGTCACCAGGGCCGCCACGAGCCACGGAATCCAGCGGCGGGTGGAGGGCGGCAACTTCATGGCGCCGAGTATAACTCGGGCTGGGTCCAGACAGTCCAGTCTTTGGTGAGGGTGTCTCCGGGGAGAATGTTGAAGATCAGGTGGGCATTTCGATCCTTGGTCGCGGGCACTTCGCCCCGGAAATGCAGCAGCCGGCGGTGGTCGGGAAAGCGGACGGGATCGATCACCACGTCGAGCAGGTTCACCGTCCGGCCGTCGCCCTGCCAGTCGATCTGGAAGGTGGCGCCGTCGGTGAACTCCCCTTCGCCGGAATAAGCGCCGGCCAGGAAGCCGTAGCTGACTTCCAGGATGGCGGTGTCGGCGGGCGACCGCATGATCATGCGGCTGGGGGCGTGCACCAAGGTCACGCTGACCCCGTCGAGGACGTGGTCAGAGGGCGGGGACAGGCTGGTGATTTTCTCCATCTCACCGGTGTAAGTCATCTTCCGGTCGAGCTTATACACGTCGAAGGTCGCGTCGTGCGTCAGGTATTGCTTCCCGTAAACGTCGAGCCGCTGCACCGCCTCCAGGGTGGAGAATTTTTTCACCGGGTGATAACGGCGGGCCAGCAGCAGCCGGTTCGGCTCGCTGATCCGGGGCAGCTCATGCGGGCGCAGCACGACCCAGTCGGGCTGCAGGTAGCGGATGATCGCGCCCCAGTCGTTGGCGACTTTCTGCCGCGCCTCGACCACCTCCGTCGACGACATTCCGGGAAAGTCATAGGTTTTCAGGCCGGAGAAGAAGCCGATGTAACCGAGGGGTTCCATGAATACGGTGTCGCTGGGTCGGGCGTTCGCGTGCAGCCACTCGCCAATCTGCCGGCGCGTGCCGTTCTCGATGTAGGTCTGCTGCGCGCCGAGTTGTCGGGCCGACTGGAACGTGATCCAGGCGGCGCCGGCGATCAGCCCGGCGGCCAGCGGCAGCAGCAGCGCCCGGCCGATCACCCGCCCCGCCCCGGCGGTGGCGAGCCCGGCGGCCTGATGGGCGAGTCCACTCAGCGTCACGAACGCGAGCAGGGCCGTGCTCGGGAGATACCAAGGGAAGGGGAAATAGGGAAAATAGCTGAGATAGGCGTGGCCGCCGAGAAAGGCGAAGGACGCGGCGCGCGTCTCGGTCCTTTGCCGGGGGAACAGCCAGGCCACACTGCAGAGGATGCCCACCGCCCGGGCGGCCATGATCAGGGCCGGCGGCCAGCCGCCGATCATGAAGTAGGAGGGCAGGAAAGTGTGGGCCAGGGTGTTGCCGCCCTCGCCAGTGGTGAGCGGAAGCACGAGCGCGTTCCGGAGAAAACCGACCACGGTGTGCGGGCCGCCGAAGCCGCTCTTGGCCGTGATGGTGTGCGGCACCGCCGTGCCGTAGTAGAAATGGGTGAAGAGCAGCCACGGCAGGTAGAGGGCGGTGGTCACCAGCCCGGCCCGCACGAACAGGCCGAGCAGCCTGGTGCGGGTCGTGTCCTGCTGGCGGGCGTCATGGAACAGCCAGAAGCCGGCCGCGATGAGCCCGATGTAGATGAAGCTGTCCGGGCGCGTCCACATCAGGCCGGCCCAGGCCCCGCCGAGGTGCAGCCACTGCCGCGGTCCCGGGTTGGTGTGCGCCCACAGGGCGTAGGCGAGGAACAGCAGCATGAACGCCGTCTCCATGCCGTTGATGGTGAAATCGATTATCTTGGCGTCGGACACGAGGCACGCCACGAGGAGGAGGACCGCGATGCGCGCATACTGCAGCCGCTGCGCCATGCGCACCAGCAGCACCGCGGTCCCGGCGAGGGCGGCGATGCACATGAGCCGGAAAATCCACAGGGCGGCCGGATCGGAGGTGTTGGCGGTCAGCAAGCTCGCGACGGCGGGCAGCAGCACGCCGAGCGGCGAAGTGAAGGTATGGAGTTTTTCACCGTGGTTGAAGACCAGCCCGTGGCCCGTCGCCAGGTTCTTGCTGGTGCGGTAGGTGATGTAGTAGTCCTCCCAGGCGTGCGCCGTATAGAGGGCAAAACCCAAGGCCACGACGACGGCCAGAAGGCCGGCCAGGATCGGGGCGGTGAAAAGCTTGCGCGCGGGCATATGAGTTTGGAGCGCAGGTATAAGGGTGAGGTCGGGCGCGGCAAGCCAATGTGCCGCGGCCGGCCGCTACCGGGGGAAGACAATCCAGCCCGACAAACCCGCCATCGGCCGGTGACACGAAGAAAGCAAACGACGTCGACCGCTTCAGTGGCCGGCGCGAAGGTCGCGCCAATAGCTCCAGGCGGCGTTCAGGTGTCCCGAGGGGGGCGGCAGCGTGCGCAGATGGATGCGTCCGCCCGGCAGCGCCGGAATTTCGACGGTCAATGGCTGCGGTCCGCGGTCCGCGGGTTGCGTGAGCGGCGCCAGGTGGCGGCGGAAAAGCTCGTGCCGGGCCCCGCCGGCGTCCTCGGCCTCGATGACAAAGACGACCCCCTCGGTTTCGTTTTGGGTGTAGGCGGCGCTCATCAGGCCGTATTCGGCCGTCAACCGGACCAACCCCTCCTGCCAGTCGTAGGCCAGGGTGGCGGGGGCGTGGGCCACGAGGCACACGCGGCCCTCGTCCTCGGTGTTGAGGAAACCATGGAGGCCCGCGCTGTCGGCCCGCGCCGGGATCTTGTCCTCGCCCCATTGCAGCGAGGTGCGCAGCCGGTTCGCGCTGAGCCCGCTCCAGAAGGCGTGGGCCTGGGCCGGATTTTTCCCCGGCCGGACGGAGAAGCGCAGCAGGCCGGCCAACGGCTGGGGCAGGCGGAACAGGAATTTCTGCTCGCCGCGGTCCTCCGCCGCGCGCGCGGGATCGAGGGACCGTTCGAAGAGCACGGTGGTGCCGCCCTCGGGCCCCACCAGCTCCACGGCGAAGCGCACCGGCCCGGCCTGCACCGGCCCGGTCCACGCGGTGTCGAGCAGGCCGAAGCGGCCCGTCAGTTCGCTCAGATGGGGCTGGGCCGGGAAATCGATGGTGGCGGGTGCGCCGGTCACGGTGATGAAACTGCCGTTGAATTCGGCCTGCCGCGGGGCGCCCGGGGTTTCAAGCCGGACCGGGGGCAGCACCGCGTCCTCGACCAGCAGGGCGAGCGGTGTGGTATCGGCGCGGATCCAGCGCCAGTAGCTCCAGTCGAAGGCCGCGTTGAACTGCGGGCCGGGGGTGATGAGCAAAATGATCCGGCCGCCGTCGCCCGGCGGCAGCGGCGTGTAGCCGTGCAGCTGGCCGCGGGTGGGTCGGGCGTCCAGGTGGCTGGTGAACCGGCGGTAGACCGGGGTGATCCGTCCGGCCGCGTCCTCGACCTGCACGACGGCCTCGATGCCGTCGGTGTAGGCTGGCGGATCCTTGGCGATGGCCGCTTCCTCGAGGCCGTAGGCGAAGGCCAGGGAGTTCATCCCGGGCAGCCGGGGATAGACGACGCGCGACGGGGCGTGCGCGTCCCAGTGGTCCGGGGCGTCTTGCTTGGGCAAAATGGGACCGCCGGAGATGTTGCCCGACTCGAGCGCGGGGATGCGGCGGCCGTTGAATTCCAACGGCGGTCCGCCGATGACCCGCGCGGGCGCGCTCGTGGCCAGGGTGAGCGCAACGCTGGCCTGGGGCGCGTCCGCACCCAGGGCGACGGCCTGCACCTGCTGCGCCGCGCCGGTGCGGTCCGCCGCGAGCACAAAGAAGGCCGCCGAGACGGCCGCCTCCGGGGCGCAGCGCAACCGCCGGTAAGACCGGCCGTCGAGGTAGAGCTCGAGGTGGTGGGTCCCGGCCGGCGCCGCCACGTTGACGCGTGTGGTCTGGCCGGGGGCGGTGGCCGGCGCGTTGATCTTCACTTCGGCTCCCGGGGGCAGGCCGGTTGGCAGCGGCTGCAGCGAGGCGGGTTCCAACCGCCGGAAAAGCCAGTAGCCCAGCGGCTCCGTTGGTGCGGTCTCGACCCCGGCGTAATCCCGCTCGATGAGCGGCCAGAGCAGCCGCTGGCGGTCCAGCGGGTATTTCATGAAGGCGCGTTGCGATCGGCCGTCGGCCACGAGCGCGGGCGGCCGGCGGTGCCAGTCGGCGAGGAAGTCGTCCCACGCGCCGGGCACCACGGCGTAGTCCGTATTTTTCAACGGATCGATATTGGTCCAGGGGATGAGGCCGGTGAGGAACGTGCAGTAGAGGAAACGTGTCGCCGGCAGGCGTTCGCTCTGGGCATAAACCTCGGGGGTGTAGCCCCAGACAAAGATACGTTCATCGGGAGTTGTATGCCGGCGCACGAGTTGCGTGATGGTGTCCACTCCCGGTTCGGGCAGGTCGAAAGCCCGGAGGCGCGCGGGCAGCGGCTGCAGCAGCCAGAGGATGAGGCCGGTGGCGGGCAACAGGAGGCCGGTCTGGCGGAGCCGGCTCGCCCCGGCCCAGCGCCGGCCGGTCTGCCAGAGTCCGGCCGTCACCCAGCCGCAGGCCAGGCTCAGGCCGGGGATCAACTGGATGGAGTAGTGGCTGAACTCGCGGCCGCTCAGGGTGGTGGAGACCAGGCCCGCCGCGCACCAGCCGAGGATGAGCCAGCCCGGCAGATCGAACCGGTCGGGGCCGCGCAGCGCGCGGGCGCCGACGCGGGCCAGCAGCGTGACCGCGGCCAGGACTCCCGTGACGACGGCGAGCGGATGCATCTGCCATGCGAGCTGGAACGGCACCCGGATGGTCTGCCAGCGTTCCAGCGCGGGCACCTCCGGCACGTAGAGCGTATTGTTGTAGGTCCACGTGTAATAGACGAGGTCGGCCCACGCCCCGTGGGCGGCGAAATAAATCCCGGTGAGCAGGAGCGGCGCGGCGAAGCCCGCCAGCAGCGCGCCGAGCAGGCGGGCCAGTTTAACGCGTTCCGCCGGCCGGGCCCAGAGCCCGAGCCCGAGGAGGACCAGCGCCACCCCGAAATCGAGGATGCCAGGCTGCTTGGCCAGCACGGCGAGCGCGAAGGCGGCGCCGCTGGCGGCGGCCCAGCGGCGCCGGCCGGTCGCCCAGGCCTGCGCCAGCGCGCAGAAGGCAGCCGTGGAGAAAAAGATCAGATACCACGCGGTGTGCGCGGGCATGGTGTCGCGCACCGTGGGGAGCAGGAGGCAGAGCAGGGTGAACCACAGCGCCCCGGCCACCCCGGCGGATTCATGCCCGAGCCGGCGGGCGGTCTGCCAGAGCAGGACGGCGGTCAGCCCGATCATCAGGGCGAGCGCGGCGTGCTGGGCGCGGAGGTTCCAGTCGCCGGCGATCGCGAAGACCGCGGCCTGGACGTAGGGCGCCAGCGGATTGCGCTGGTCCACGGCGTCACGGTAGGGGATCTCGCCGGCCAAAATCTGCTGGGCCATGGTGAACGTGACGGCCTCGTCCACGTTCCAGATCTTCTTCTCGAGGCCGGGCGCGCGCAGCAGCCAGGTGGCGGCGATCAGGCACAGGGCGAAACAGAGGCCGACGGCGGTGCGCATGACCGGCTTACTCGTGCGCCAGCCACGCCTCGCGGGCGAGGTCGGCGTGTAGCGGCAGCACGCGGGCGGCATCGTGGAAGCGCCGGATCTTCGAGTAGGCCGTCGGCGCGAGCGACTTGCCGCTGCGCTCCTTCGCCAGGCAGGTGTGCATCATCCGCGCCAGTCCCTCGGCGTCGCCGGGTTTCACCAGATAGCCGTCCTGCCGCTGGCCGATCAGGTCCGGGATCCCGTGCACGTCCGTGGACACGACGGGCGTGTGGCAGGCCATCGCCTCCATCACGACGCGCGGGAAGGATTCCTCGTAGCTCGTGCAGACGAACTGGTTGGCCGCGACGAAGAAGTCGAGGACCTCGCGCGTCTCGGGCACCAGCGTGAGGTTGGCGAGGCCCAGCCGCGCGATGTCGCGCCGGAGCAGGTCGAGGTAGATGCCCTCGCGGGCGCCGACCAGCAGGAAGCGGACGGGCGGCCCGCCGCGGTGGAGGCGGTTGAAGTGCGCGACGGCCCGGATGAAGATGTGCTGGCCCTTGCGCTCGCAGACGGTGCCGATGTTGGCGATGACCGTCTCGTCGTCGCGCAGGCCGTGCTTGCGCCGCATCTCCGCCCGCGAGTGGGCGGCGCGGAAGGA
The DNA here is from genome assembly GCA_029945855.1 of Lacunisphaera sp. GTDB lineage: Bacteria > Verrucomicrobiota > Verrucomicrobiia > Opitutales > Opitutaceae > Lacunisphaera. The sequence goes on from JAQSDJ010000188.1 coordinate 12,860, forward strand.
CTCGATCTCGTCCAGCCGGATCCAGCTCGGGACGAGCCGGAAGTTGCCGCGGTCGTCGTCGGCGTAATAGGCGCGGGTCGCCGCGCAGAGGAAGAGCGTGCGGGTCGAGCCGCCGAGCGCGCGGTGCACGAGGGCGTGCAGCGGCAGGGCGAGCTTGTCCTCGAAGCAGCGGAACACCGACGTGCTCTCGTGGATGTAGAACAGCGACGGGCGGCCGGCGCGGCGCGCGAGCAGCACGCCCCAGAAGGCGAGGAGGGTGTTGGCCACGACGAGGTCCGTGTGCTCCCAGTCGACGCGGGCCGAGATATCCCCGAGGTGGTGGTAAAACTCGTCCTCGTCCCGGGCGCGGAGGTGCGGGCCCGGGTCGACCAGCGTGAGGTGGGCGCCGAGCGCCTCGAACCGGGCGCGCAGCGGGCCGTCGCGCGCGGCGAGCACCTCCAGGGTGAAGCCGCCGCTCTCCGCCAGGTGCGTGGCATATTCGAGCAGGAAGAGCGGCGCGCCCTCAAGGTTGAGGTTGTGGGTCAGGAGCAGCACGCGCAGCCGGCCCGCGCGGGCGGGCCGGGCGCCGGCCCCGCCGGCGCAGCGCACCGTGGCGCCGTCGAGCCGCCAGTGCGCGCTGAAATACGGGTCGCGGAACGCCGGGTAGCGGCGCAGCCAGGCGACGTGCTCGGCCTCGTCGAAGGTGACGCCGCGCGTGGCGCTGCCCCAGTGCATCAGCTTCGCCTGCGGCGTGTAGAGCACCCGCCGGCCGGCGGCGCGGACGCGCAGGCAGTAGTCCACGTCGTTGTAGGCGACGCCGAAGTCGTTTTCGTCGAAGCCGCCCAGTTCGCGGTAGAGTTCGGCGCGGGTCAGCAGGCAGGCGCCGGTGACGGCGGAGACCTCGCGGGCCGCGGCGTGCCAGCCGAGCGGCACGGCGTGCTCGGCGCAGCGGGCCCAGGGCGTGTCGGCCAGGCCGCCGTGCGGGCCGATGACGAGGCCCGTGTGGTTGAGCGTGCGGTCGGGGTAGACGAGCTGGGCGCCGACGACGCCCACGTCGGGCTGGGTGAACCACGCCGCCATCTCCTCGAGCCAGCCGGGCGCGAGGGCGTTGACGTCGTTGTTCAGGTGCAGCACGAGCGGCGTGTCGACGTGCGGCAGCGCGGCGTTGACGAGGCGGGAGTAGTTGAAGGGCGCGTGCGGGTCGGTGAGGCGGACGACGGTGCAGCGCAGGTCCGTGCGCCGCGCGATCTGCGCGAGATAGCGCACGGCGTCGGTGTCGCGCGAGTGGTCGTCAACGATCACCAGTCGCACGTGGGTCCAGTCGACGGTCTCCTCGAGCTGCTCGACGCATTCCTGCAGCAGGTGCAGCCGGTCGCGCGTGGGGATGACGATGGTGACGGGCAGGCGCGCGAGCAGGTCGCGGCTCCAGCGCAGCTGGTGGAAGAGCCGGCGGCGGTGGTGGCCGGCCCCGGGCAGGAAGGGCGCGGCGGCCCAGCCGCGGCGGAGCATGGCGTCGGCGAGCGCGGCACGGGCCTGCTCGTAGGCCGGATCCGCGAGGTCGAGCTCGCGCGGGACGCCGGCGCGGGCGTGGAAACAGACGAGCGGCACGTGCGCGACCTGCGCGGCGGCCAGCCGGTCGGCCACGCGCAGCAGCAGGTCATACCACGCGACGGCGGCGAAGTTTTCCCGGAACGAGCCGAGCTCGATGAACCGGGCGCGGCGCACGACGCCCAGCTGGCCGGGGAAGAGGCCGGAGAGGGCGAAGGCGGGGCTCCACTCCGGCTTGAAGTCGGGTTCGCTGCGCGCGCCGAGGTCGTCCATCCGGTCCTCGTCGGTGTAGACGAGTTCGAGCGACGGGTCGGCGGCGACGCGCTCGGCGATCTCCAGCAAGGCGTCGGGCGAGAGGCGGGCGTGGCCGGGGAGGAGGGCGAGCCGGTCCGCGCCGGACCGGCTCGCAGCGGCGTTGAGCGCGCGGATGATTTCCGCCGGCGAGGCGCCCGGGTGGTGAGTGGAGTCCCGGCTGCCCACCGGCGGGGCGACCGGGCCGGCATAGTGGGCCTCCCAGTTGAGATAGATCTGCGCGGCGAGCGAGGCGGCGAGGTCGGCGACCTGCGCCGGCGTGCAGCCGTGCGTGTCGACCAGCAGCGCGAAGCGCGGGCCGGTGGTGTCGAGCCGGCGCGCGGAGGCCGCGAGGATCTCGTGCAGGCGCGGGGTCAGCCGGTTGGCGTCCTGCCACGTCGCGTAGGAGTCCGGCTCCGCCGGGCCGGCCGGGACGGTGGCGGGCGCTGACTGGCGGCAGAGGGTGAGCGCGGCCCGGGCGGCGCGCCATTGCGCGGCGGCGGAGCCCAGGGCGATGCCCGAGCGGCGCGCGGCGGCGCGGAGGGCGAGGACGCAGGCGAGGAAATCGCCGCGGCGGAACACCGGCAGCGGCTTCTCCCAGACGTTGCAGGCCCGCGGATAAAAGCGGCGCGTGAACACGAGGTGTTCGGTGCCGTCCTCGAGCTCGGCGAACAGCTTGATGACGGCCGGCCCGGGCGCGGCCTCGTCGATGTCGAGCATGCCGAAATACTGGGACAGCGCGGCGTGGGGGTGGCCGGGGAACAGCGCGGCCGCCTCGGCGCGCGGCAGGTGGCCGTAGGCAAATTCGTTCTCGACGAGCGGGTGCGTGCTGCCGGTCAGGCGGACGATGCGCTGCTGCTGGTGGATGAGCCAGCCCTCGACGCGGATTTTCCCGTATTGCGTGCCGCCGACGAGCTCGGGCTTTTCCAGCGCGCCGAAGAACGGCGGATTGGGCAGCGTGTCGAGCGGCCCGGCGGCGCCCTCGAGCGCGAGGGTGGTGGCAAGCGGCGCAAGGTCGCCCGCCGGCTCGGCCCGGCGCGCCTGGAGCAGCCGGTGGAGATGATCGGGCAGCAGGCCGAGGTTATAGCGCACCGCGGCGGGCGCGCCCTGCTTCACCTGGATGGGCGTGCGCCAGATCTCGACCCAGTGGTGGCCGGCGTCGAGCAGCTCGATGCGCAGGTCGCGGGCGCCGGCGGGCGGGTTGACGCGCAGGAGGAAACCGGCGCGCGGCAGGCGGGAACCCGCCTGATGGCGCTGCTCGATCTCGGGCCGCGGCAGTCCGAGAATGCCCAGGTAGGGGATCCCGGCGATGACCGCGCGCACGTCGGAAAACACCGCGCCGGTCTTGGCGACGAACCACCCGCTGATCCAGACGGGCTCGCCGGCGAACACCCACTCCCGGGGGGCTTCCACGTCAAAGATATAGGCGTCGTTTTCGTTCACGGCTGGAAGCTGAACTAAGGCGGAGGGCGGGGTGGGGCGCAAGCGGGGAGTCGGTTGAGGCCATGCGGGTGCCCGCGAATAACGCGAATCACCGCGTCGGTCCGGTGTTGCCGTGGGCCAGCGGGCTTGCTCGCGCTTAGCCGAACTCATGCAGTTGGACGGCCCATCTCCACTGGAGAGCCGCGCTCCAATTGGTGGAACCCGTCCTCCGGACGGGTTG
>JAQSDJ010000189.1:0-8348 GCA_029945855.1 Lacunisphaera sp.
AAAAACAGGGAAGTGCAGTTGTCGTCAGGGTCCAGCGATGACTGTCGCTGGGGGACTCGATCCCAAATCGGCCTACGTGGCGTTTTCGCGCGGCCGGCAACAGGCCACAGGCTACACCCCGGACAAGGCCGCCCTGATCGATGCGCTACCTGACAGGCAGCAACCCCGGGTCGCCGCGGTCGATGTTTGGACGCCTGCCCGGGTTGGACGGCTGCATTGGGCCCGGCGTCTCATCGAACGGGCCCGGCAGACTTTCTCGCCACGGGTGCCGCCGGTGGAGCTTACGGTGCAACTCCAGCCGGTCGAACGAAGGGCGAAACCGCTCTTGGCGCCCACGGCGAAGGAAGCGGCATCGCGGCCGCACCATGAAACGACTAGTCGCCCTCACATGCGTCCGACGTCACCGGGCCCACGGATGTCAATTTAACCGCTACCCTGATGGATCAAAAACCCAAACCTGAGAATGAACAATCGGTCCTGTGGAGATTGGCCTGGGATCATTTCCGACGGTGCCTTCACATGCTGGTATTCACCCGGACCGATGGATCGACGGTCGGATTTCCACGCACTTGGCTATACCAGTACCCGCGGATCGCGGCGGAGCTGCGCGCCCGCTTCGGGCTGCACGTCGCGACATCTACCGTGTTTTCATTCGTGAAAGTCCGCGCGCGCCGGCGACCGGTCTATGCCTTGCCGGAGTCTGCCCCGACCCCGACTGATTCGGTCATTCCACGCTCCACGCAGCCAGTGCCGCGCGCCGGTGTTCGCAGTAACTGGCTTTCCTACGACCCGGCCCAACCCCTGGAGAAAGACCCGCCATGACAAAACTATCCAAACGCATCGTCTTTTCGTGCGGCGGCAAGGGCGGCGTCGGCAAGACAACCGTCGCCACGGCCATCGCCGACTTCTACGCCACGCGCGGCATTGCCGTGACGCTCTTCGACTGCGACACCGAGAACAAGACGCGCGGTTCGCTCAGCCACTACTACCCGGCGGCCGGTAAACTCGACATCCGCACTGAGCGCGGGCTGGACCAGTTCATTGACGCGGCACTCTCGGCCGATGCGCCCGTGGCACTGGCTGACCTGGCCGCCGGCTCCGGGCGCGACACGTTCCAGTGGTTCGACACGATGTTTGCTGGCCTGGCTGCGTCCGATGGCATCCGATTCACCGCCGTTGCCACCATTACCAACGCCGCCAGCAGCGTTGAGTCACTGTTTACCTGGGCAGAGGCCCTCCGCGACCGTGTCGGCTACCTGGTAGTCAAGAACCACGTCGCCGGCGATGACTTCGGTTACCTTGAGCGGACGGAACCCGGGCGGGCATTCCTGACGCAGGCGAAGCCCGCGGTGATCGAGCTGAAGGCACGCGCCCGCGAGATTCAGGCGGAGCTCGACAACCGCGGCCTCACCGCTGCCCAAGCGATGGCCGCCGACGCCGCCCGGCGCGGGCCAATATTGCACGGCGGCACCGCGCGTATCCGCGCGGAAGCTTACGCCCGGCAGATTGACACTGAGCTGGAGTCTGCCCGTCACCTGCTGCTGCCATGAACGGGGTTCCCCGCTTTCAGGATTCGGTGTATGACCGCATCGGCGCCTACCTGCCGGCCGACCAACGGGAGATGTATTACCGGTATGTGGCGCATCTACGGACGCTGGCCCCGGGGGATTCGCTGCTGGTTCTCGCCGAGGGCATGGCGGTATTCGCCTGCATCTCCCGGCAGGTGCCGGAGGCACTGGCCGCCGAGCGCGAAAAACTCCTGGCCGAGTTCACCCAGCTATGCCGCAAGCATGAGACCACCACGGCCAACGCCACTACTGATGCTCGGGCAATGTTTGCGGCTCATCAAAAGCTTCTGGAGCAAAACATCGGCACCTGGCAGACTCGGGAACAGCAGGCGGTGCAGGCGCTGGAACGGGTGACCAAAGCCTTCGAGAAGGACATTGAACTGCGCTCGACCCGGTTGCAGGCGCTCATCCAGTCCCTTGAAACTGCGACCCAGGCCCACAAGGCCGCCGCATTGGAGACGCAGCGCTGGGTCAAGGGTATCAACTGGGACCAGCGCATCTGGCCCTGTATCGCGAGCCTCGCGATCGGTATGGTAATCGTCGCCGCAGTCGCATACTTCGGCCGTAACTAGGCGAGATAACGCTCGACCTCAACCGCGACGAGACGGGTAGCCGTCGGCGGGCCTAGGCCACAACTGAGGCCATGGCGCAGACACGCCACCAGCTGCGCTCCGCCCCGTATATGTGGCGCATCTGCGAACCTTGCACCGGGCGATTCGCTGCTGGTCTTTGCCGAGGGCATGGCGGTATTTCCGCGCAAATTGAGATCACCTCATGCGGTTCGATTAACTAAGTCAGTCGCAAAATGAGTCCTATTTAGTCACCCTATGGGATGCAGCTGTAATTACTGTTAATATTGCGAACGAAATAAGCCCATAGAAAATCAAGAGCGCACAAAATAGGGAGTGAAAGAGCCAGTCTGCTTTCCAGAAATCGTCTCGTAGTGGAAGGCTCACAAGTGGAACATAGCTATCAATGTGAGTCCCTGGAAACGGAAGAAATAGGGCGATAAGCAAAGATATCAGTAAGCGCTTGTTCATTTTGCAGCGTAATAAGGCAGACACGGAGGAGGGCTCCCGGAGTTAAGGAGCATTTGACGGATCAGTGTGCTTTTGACTTACACTCCAGTAAAGGCCCACGTGTATCGCGACAACTACGACTGCGAAGCAAGCCAGTGTAACTGCGGCCTGTTCCGCGACCTCTTGAGGGGTTGGGCCTTTTTCACCATACCAAGCACCGCTAAGGAGGTAAGCAATGCCGGCGACTAACAGCGCAAACCACCCCAGAATTATTATGCGTGGGAAAAGTAGACGGTTCCCGGGGCGATTTCGCTTTCCACGCCGAATCGCAATTGTCGCACCGACCAGCAAGGACAAAAACAAGAGATTCATAGCGACACCAATGATCTGAACGACAGAGACCGCCTGCCCAAATTCCATTTTTTCGAAGAGGTGCATACAGGTGGTCTGACCTATTGCGCTAATTATCAATCGCTCGTCTCACAGCCGCACCCCTACTTGCGTTCATTCGCAAGCGGTTGTATTTGTTCTCTCAAGCGTTGCGGCACATGACGGACGCCCTTCACTAGCAGCCAGAAAATGATCGCCGGCTCGCCGATGGCATAGAAAGGGAGTGCGATTCGGTCAACGAGCGGCCGGTAGAGAGGAAAGACGGTGGAGGTGAAACAGACTGCCAGATAAGCGACGCCTCCGACGAGCAGCAGGATTCCCAACAGTCTGGGAATAAATCCGGATTTGATGACCAGCAGACCAAATGGGAAAAGCCAAATTGCCCAGAACGCCATCGCGACGTTGCTTCCGCTGCTGCGCAATTTCAGGAAACCATACGCCAAGGCATCGAGTTGGGACTTGGGGAACACCGTCAGGAAATCGGCGCCGCTCAGAAGAATCAATGGGGCGATCAGATTGAGCAGGTTGACCACGCTAAAGGCGACGCAAACCGTCACCAGCAGCACCATCAGCCGGGCCAGCGACCGGTCCACATCCTTGAACAGGTCATACAAGCACGATACCAGGAACAGGAAGGTGATGCTGTCGAGCAAATCGATAAATATCCCTACACGGTAGAGCAGTTCGCCGGAGGTGATCTTGATAGCAGTCGCGGCCGCGTTTCCGGGCACGATGAAGACACTGGGGAGGTAGATCAGATTAAACGGCGCCAGGATCAGGATCAGTAAGTAGATCAGGCCCGCGCGGCGGGCGGTTGATTTGAGGGAACTCGGGTCGTGCATGGGTCTGGTCTGGCTTTAGGGTTGGAAGGGGTGGCCCCACACGAATCGCTTCAGCAGGCCACAGCCTGGCTGGCCTGTTCTCCTCCTTGAGCTGGTTGACAAAATGCGTGTCATCGGACATCAGAGGAACCTGCAGTTTCGGCACAGCCGGCCCGCTCCTTCCAGCGTTGCTCGTTCACCCCGAACACCAGGAGACAAAAGACGTTCGCTACTGGCCCGACGAGAATGGCGGATAGGACTAGGAGAATGGCGTTCCAGCGTTTCATACATCTGCCTGATACCAGATTTAGGCCGAGCGCGGACACTTCAGGAGTTCGGCAATTTCATCAAAATGGTTAACGAGCGTTGAAAGATGTGCCTCACCCGGGTAGATGGTGAGATGCGCGTCCGGTAGCAGGGATGCGACCTTTCGCACTAGAGGAAGCGGGGCGTTGGTGTCCAGCTCGCCATGAAAGAGGTGCAGGGTCTTCCTTACAGTGGAAAGTTCAAAGTCAAAGTCGCGCCCATACAATCTGAGGTCCCACTCTGCGCCGCGCGTTCCACCGCTGATCGTCTCGCGCAGCATGCGGCCGAGCATGAGAATTCGATCACCGACGGCGAAGGCGGTAAAATCCGCCGAGGGCAAATGGGAGCGCATTTGCTCCAGTTCTTTCGTCTTGGAGCCAATTTCACCGCTTGTCATTGCCTTCAATAGCCAGCCGAGCAGCCAAGGAGCCCACTGGGCAAGCGACAGCGTAAGGCGGTTCGGTAGGGGCAGGTGTTGGCGCGCTTCCGGCCAGTGCATTTGCCAGCCGCCGGAAACGATCACTACTTGATCAAGTCGCTCCGGAAACCTGGCGGCGCAAACAGCGGCATACGGCGCGCCGCCGGAATTCCCTAGAACGGAAAAACGATTCCAGCCCAAATGATCGGCGAGATGAGCAACGTCGAGCGGCCAGTCCGAGAATCCCCGCCCCGGCTGAAAATCCGAGCCGCCGATGCCGGGCCGGTCCGGCGCCACGACGCACAGACCGGCACCAAGGAGAACTTCTTCGCCGATCAACAGCGGCTCAAGTCGGCACGCCGGCGAACCGTGGAAATACATGATGCGTATTCCGTCTGGCGCGCCGTATTGCGCGTAACTCAGGATGCGAGCATCGGGCAGGATAAGATGGTTTTCTGTCACAGGCAGTTTAAACAAGGTGTGCCGGCGCTAGGAGAGCTTCTGTAGCGTCTCGGCGGCCCGCTCCTTCCAGCGCGGTTCATTCACCCCGAACACGAGGAGCCAAAAGACGTTCGCTACCGCCCCGACGAGACTGGCGGCCAGGATGAAGGGGAGCAGGCGGGATGCGAGCGGCTCGTAGAGATAGGTCAGCCAACCCAGACCTCCCACTGCCGTCAACACACCCAGGATACGAGGCCAGAAGGTGGACCGGAAAACGAGGTAGCCTTTCACGAGGGCATACAGTCCGAAGAACAGCATGGCAATGTTCTCCCCCGTATAATTCACGCGGAGAAAGAGCAGCCCCAGCGCCTCCAACTGCTCCGGGCTGAATACGCTCAGATAGTGCGCCTTCCCTAATACGAGCAGCGGAGCGAAGAAGAAGAGACGCGCAACAGTCTTGATGACGCAGGCCGTGAGCCCGAAGACCGCCGCCAGCAACGAGACGCTCCGACTTACCGGCTTGAGCAAGCCGTAGAACAGCATGGTCAACGTGATTTGGCCGGCCATTTCTATGAGGTAGACTGCAAACCCAAGACGGTAGAGAGGCTCTTGGGCCAGGATGTTGGTGGCAGTAACCGAGGCGTTGCCGAATACAACAAGCCTGCCACTGACATACCCCTGGGCGAACATGCCTATCAGGATAATGCCGAGGTAAAGCACGCCGGCCATGCGCGCCGTGAAACGCGGCGACGCATCTCGGCCGCTGCTTTCTCGACGAGGTGATGTTTCTACAATTTGTTGTGTCATCTTGAAGATCCTTCTCTTGATTGGTGATTGAATGTTCTGAACGGGGGACGAAAAAAGAAAGTATGGCCGGAATTGGGGTAAAACCGCCGCCGCCTATTCGAGTTTCTTGAGCGCATCGGCGGCCTGCTGGAAATTCGGGTTGACCGCGAGCGAGGCCTGATACGCTGCCCGGGCGGCGACCATGTCGCCCTTCTTCTCCCAGAGATTGCCGAGCCGCCAGTTCACGGCATCGTGCCCCGGAGTGCCCGCCGAAGACGGAATCGTGAGGCATTTCATGAGCGCCTTGATGCCGAGGTCGACGCGCTCGCCCGAAATCGCTGTGAGCCGGCCGTATTGGTAGAGAGCAGAATAATTGTAGGGCGCGTCCTTCAGGTTGTCATTAAACTCGGTGAAGACCCCCGCGTATTTCTTTTCGGCCACATAGAGTGTGGCGTAGGCGAGACGGCCGCGGCTGGCGTCGAGTTTCTTGATCTCCGCGGCCTGCTCATAGGCCTTGTCCATCCCGCCACCCATCAGGCTGGGCGCATTCTGATAAAAACCCATTAGACTGTTGCGGGCGTTCAGGTTCTTCGGATCGAGTTCGACCGCTTTCTCATCGGCGAGGCGGCGCCCATCCGACTGCGTGATGGCGCGCTCAACCGGGGCACTCATGCGAGCAGCAGGCCTCATTGTCAGCGGGGGCCTAGGGTGGCGGCAGGGTCCGGGATTCGGGCCTCCGCGAGGAGGAGCCAGAAAATAATGCACAGTTCCCCGGCGGCGTAGAAGGGCATGCCGAACTTGAAGACGAGCGGCCCGTAGGCGGGGAAGACCAGGTTGGTGAACCCCAACGCCGAATAAGTGATACCGCCGACGATCAGCAGCACGCCGAGAAACTTGGGGTAATAGCCCGACTTGAGGACGAGGCTGCCGAAGGGCAGCAGCCAGAAGCCCCAGAAAAAAGTAGCGATCACGGTGCTGCTGCCGCCGAGGCGGATGAAGAACATGGCCAGCGCCTCCAGTTGCGGCGGCGTGAAAGCCGCGAGGTAATTCGCGTGCCCGAGTAGCAGCAGCGGGGCCGCCCCGCAGACGCTGTCGATCATGCCGGTGCCGACGCCGGTGAAGACGAGTCCGAGCATGAGGCGCGCCTGCTTGCGGTCGACGTCCCGGAACAGCTCATAGAGCAGGAGCGCGAGCAGGAGAAAAATGACGCCGGAGGCCAGATCGGCCAAGAGCCAAAGACGGTAGAGGACCGGCTCGGCGTTGATGCGCAGCGCGGTGGCGGCGGCATTCCCCGAAACGATGAACCTCGCCTTGAGAAAGAATTCGCTCAACGGCGCGACGAACAGCATCAGGAGATAGAGGAACCCTGCCTGGCGGGCGGTTGATTTGAGGGAGTTGGAGGTTGGCATAAGGGGTGGACGGCGCTGCGGTACGCGGGGCTTGGTGGCGGCCGAGTTTGTCAAGGGCGCCGCGCGCCTGCTGGGAAGAAGGGGAGGATGGGATGCATGGGCTTGGTGCCATTGCGGCGACAAGAACGGGCGCTGGTCAGTCCGCCCGCAACGCGATCACCGGATTTACTTTCGCGGCCCGCTGGGCCGGCAGCCAGCAGGCGAACGCCGTTACCGTCAGCAGCAAACCGCCCACGCCGGCAAACGTCACAGGATCAAGCGGACTCAGGCCGAAGATCGCGCGCTGGAGCACCCAGCTGCCGCCGGCGGCCAGCAGAAAGCCGGGCACGAGGCCGGCCGCGACCACCCTCACGCCTTCGGTGACGATCTGCCGCTGCACGAGGCCCGGGCCGGCGCCCAATGCCATGCGCACCCCGATCTCCCGCGTGCGCTGGCTGACGGTGTAGGCGACCACCCCATAGAGCCCGACCGCGACCAGCCCGACGGCGAGCAGACCCAGCGCGCTCGCCAGCAGGGCGGCGAGCTGCACGGGGCCCAGGACCTGCGCGATGATCTCGTCCAGCGGCCGGATCAGCACGGCGACGTTGGGATCGAGGGCGGTGGCGGATTCCCGCAGGGGTTTCACGACGCTCCGCCAGTCGGCGTCCGTGCGGATCATGAGGGCAAACGCGGTCTGGCTGCCCGGGCCCGCCGCCAGATAATAAAACGGCCCGTCGGTCTGGCCCGGCCACGGGCTGCTCGTGTCGCGCACGACGCCGATCACCTCGTAAGGCAGCGGACCCCCGGCAAAAAACCGCCGGCCGATCGGGTCGCGGCCGGCCCAGAACAGGTCCGCCATGGCCTGGCTGATCATCGCGGAGCGGGACCGGCCCTGCCCGTCGGCCTCGGTGAACGGCCGGCCCCGCAGTAGCGGAATCCCGACGGCGTTGAAGTAGGAGGGCGAGACGATGTTGTAGTGGGCCTCGACGCCTTTCCCGGAATCCGTCGCGCCCAAGTTGTCCGGCCGAACCAGATCGGTCATCGCGCCCGACAGCGGCACCTGCGCGGCCAGACCGAGCGACTTCACGCCCGGGATGGCGGCGAGGCGTTCGGCGAGCTGCGCGTAATAGGCCGACGTGCGCGCGGCGTTGTAATCGCCGGCCTGCGGATCGGCGGACAGCACGAGCATGTTTTTATGCTCGAAGCCCAAG
>JAQSDJ010000189.1:8411-16292 GCA_029945855.1 Lacunisphaera sp.
CGGGCCGAGCCCCCGCCGGGGGCGGGGGCGGGCGCCGGCCACGCGGCCGCCCAGCCGTGGGCCCTGGGCCGCGAGCGCCGCGAGCAATTCGACCCGCGTCGATTGCAAGGCCGGCGCCAGCCCGAGGAAGAAGCCCGCGGCCACGGAAACCGCCGCACAATAGGCCGCCACCGTCCAGTCCGGCGTGAGGTGTAAATTTAGCGCGGGCCCGGGCAGCAAGGCCGGGAGCAGCTGGGCGCAAATCGCCGTGAGGGTCAGGCCGACGATGCCGGCACCCCCGGCGAGGAGCAAACTCTCGGTAAGGAGCTGCCGGACGAGGCGACCGCGGCTCGCCCCGAGGGCCAGTCGCACGCCGATTTCGTGGCGGCGCACCGTGGCGCGGGCCAGCAGCAGGTTCGCCACCGTGGCGCACACCAGGAGCAGGATCAGGCCCACCATTACGATCACCACGACGGCGATCGGCAGGCCGAGACTGCGGTCTTCCGGGCTGTTGAGGAAGGCCGCGGACCTTATCTCCACATGGGCTCTGCGCTGCCGTTGGTCCGTGATCGCCGCGTCCGCATCCGACTGCACCCCGATCAGGTTGAACGCTTGCCGCGCCTGCGCCAGGGAAACTCCGGGCTTCAGGCGGCCGATCGCGTGCAGCCAGCTGAGGTCCCGCGCGGCCAGCCGGTCCGGGCCCGCCATGAGTTGTCCCCGCATGGCCAGCGGCACCCACAGGTCGGGCACCTCCACGTCCACGCCCCGGAAATCCCGGGCGGCGACGCCGATGATGGTGAAGGTTTGTCCGTTTAACGCCAGCCGGCGGCCCACCACATCGTGATCGCCGCCGAACTGGCGCAACCAGAAATCATGGCCCAGCACCGCAAGCGGACAGGCGCCGCGCACGTCGGCTTCCCCGGGGCCCCACAATCGCCCCAGTTCCGCCGTCGCGCCGAGCACGGTGAAATAGTTTCCGCTGGCGAGGACACCCCGGACGCTGCCCGCCGCCACGCCGCCCAGCGTGAGCGCGGTGTCTTGAGATGCGCACAACTCCGCCACACCGGCGCCCCGGTCGCGATAGTTGAGGAATTCGGGATACGAGACGCGATTAATACCGCCCTCCATGTTGCGCGCGCTGTCGCCGGAAAATCCCTGATGGAGGTTGAAAAGCCCAGCCGGATCCCGGACCGGGAGCGGTCGCCAGGCGAGGGCGTAAAGCACGCTGAAAATGCCCGCGTTGGCCCCGATGCCCAGCGCCAGCGTGAGCATCACGACCGCGGTGAATCCGGGGCTCTGGCGCAGCGAGCGCGCGGCGTAGCGTAAGTCCTGCCAGAAATGTTCCAGCCAGAGGAATCCGCGCTGCTCCCGCGCCTGCTCCTGGATGCCTGCCAGATTGCCGAATTTGCGCCGGGCAGCGAGCTGCGCTTCACCGGCGGGCAGGCCGGCGGCGGCGTAGTCGGCGGCGCGCTGCTCGAGATGGAAGCGCATTTCCTCAGTCATCTCGGCGTCGAGGTTTCCCTGACGGAAGAGTGAACGGAGTTGGCGGAGGAATTTCATGGTCAGGCGGGACCCGGCTTCAGGGCGTGCGAGGCGGCGATGAAGAACGCAAATCCATTCATGATTGGGAAAGAGCCTGCAGGACCTCCGGCAGGCGATTTGATGAGAGCGAGAGATGCGCTTCGTCGGGACAAGCGATAAGCGTGCGAGCGGTGTTGCCGTGAAGACGCATCATGGAGCCGAGAATGACCGCACGAACAGCCACCTCAGCAGGTGCGCGGGCACGGACGTTTCTTTCAGATTTCGGCATCGCTCTTGTCTTTCGGCGCCCGAGATTTTGCGTAGCGATTCCAGACCGTCTGAATCAAAAAACCAATCAAGCCCCAGTAAACAATCCCCAGGATCAAAAAGAATATTGGCGCTCCTCTTGGCGGAATCGCAAACGCTCGCCCAAGCTGAGAGGCTGGATAATCTATAAGGTAAGGCAGCAGCCAAACATACCCGCTCCGCTCGCCCTGAGGCCCGAGGGAAGCCAACAAGATGAAAATTATCAGCGCGGTATGCAGCCCCGCCAGAGCCGTAGCGAGCAGGTAACGGCGGCGAAATATTCTTCCAAGAGGCAACATATGCGGGCATGATTAGTCTACTGGCGACCTACATATGCACGGAGCAGCGTCCCGTGCGCGACCAGGTTGGTCGCAGTGATGACCGCGTCGCGCAGCGGGAGCAACCGGCTGCTCACAGACAAGGCGAAGACGCTCGTGAGAATGGTTGCCAGCCAGCAAAGCCCGGCGGGCTTGGCGTGGAATTGCGGAGAGAGTTGCGTGCCTTTAGAAGTCATGGGGATAAATCCTCGCGGTTGGAGCGGCAGCACATGGGGGTCGCCTGCTCAATCGAGCTTCTTGAGCGAGTCGATGGCCTGCGGGAAGCCGGGGTTGAGGGCGAGGGCGGCGGTGTAGGCGGCGCGGGCCGCGACCTTGTCGCCCTTCTTTTCCCAGAGGTTGCCCATCCGCCAGTGCGCGGCGTCGTGGCCGGGTGCGCCCGGCGTGGGCGCGAGCGTGAGGCATTTCTTGAGCGCCTCCATCCCGGCGTCGACGCGTTGACCCGAGAGAGCGGTGAGCCGGCCGAACTGGAAGACCGCGGGGTAGCAGTCGGGCGCGACGCGGAGCACTTCATCCAACTCGGCGAACGCTTCCGCGTATTTCTTCTCGCCGATGTAGAGCTTGGCGTAGGCGACTCGGCCGCCGTTGGCGTCGAGTTTTTTGATTTCCGCCGCCTGGGCGTAGGCCTTGTCAGCGCCGCCGCCCATGACGCCGGGCGCCATTTGGTAAAAGCTCATCAGACTGTCCCGCGCGGCGACGTTCGCCGGGTCGAACTCGACGGCCTTCTCGTAGGCGAGACGGGATTTCTTCGCCCAGCCGATCTTGCCAAACATGCCGGCTTTCTGCGCGGCGAATCCGTAGGTGTCACCGAGTTGTAGTTGATATTCGCTACTTGTCGGGGCCAGTGCCACCGCCTTCTCGCCGGCGGTGACAGCGGCATCGGGATCGCTCTTGGCCACGCATACGCTGGCAAGCAGCGCGTGCGCTGCCGCCTCGGTGGGATTTGCGGCAACCAGCGCCTTTGCCGCGGACTCAGCCGCGGCAAGCTTGTGGTCGCGGAGCATGCCGCGGACGGCTTCCATCTTGTCCGGGGGAACAGCCGCCTGAACGACCGCGATAGTGAACAGGAGGAGGATTAGGGAGCGCATATAAAAAACAGCAGGGCTGGTGAAATGGATTTAAGGGAGAAGTGTTCCAGAGCATTCGATCCCGAATCGCCTCGGTGCGCGGTTCTCGGGTGCCAGTTCAATCGCGGAGAGTTTCAAGGGGGGGGCAAGCGGTCGGCCGCTTTGGATTCATTTCCGCAGCCCCTCAGCCCATGATACCGCATACCAGAGTGCCGCTGTCTTGGTGCGGCTCCAATCGCGCATTGCTTCGATCGCGCAATCATAGTGTTCCGCATCGAGCAGTCCGGCTTCCAAGATAACCGGCCGCGCACCGTGAATTACGCCAATGAGGTTCGCAACATAGGAGGAGAAATTCAGCTCACCCGCACAACTTCCGAAAAATACAAACGAGTTGCGGACCGGTTCAGCACCCGCCTCGACCAGCAGCGACACCAATCGCCGCCCGATGATTGGATCATTGCCCAGATACACATAGCTTCGCTGATACGCCTGCCATAATTGCGCGAACCCGGGTGGCTCCGGGTAGAGACGCAGCAGATCATGGTCATCGTCTTCGAGCACAATTCGCCCGCCGAGGCGCACGGCCCGGACCATTGAGCTGACAACAGGCAAAGGATCGTGGAGGTGCTCAAGCAGGAATCGCGTGTGAGCGATATCAAAAGTGCCCCATTCAATTTCGTGTAATGGAAACTTCGCCGCGTCACCCTGCCGGAATTCCACCAGACCAGACTCACCAGCCATCACGGCCTGCCGCTCTGCCTCGGCGATCTGTTTGGCATTTCTTTCAACTCCCACCACCCGAGTGCCCGCCGCTCGCGCCATGGCTCGCGACAATTGTCCCAGGCCACTGCCTACGTCGATTATACGTTCGCCGCCTTGCAGGTTGAGCTCGCGCAGTGATCCGACGTTCAGCAGATCATTCAACAGCGACAGACGGGCCTGCTCACCAGGATCGACGCCGTGCAGATACTCGGAGGAAGAGACGTGACTCATGGGGAAAAGCGTTTGCTGTTGGCGCTTGAGCCGAGGAATTACTCGGCGTGGAGGGCGGCGATGGCGTCGATCTTCCCAGCGCGGCGGGCGGGCAACCAACAGGCGAGCAACGCTACGGCGATGAGCAGGAGCGTGGTGCCGGTCAGGATCAGGGCACTGTCGGTCGGCAGGCTGGGATAAGCAGCCATGAGCACGCGGGTGACCCCGGTGGCGCCGAGCAGGCCCGCGCCCGCACCGAGGAGCGCCAGCCTCACGCCGGAACGCAGGACTAGGCGGATGATATCACGCCCGCTGGCGCCGAGCGCGAGACGGATGGCAAATTCGCCAGTCCGCTGGGCCACCGTCCGGGCGATGACACCGTAGATGCCAAGCGAGGCCAGGGCGAGCCCGAGCACTCCGAAATAGGCAAGCATGTCGCGCAGCACGCGGTCCTGATAGCTGGCATGGTAGATCGTCGTGTCCGCGGGCTGGAGCCGACTCACCGGCAGATCGGCATCGAGTTCGGTCATGGCCGCACGAATGCCGTCCACCAGCGCGGCCGGAGCGACAGCAGCGGCGCGCACCGTGAGCTGGAACTCGCGTTTCGGTTCCTGGGCCATGGGCAGGTAGATTTGAAACGCAACGGGGTTGGCATCCGTGACAACCGGTTGCACGTCGGTGACGACACCCACAATTTCGCCCCAGCGGAGATTGTCACCGTCCGCTTGGGCGAGACGGCGGCCGATGGGATTCTGGTCGCCAAATAGACCACGCGCCGCGGCCTGATTGATCAGGTAGACGCGCGTAGAGTTGGCGGTGTCGCGTTCGTGAAAGCTACGGCCGGACAGGACCCGGGTGCCATAGGTGTCGAAATACCGCGGGCTGACGCGATTGACCACAGCGGCCGGCTCGCGTCCGGCCACCGGCCGATCCTGACCCTCGACGACAAATTTCCGCACCTCGGACCAGACAAATGCCGGCGTGAACGAGGAGAGACTGACAGATTCGACGCCGGGCAGGGCCGCGAGGCGCTCTTCTATCAGGCGATGGAAGCTCGCTATCTTGTCCACGTCGACGTAGGTGCCCGTCGGGAGGGCGATCATGCCGGTGACAAGCTGACGGGATTCCCAGCCGGCGCGGCGCTTGTTCAGGGCATCGAGGCCGCGGATGTAAAGACCGGCACCGGCGAGGAGAACCATGGCCAGGGCGAACTGTCCGACGATGAGGATCTCACGAAAGCGCTGGTGACCGCGCCCGCCGGTGGTGCCGCGCCCACCGCTCTTCAGCGTTTGATTCAAATCGAGCCGCAGGGCGAACAGCGCCGGGGCCAGTCCAAAGGCGAG
The DNA here is from genome assembly GCA_029945855.1 of Lacunisphaera sp. Classification (GTDB taxonomy): domain Bacteria; phylum Verrucomicrobiota; class Verrucomicrobiia; order Opitutales; family Opitutaceae; genus Lacunisphaera. The sequence goes on from JAQSDJ010000189.1 coordinate 13,935, forward strand.
GGCCGTGGTGAGCGAGGCGGCAAAGGCCCAGGTCATCACGGCCCAGTCGACCACGAAGTCGACGTGTTCGCCGTTTTCACCTGTCGAGCGCACAGCAGCCCAGTCGCGGAACCAATAGGCGACAAGAATGGCGAGCACTCCGCCGCCGAGGGCCAGGAGCAGAGACTCGGCGATCAGGGGACGAAGCAACTGCACCCGAGAGGCTCCGACGGCGGCGCGCACCGCGAACTCCCGGGCACGCGTCATGGTTCGCGCCAAGAGGAGATTCGCGAGGTTGGAGCACGCGATGAGCAGCACGAAGCCGGAGAGACCAATGAGGAGCGGCAGTATCTGCGCGGCCCCAGGCCCGGCAGCCACAGTCTGGAGGATGACGCGCCTCCAATGTGTCTCGGCATGGACCGCGGGGAACTCTTGCGCAAGGCGCGTGCCGAAGGTCGTGACGAGGCGGTCGGCGTCCGACGGCGATACGGTCGCGGCGCGGCGGGCGATGAGGCGGATGATGGGGTTGGCCCGGTCGCTGGTCTGCGCGGGGGTGAAGGCGAGCGGCCGAAAGAAGTCCACGCCCCCGAGAAAGCGCCAGTCATTGAACGACGGGGGCAGCACGCCGATGATCACATGGGGTTCGCCGTCAATGCGGACGGACCGGCCGATGACCTCGGGCGAGCCGGCGAATCGGGTTTGCCAGGTGCGCTGACTGAGCAGGACGACCCGATCGCGTCCCGGGGTGTCTTCCCCCGGGCGGAAGTCTCGCCCGAGTTGCGGTTGGACGCCAAGGAGGGAAAAGAGATTGGCAGTGGCGCGGGCGGAAGCGGCCATTTCCGCCGGGCGTCCGGGTTCGGCCAAACTGACGCGCTCGGGGGTGTAAGCGGCGGCGTCGCCGTAGCTGTCCTTGATCTGTTGAAACTCGCGGAAATCGGCGGGCGAAATGTTACCCTCGGAGTTTTGTGCAGTGGCGCGGTAAAGGCGGTCGAGTTGGGGCAGGTTCGCGTAAGGGAGCGGTTTTAACATGACACCGTTGAGCACGCTGAACATCGACGTGTTCGCTCCGATGCCCAGCGCGAGGGTAATGACGGCCAACAGGGTAAAACCGGGGGATTTGCGCAGGGAACGGACACCCAGCTGCAAATCGTGCCGGAAATTCTCCAGCCAGCGCCAGCCCCGCCCCTCTCTCGCCTGTTCTTGGATGCTGGCGAGGTTGCCGAATTTGCGGTGGGCGGCAAAATGCGCCTCATCGGCGGGCAACCCATCGGCGGCGTAGTCCGCGGCGCGCTGCTCGAGGTGGTAGCTCATTTCCTCCGCCATCTCGGCCTCGGATTGCGGGCTGCGAAACAAGTGGCGCAGGCGATGGGCAATCAGGCGCAGGAAGCTCATGGACTCGGCTGGATCGTAGTTGGTCCGCTCAGGCAGAGTGTAGCACCAGTGCGATGATGGCGCTCATGCGGTCCCATTGCGCCTGCTCGGCTTCGAGCTGCTTTCGGCCTGCGCGGGTGAGACGGTAGTATTTCGCGCGGCGGTTGTTCTCGGTCATCCGCCAATCGGCCTCGATCCAACCCTTGTCTTCCATTCGGTAGAGCGAAGGGTAGAGGGAGCCCTCGTCGACTTGCAGAGCGCTTTTGGAGAGCTGTTCGAGCTTGTTGGTGATGCCCCACCCGTGCAGTTCGCCGCGGCTGAGGACGCGTAGAATCAGCATGTCGAGGGTGCCCGGGAAAAGTTCTGATTTGTCTGCCATGACGTTTCACCTAGATAGTCTAAGGCAGAAAGCAAGCCTCTTCCTTAGACTGTCCATGTATGCAAATACTGGGCGGCTGCCGGCAATCGGGAGTGCTTTCAAACTTGATGCGAGAAACAAACCAAGAATCGCGAGAACTGCTCGAAGCCAAGAAAGGGAACGGCGATTATTTCATATCGTGTGGCCATGCGGGGAAATGCTTAAGTCGGACGAAGATGTTACCGCCCCAGTTGCGTCGCTTTGCCCCGCTTCAGGATTCGGTGTATGACCGCATCGGCGCCTACCTGCCGGCCGACCAACGGGAGATGTATTACCGGTATGTGGCGCATCTGCGGACGCTGGCTCCGGGTGATTCGCTACTGGTTCTCGCCGAGGGCATGGCGGTGTTCGCCTGCATCTCCAGGCAGGTGCCGGAAGCACTGGCTGCCGAGCGCGAAAAACTCCTGACCGAGTTCACCCAGCTCTGCCGCAAGCACGAGAACATCACGGCCAACGCCACCACCGACACACGCGCCATGTTTGCGGCCCATCAAAAGCTTTTGGAACAGAACATCGGCACCTGGCAGAGCAGGGAGCCGCGCAACGACAAAGTCACTTCCGGGGTAACGTCAATTACACCTCCCTGTTGC
>JAQSDJ010000190.1:0-759 GCA_029945855.1 Lacunisphaera sp.
ATAAAGCCCCTCCCACATTGGCAAATGTGCCCTAAGCCTTCGGCTGCTTGACGAACTTGTTCTCGGTGCCGTTCAGCAGGCGCGTGATGTTCTCGCGGTGGCGCGCGATGACGAAGAGGGCCAGCAGGGTCACCACGATGTTCAACGGCAGCGGATTGCCCCGGACCCAGGTCGCCACGGCCAGGGCGGCGGCGGCGAGGATCGAGCCGAGCGAGACATAGCGGGTCGTGTAGAATGTCACCAGCCACACCGCGCCGGCGACCAGGCACGAGACGGGCATCAGCACGAGCACGCCGCCGGCCGCCGTCGCGACACCCTTGCCGCCCTTGAATTTCGTGAAAACCGAGAAGGAGTGCCCCACCACGCTGCCGATGAGGCCGGCCAGGCCCACCAACCGCCAGTCCTGACCGCTGATTGCGTCGGCCCCGCCCCCGGCTTCCAGGTCAACGGTCACACTCAGGCTGGTGTAGGAAAAAAGGCTCCACGCCGCGGCCAGCGCGCCCTTGAAGGCATCGAGACCCAGCACCATGCCGCCGGCTTTCGCCCCAAGCACGCGCTTGACGTTGGTCGCCCCGGGATTGCCGCTGCCGACCTTGAAGATGTCCACGCCGTGCGCCCGCGCGACAAGGTAACCGAAGGGCAGCGAGCCCAAGATGTAGCCGGCCGCCGCCGCGATGACCAGATACCAGATCATGGGCGCAGGGGCATTTCGCCCGTGGAGGCGGGACTATCAGTCCCGCAATTTGCCGGCAAAGCAAC
>JAQSDJ010000190.1:769-15615 GCA_029945855.1 Lacunisphaera sp.
GCCGGCCCCGCGGGACTGATAGTCCCGCCTCCAGCCGATCTTTGGCCAATAGCGGAGGAGGTATGCGGCGTGGTGAGGGCGGACGGGCATCAGAGATTGACCACCACAGCCTGCTTGATAGCGCGATGACCGGTCAACTCCTTAAGGGCCGCCTCGGACGGGACGCTGTCGAGGTTCAGCACGCACAACGCCGTGCCGCCGGCGCTGTTGCGACCGAGGGACATCGCCGCGATGTTCACGCCATCGCGGCCGAGCAGCGAGCCGACCATGCCGATGATGCCGGGCTCGTCGTGGTTCTCATAGATGAGCAGCACGCCCGCCGGCGAGGCCTCGACCACGCGGTTGTTGAGCGAGACCAGGCGCGGGCTGTTGGCCTTGCCGAGGAGCGTGCCCGTCGCACAAAAGACCTGGCCGTCGGCGCCGAAGGCCTCGACCTGCATCAGCTCGGTGTAGTCCGTCTCGATGTTCGACTTCGTGACCTCCACCTGCACGCCGAGCCGGTCCATGATGACCGGGGCGTTGATGAAATTAAGCGTCTCGCTGCTGATGCGGCTGAGGAAGCCGCGCTGGATGGCGCGGGTGACGGGGTTGGCGTCGAGCGCGACGATCTTGCCCCAGAAGGTGATGCGCAGGCGCTCGACCCGGCTGGTGGCCAGCTGCTGCACCAGCGTGCCGAGCCGCGAGCCGAGCTCCAGGTAGGGCCCGACGACCTTGAGGGTGGCGGCGTCGAGCGACGGCATGTTGACGGCGTTGCGGATGACCCCGCCGGCGAGCACGTCGGCGATCTGCTCGGCGATCTCGATGCCCACGGCGTCCTGCGCCTCGGCGGTCGAGGCGCCGAGGTGCGGCGTGAGGGTGACGTTCGGCAGCCGGCGCAGCTCGCTGTCGGCGGCGAGCGGCTCGGTCTCGAAAACATCGAGGCCGGCGGCAGCGACGTGGCCGGACTTGAGCGCGGCGATGAGCGCCGCCTCCTTGATGCTGCCACCGCGGGCGCAGTTGAAGAGCGTCACGCCTTTCTTGCACTTCGCGAGCGCGGCCTCGTCGATCATGTATTGGGTCTGCTCGGTCAACGGCATGTGGACGGTGATGTAGTCCGCCTGCCGGAGGAGTTCGTCGAGCGACACGGCCTCGACCTGCATGGCCTTGGCGCGGCTCGGGGCGAGATAGGGGTCGAAGGCCAGCACCTTCATGCCGAAGGCCTGGGCGCGCTTGGCGACCTCGGTGCCGATGCGGCCGAGGCCGACGACGCCGAGGGTTTTGCGGAACAGCTCGAGGCCCGAAAAGCTCTTGCGGTCCCACTGGCCGGCCTTCATCGACGCGGCGGCCTGCGGCACCGGGCGGGCGCCACAGAGGATGTGGGTGATGGTCAGCTCGGCCGTGGCGATGGTGTTGCCCAGCGGCGTGTTCATCACGATGACGCCGCGCTCGGTGGCGGCCTCGACGTCGACGTTGTCCACGCCCACGCCGGCGCGGCCGACAACCTTGAGCAGCGGCGCGGCGGCGAAGACCGCGGCGTCGATCTTGGTCTCCGAGCGCACCGCGATGGCGGACACGTCCTTCACCAGTTCCAGCACCTTGGCCGGCGAAGAGCCGTAGGCCTCGATGACTTCGAAGCCCGGCTGCGCGCGCAGAAAGGCGACTCCCTTGGGTGAGATTTTATCGGCGACGAGAATTTTCATGAAAGGGCCAAGCAACAGGGCCCCCGTCGAAAAATCAACCCTGCAGCTGGTAATAAAGGGTGGAACCCGTCCTCCGGACGGGTTTTCAGGACGTGCGTCGCGCCAACCTGTCCGGCGGACAGGTTCCACCCCTCACGCCGCCAGCACCGGGTAGTCCGTATAGCCTTGCGCGGTGCCGCCGTAGAACGTGGCCTGGTTGGGCGGGTTCAGCGGGGCGCCCAGCTGCAGGCGGCGCGGCAGGTCGGGATTGGCAATGAAGAGCTTGCCCCAGGCCACGGCGTCGGCCTCGCCGGCCGCCAGGACCGCCTCCGCCGTCTGCGCGGTGAAACCCTGGTTGACAATGTAGGCGCCGCCGAAGGCGCGTTTCAGGTCCGGCCCGAGGCGCGGCGCGTCGAGCGATTCGCGGGCGCACAGGAAGGCGAGCTTCCGCCGGCCCAGCTCGGTCGCAAGATAACCGAAGGTGGCGGCGGGATTGCTGTCGCCCATGTCGTGCGAATCGCCGCGCGGCGCGAGGTGGTAGCCCACCCGGTCGGCGCCCCAGACCGAAATGACCGCATCGGTGGCCTCGAGCGGGAGTCGCGCGCGGTTCTCGATCGAGCCGCCGTAGTTGTCGGTGCGGTGGTTGGACCGGTCCTGCAGGAACTGGTCGAGCAGGTAGCCGTTGGCGCCGTGCAGCTCGACGCCGTCGAAGCCCGCCCGCAGCGCGTTCACCGCGCCGAGCCGGTAGGCGGAGACGATCCGGGGCAGCTCGTTCAATTCCAGGGCCCGCGGCGTGACGAAAGGCTTGAGCGGGCGTATCAGGCTCACATGGCCCGCCGGCGCGATCGCGCTGGGGGCGACCGGCAGCGCCCCGTTCAGATAAAACGGATCCGAAATGCGCCCGACATGCCAGAGCTGCAACACGATCCGGCCGCCCGCGGCGTGGACCGCATCCGTGATCTTCTTCCAACCCGCCACCTGCTCGTCGGACCAGATGCCCGGGGTGTCGGGATAGCCCACGCCCATCGGGTCGACCGCGGTCGCCTCGGTCAGGATCAGGCCCGCCGAGGCGCGCTGGACGTAATAATCGCGCATCAGGTCGGTCGGGACGCGGCCGGCGCCGGCGCGGCAGCGCGTGAGGGGCGCCATGATGATGCGGTTCGGCAGCGTGAGCGCGCCGAGACGGAGAGGTTCGTGCAGAAGTGACATCGCGGCTTAGATAGCCAGACTGGCGCCCAATGCAAACGGCGGCACATGAAATTCGCCGCGCGCGGCGGCGGCGGCGGCGGCGCTACTAACTTTACCCCGGGCATGGGGTCGCGCCGCCGGCGGGGTGCCCTCACCCCGCCTACCATCGGAGCTGACCACCCTCCCCCTCAATTCGCGCCGGTGCCGGTGAAATGGATCGCGAAGGCGAGCTTGTCCGCCGTCTCCTCGATGATCTTGGCGATCGGCTTGCCCGCCCCATGGCCGGCGCGCGTCTCGATCCGGACAAAGGTCGGAAACTCCGCGGTGGGATTCGCCGCCTGCATGGCCGCCGCATACTTGAAGGAGTGGCCCGGGTGCACGCGGTCGTCGTGGTCCCCGGTCGTGATCAGCACCGCGGGATATTTCACCCCGGCCCGGACGTTGTGCACCGGCGAATAGGCCGAGAGGTATTTGAACCCCTCCGCGTCGTCGGACGAGCCGTAGTCGCTGGCCCAGGCCCAGCCGATGGTGAATTTCTGGAAGCGGAGCATGTCCATCACGCCCACCGCCGGCAGCGCCACGCGCGCGAGGTCGGGCCGCTGGTTGACCGTGGCGCCGACCAGCAGGCCGCCGTTGGAGCCGCCGCTGATGACGAGTTTCGCGTGGGCCGTGTAGCCTTCCTTGACGAGGTAGTCGCCGGCCGCGGCGAAATCATCGAAGACATTCTGCTTCTTCTCCTTCATGCCCGCCTCGTGCCACTCGCGGCCGTATTCGCCGCCGCCGCGAAGGTTCGGCACGGCGTAGATGCCGCCGAGTTCGAGCCAGGCGACCGCGGTGGTGGAAAACGACGGGGTCAGCGAGATGTTGAAGCCGCCATAGGCATAGAGAAAGGTCGGGTGCGAGCCGTCGAGCTTCAGGCCCTTGCGCGCCGTGATGAACATCGGCACGCGCGTGCCGTCCTTCGAGGGGTAGAACACCTGCTTCGTCTCGTAGAGCGCGGGATCAAACGCGACCTGCGGCGCCTGGAACACCTCGACCTTGCCCGTCGCGAGGTCGCAGCGGTAGTTCGTCGTCGGGAAGACGAAGGAGGTGAAGTTGAAGAACATCTCGTCCTCGTCATGCCGGCCGCTGATGGCCGCCACCGAGCCGATGCCCGGCAGGGCGATCTCGCCGCGCGGGGTGCCGTCGAGGGCGAAGGTCGCGAGCAGGCTCCGGGCGTCGTGCATGTATTTCACGACGAGCCGGCCGCCGATCACGCCGGAGCTCTCGATGACATCCTTGGTCTCCGGCACGAGCGTCTGCCAGTTGGCCTTGTCGGGCGCGGTGAGGTCGATCGCGATGATACGCTCGCGCGGGGCGTCCAGGTCGGTCTGCACAATCAGCACCGGGCCGCGGTTGCCGATCACGCCGTAGCTCGCCTCGATGACATCAACCAGCTTCACCACCGGACCGGTCAGGTCGGGCTGCTGCGCGTCCTTGAGGTCGATGTAATAGAGCCGGTGGTGCGGGTCCGTGCCTTCCGTGCCGTAGATCAGCAGGTAGCGGCCGTCGTCGGTGACGGCGCCGCCCCACCCGCGCTTCGGAAACTCGGGCGACGAGTAAACGAGCGTGTCGGCCGCCTGCGGCGTGCCGAGCCGATGGTAATAGATCGCCTGGTTGCCGAGGCCGCTGAACGTGGCGTTGGTGTCCTTCTGCGGCTCGGGATAGCGCGAATAGAAGAAGCCCTTGCTGTCGTGCGTCCAGCTCATGCCGGAGAACTTCACCCACTTGATGACGTCGCCCGTGTCCTGCCCGGTGGCAACTTCCCGCACGCGGAACTCGTTCCAGTCGGACCCGGCGGCCGCCGTGCCGTAAAGCAGCCACTGGCCGTCCTCGGACGCGCGGTAGCCGGAGAGCGCGACCGTGCCGTCGGCCGCAAGCGTGTTGGGATCGAGCAGCAGGCGGCCGTCGGCGGCAAGGGTGTCCTTCACATACAGCGGCGCCTGGTTCTGCAGGCCGGAGTTGGCCGTGTAGAAATATTTCCGGCCCTCCTTGTTCGGCAGGCTGTAGCGCGGGTAATTGAGCAGCTCGGTCAGGCGCTGCTTGATCGCCTCGCGTTGCGGGATCTTCGCCAGGAAATCGAACGTGGCCTTGTTCTCGCCCTCCACCCAGGCCTTCGTGCCGGCCGAGTCGACATCCTCGAGCCAGCGGAACGGGTCGGCCACCTTCGTGCCGAAATAGTCGTCGGTATGGTCGGTCGCCTGGGCCGCGGGATAATTCCACGCGGCGAGGGCCAGCGCCGGGAGCGCGGCCGTGAGCACGAACAAGGTGCGGATGGTCTTCATGGGGATGAAAAGTTGTTAACGGATTATTTGCCCCAGCCGGTGTAGTGGGCGCCGAAGCCCATGCGGTAGGCCCAGTCCTCGATGGTCTTGGAGACCGGCGAGGTGCCGCTGGAACCGCCGTGGCCGGCGTTGGCCTCGATGTGGATGAGGATCGGGCCGCTGGCGGGGTCGGCGGCGGCCTGCATCGCCGCCGTGTATTTGTAGGAATGCGCGGGAAAGACGCGGTCGTCATGGTCGCCGGTGGTGACGAGGATCGCGGGATACTTGGCGCCTGGCTGCGCCGTGTGCAGCGGCGAGTAGGCGCGCAGGTAGGCGAAGCCTTCCGGCGTGTCCGAGTTGCCGTAGTCGCTCGCCCAGTTGGCGCCGACGGTGAACTTGTGGTAGCGCAGCATGTCCATCACGCCGACCGCGGGCAGGGCCGCGGCGGCGAGATCGGGGCGCTGGTTGACGACCGCGCCCAGCAGCAGGCCGCCGTTGGAGCGGCCGTCGAGCGCGAGCTTGCGGTGCGACGTGTAGCCCTGCGCGACCAGCCAGTCGGCCGCGGCGATGAAGTCGTCATAGACGTTCTGCTTGCGCTGCTTCGTCCCGGCCTGGTGCCAGTCCTCGCCGTATTCGCCGCCGCCGCGGAGGTTGGCCATGGCGTAGACGCCGCCGCCCTCGATCCAGACCAGCGGCGGGACCGCAAACTGCGGCTGCATGACGACGTTGAAGCCGCCGTAGCCGTAGAGCCAGCCGGGGGCCGAGCCGTCGAGCTTCAGGCCTTTCCGGTGGATGAGGAACATCGGGATCTTCGTGCCGTCCTTCGAGGGATAGAAGACCTGCTTGGTTTCATACTGCGTCAGGTCGAAATTGATCTTCGTCTCGCGGTGCGTGGTGGTCGTGCCGCTCGCGAGGTCGTGGCGCAGGATCGTGCCGGGCGCGAGGAACGACGAGAAGCCGATGAACAACTCGGGATCCTTGAACTTGCCGGACACGCCGCTGACCACGCCCGGGCCCGGCAGCGGGATTGTGCCGGCCGGTTTGCCCTCGAGATCAAAGAGCGCGATGCGGCCCGTGACATCGTGCATGGAGGTCACGACCAGCCTGCCGGCGGAGATGCGGACGGCGCTGATGGGATCGGCCGACTCGGCCAAAATCGTGACGGGGGCGGTCGGCGCATCGAGATCGTAGGCTACCACCCGGCCGCGCGGCGCGCCTACGTCCGTGAAGAGGTAGAACCGCCGGTCCACGTTGCCAATGAAGTTGTAGTTGCTCTCGAACTGGTCGATGAGCTTCACGACCGGGCCGTCGAACGTGGGATTCTGCGCATCCTTGAGGTCGACATAATAGATGCTGTTGCCTGACTTGCCCGGCTGGGAAACGGAGAGGATCAGGAAACGCCCGTCGGACGAGACCGCGCCCCCGGGGAACCATGACGGCTGCTCGGGCATCTCGAACACCAGGCGGTCCTCGGATTGCGGCGTGCCGACGCGATGGTAATACAATTTGCGGTGCTCCAGCTTGGTGAAGACCTTGGGGTTGCCGTCCGCCGGAGCCGGATAACGCGAATAGAAAAAGCCCTGCGCATCGTGCGTCCAGCTCAGGCCGGTGAACTTCGCCCACTTGATGGTGTCCGCCGCATCCTGGCCGGTCGCCACGTCGCGCAGGCGCAGTTCGCGCCAGTCGGAACCGCCCATGGCCAGGCCATAGCCGAGCCATTTCCCACCGGGCGACGGCGAGGTCTGCGCGACCGCCACCGTGCCGTCCGGCGAGAGCGTGTTGGGATCGATGAGCACCCGCTCCGGTCCGTTCAGGCCGTCGGTCACATAGAGCGGCGACTGGTTCTGCAGGCCGTCGTTCTTCGTGAAGAAATACCAGTTGGCCTCCTTGTTCGGCAGACCGGTGCGCGGGTAGTTCCAGAGTTCCTTCAGGCGCTGCTTGATGCGGGCGCGCTCGGGAATCTGCGCGACGACCGAGTCGGTCAGCGCGTTCTGCGCGGCGACCCAGGCCTGGGTGTCGGCGGAATCGAGTTCCTCCAGCCAGCGGTAGGGATCGGCGACCGCGGTGCCGTGGTAGTCGTCGACGTGCCCGACGGTCTTGCTGGGGGGATAGTTGACGGCGGCGGCGGCGGCGATGACCGGCACGAGGATCGCCGCACAGACAACGAGGGCAATTTTGAGCATCCGCCCACCAAAAGCCGAAACGAACACCATGCAAGCCTAGTGAGATCATCGCCCCGGATTTCCCGGCGGGCACGACGGTAAGATTCCTGCCCCCGATATTTCATGGAGCCACGGCGACCTCGCCGTGTTTCGCTCGCAAACCGCAGCGGGGTCGCTGCGGCTCCAGTATACTGGATCCCTCGCTGTGCTCAGATGGCAAACGTTGGAGTAGGCCTGCATCAGTGTGCAAATGTAGGCCCAAGGCTCGGCCGCCCCCCCCTTTCTCCCGCATTGCCCTGCCGGCCTTTCGGGTCTTTCGTAACTTCCGTGGTGCACCAACCTCCCCTCTCTCCCGCCGAACGCCTCCGCCGCCAGATCGCCTTCATCACCGAGGTCGACAAGCTCAAGGAGATCTTCCGCCAGACCATCGTCACCCAGAGCCGCCGCGCCGAGAACAGCGCCGAGCATTCCTGGCACTTCGCCCTGATGGTCGTCGTGCTCGCCGAGCATTCCAACCACCAGCCGCTCGACGTGCTCCGCATCCTGAAGATGGTGCTGATCCACGACCTCGTGGAGATCGACGCCGGCGACACCTTCGCCTACGACGTGAAGAACATGGCCGACCAGCACGCGCGCGAGGCCGTGGCCGCCACCCGCATCTTCGGCCTGCTCCCGCCCGACCAGGCCGGCGAGTTCCGCACGCTCTGGGACGAGTTCGAGGCGCACGCGACCCCGGAGGCCCGGTTCGCCCTGGCCTGCGACCGCTTCCACCCGATGCTGCTCAACTGCCTGACCGACGGCCACGCCTGGCAGAAACACGGCGTCACCCAGGACCGCGTGCTCGCCCGCAACGCCATGGTCGCCGACGGCTCGACCGCCATCTGGGAATACGCCGTGAAGATGATCGACGACGCCGTCGCCCAGGGCCACCTCAAGCCGAAGCCGTAGGCTTGTTTGTCATTCTGAACGCAGTGAAGAATCCAGCAGGACGTCGGCCGGCGGACACTTCACTGGATCCTTCGCTGGGCTCAGGATGACAGCAAATGGACAACTTAACGTCGAAGGCGGGATCAGGCGATCCCGTCTACACCACCTTTATTCATACTGTCCGTTTTTTCCGCCCCTCCCATTGTGAGCCTGAGGCTTAGCCTGCTGGCTCCCTTTCCGTCGTTTCGCCAACCCCTCCACCCCATGCGCACGCTCACCTGCTTTGCCGGCGTAATGCTGGCCTTCTGCTCCATCTCGACCGCCGCCGAACCCGCGGCCCCCATCCCGGCCCGCGAACGCGTCTCCTTCAACGCCGGCTGGCGCTTCACGAAGGGCGATGATCCCAGCGTCGGTGAGTCGCTCACCTACGAGCGCATCAAGGACTGGGTCCTGCCCACCGGCGACGACCTGCTCCTCTACCAGCCCGCGCCCCGACGGCGCCCCGACGGCGCACCGGCCGCGACGCTCGCCGGCGACAGCGCCATCCCCTACACGCGGGCCGGCTTCGACGACTCCGCCTGGCGCCCGCTGACCCTGCCCCACGACTGGGGCATCGAGGGTCCGTTCCAGCAGGAGCTCTCGGGCGACACCGGCAAGCTCCCGTGGTTCGGCACCGCCTGGTATCGGAAAAAATTCGCCGTGCCCGCCACCGCGGCCGGCCGGCAGACCTACCTCGAACTCGACGGCGCCATGGCCTATGCCCTCGTGTGGTGCAACGGCCGCTTTGTCGGCGGCTGGCCCTATGGCTACTCGTCCTGGCGCGTCGACCTCACACCCTACCTCACGCCCGGCGCGGACAACGTCCTCGCCATCCGTCTCGACAATCCGCGCGAGTCCTCGCGCTGGTATCCCGGCGGCGGCATCTACCGCAACGTCTGGCTGCTCCAGACCGCGCCCGTCGCCATCGCCCAATGGGGCGTGTTCGTCACAACTCCCGTGGTGGCGAAGGACTCCGCCACCGTCGATGTCGCCATCAACCTGGACAACACCACCGCCGCCGTCGTCGATGTGACCGTGGCCGTGCAGCTGTTCGCCGCCGACGCCGAGGGCCGCCCCGTCGCGGCTCCCGTCGCCTCCGCCGCCGCCCGGCCCCTGCGGCTCCAACCCGGCCGCCCCGCGAGCATCAGCCACACCCTCGTCGTCGGCTCGCCGAAACTCTGGAGCTTGAAGGCCCGCCATCGTTATGTCGCCGAGACCACCATCCGGCAGGACGGCAAGGTCATCGACACGGTCACCACTCCTTTCGGCATCCGCACCATCGCGCACACCGTCAACGACGGCTTCCTGCTCAACGGCGAACGCGTGCCGCTCAACGGCGTGTGCAACCACCACGATCTCGGTGCCCTCGGCTCCGCGATCAACGTCCGCGCCCTCGAGCGTCAGCTCGAGATCCTGCAGGCCATGGGCGGCAACGCCATCCGCACCAGCCACAATCCGCCCGCCCCCGAGCTGCTCGAACTCTGCGACCGCCTGGGCTTTGTCGTGATGGTCGAGGCCTTCGACTGCTGGCGCATCGGCAAAAAGCGCGACGACTACAGCCGCCTCTTCGACGACTGGCACGCCAAGGATCTCACGGCCATGGTCCGCCGCGACCGCAACCACCCGAGCGTCATCCAGTGGAGCATCGGCAACGAGATCCGCGAGCAATACGAGCCCGACGGCTGGAAGCTCGCCGCGCACCTCGGCGGACTCGTCCGCGCCGAGGACCGCACCCGGCCGGTCGTCGCGGGCCTCAACAACATCGGGGCCGGCTACAACGGCTTCCAGCACGTCGTCGACATCATCGGCTACAACTACAAGCCCGACGAATATCTCAAGCTCCGCGCGATCCACCCGCACCTGCCGCAGATGGGCGCCGAGACGTCGTCCTGCATCAGCTCCCGCGGCGAGTATTTCTTCCCCGTCAGCAACGACAAGCTGGAGGGCCGCGCCGATTTCCAGATGAGCAGCTACGACCTCTCCGCCCCGCGCTGGGCCTGGCCGCCCGACGTGGAGTTCAAGGGCCTCGACGAGGCGCCGTTCACCGCCGGCGAGTTCGTCTGGACCGGCTTCGACTACCTCGGCGAGCCCACGCCCTACAACGCCGACACCACCAACCTGCTCAATTATTCCAACCCCGCCGACCGCGAGAAGGCGGCGAAGGAACTCAAGGAACTGGGCAAAATCCGCGTGCCCTCGCGCAGCAGCTACTTCGGCATCATCGACCTCGCGGGCTTCCCCAAGGACCGCTATTACATCTACCAGGCCCGCTGGCGGCCGGACCTGCCGATGGCGCATATCCTGCCGCATTGGAACTGGCCCGAGCGCACCGGCCAGGTCACGCCGGTCCACGTCTATTCCTCCGGCGACGAGGCCGAGCTGTTCCTCAACGGCCGTTCCCTCGGCCGCAAAACCCGCGGCCCGCTCGAATATCGCTTCCGCTGGGACGACGTCGTCTACCAGCCGGGCGAGTTGAAGGTGGTGACCTACAAGAAAGGCTCGAAATGGGCCGAGGCCGTGCAGCGCACGACCGGCCCCGCCACTAAGCTCGCGCTTGCCGCCGACCGCGCCGTGCTGCGCGCCGATGGCTCGGATCTGTCCTTCGTCACGGTCACGGTGGCGGACAAGGACGGCCTCCTCGTGCCGCGCTCGAAAAACGCCCTGAAGTTCTCCCTCACCGGTCCGGGCGAGATCATCGCGACCGACAACGGCGACGCGACGAGCTTCGAATCGTTCCAGTCGCCGGAACGCAAGGCCTTCAACGGCCTCGCACTCGTCATCGTCCGCACCAAGGCCGGCGAAGCGGGCCCGATCACGCTGCACGCCAAGTCCGCCGGCCTCACCGCCGCCGAGATCCAGCTCACCAGCACACCACGACTGTAGGGCGGGATCGCTGATCCCGCCTCGCACGCCACCGCATGCTGTCCCCGCCCTTCCATCCCATGAAACTGCTCCGCCCCCTGTCTTCTGTCCTCTGCCTTCTGTCCTCCGTCCTCTGTCTTTCCGCCCAGGCGCCCAAGGACACCACCGTCGCGCCGCCGCCCGAGGCGCCCAAGCCGGCCGTCGAGGTCATCAATCCCACGCTGCCGACCATTTGGGTCGCCAGCGACTCCACCGCGGCCAACGGCGGACCCAACGCCACCGGCTGGGGCGTGCCGCTCCCGTCCTATTTCGACCTGGCCAAGATCAACGTCGTCAACCGCGCCCGCGGCGGACGCAGCAGCCGCACCTTCATCAGCGAGGGACTGTGGGACAAGCTTCTCGAGGGCGTGAAGGCCGGTGACTTCGTCCTGATCCAGTTCGGCCACAACGACGCCAGCGTGATCAACGAGGACACTGCCGTGCCGCGTGAACGCTGGCGCTCCCGCGGCGTCATCCGCAGCCTCGGCGAGGAGACTCAGGAGATCGAAAACATCATCACGAAACAGCCCGAGACCGTCCACACTTACGGCTGGTATATGCGGAAGATGATCAACGACGTTAAGGCCAAGGGCGCCACGCCCATCGTGCTCTCCCTCACCGTCCGCAACGAGTGGCCGGACGGCAAGGTCGAGCGCAACAACGGCCCCTGGCGGCAATTTTCCAAACAGCTCGCCGAGACTGCCGGCATCGCCTTCATCGATCTCACGCGCCTCATCGCTGACGAATACCAGAAGCTCGGCGCCGCCAAGGTGAAGGCCTTTTTCCCGAAGGACCACACCCACACCGACCCCGAGGGCGCCGACCTCAACGCCGCGCTCGTCATCGCCGGCTTGAAGGGCATCCGCAAGGGTCCGTTCGGCGACTACCTCTCCCCGAAAGGCGCCGCGGTGGAGGCCGACAAGATCGGCTGGCTCAACCTGCCGGAGCCCGCCGACCCGAAGCTGCCATCGATCGTCCTCATCGGCGATTCCACCGTGCGCAACGGCCGCGGGGATGGCGCCGGCGGCCAGTGGGGCTGGGGCGATTCGCTCGGCACCTGGTTCGATCCAGCCAAGGTAAACATCGTCAACCGCGCGATCGGCGGGCTCAGCAGCCGCACCTTCCTCACCCAGGGTCACTGGGACCGCGCGCTAACGCTCATCAAGCCGGGTGACTTCGTCCTCATGCAGTTCGGGCACAACGACGGCATCGCACTGAACGACACCACCCGCGCCCGCGGCACCATCAAGGGCATCGGCGAGGAGACCGAGGAAATCGACAACCTTCTCACGAAGCAGCACGAGGTCGTGCACACGTATGGCTGGTATCTGCGCAAATACATCCGCGACGCCAAGGCCGCCGGCGCCACGCCCATCGTCTGCTCCCTCGTGCCGCGCAAGACTTGGAAAGACGGGAAGATGTCGCGCCAGACCGACACTTACGCCGGCTGGGCGAAGGAGGTCGCCGCGCAGGAAGGCGTCGGCTTCATTGACCTCAACGACCTCGTCGCCACGCGCTACGAGTCGCTCGGCGCGGAGCAGGTCGAGCCCCTCTTCGCCGACCCGCACACCCACACGAGCAAGGCCGGCGCCGACCTCAACGCCGCGATCCTCGTCGAAGCCCTGAAGAAACTCCCCGGCGCGCCCCTGGATCCGTTTCTGTCGTCGGTCCGGTAGGGCGAATCCTCCGGATGAGCCGCGGCCCGCGGGGAAGGAGGCTCCCGCCCAGCGCGGCCACCCCCTCGTCCCCACCGCTCCCGCGAAAAAACAATCAAGTGCCGCGCGGACGTGACGTATTAATGGGTGTCCGCCGGTTCTTTCAGGAAATCCATCAAAGGCATTCTATTCCAATACATGCCTGTGCTGTCACAAAACAGTAGTCCCGCTCCCTTCGGGGAGATCAAAAGGTGATGAATGCTGGCAGCTAGGGCTTGGCCACCGAATTGGTCAACCAGCCTGAGAGAACCGGCGGCATATTTTTTCCGCGCCGCGCGGGATCCGGTCCCGCTTCACCCGCGCGGCGCAAACAGCCGGGCCAGAATCCGGGCCCGTTCGAAACGATGCTCCGTCCTCGCGCGTAGCCGCTGCACATTGGCGCGGTGCGTGAACAGGATGAAGCCCGCGATCAACCCCGTCGCGACGATCCAGACGGTTCGTTCGCCCTCCGGCGCCAGCCAGACCGCCGCCGGGATCAACGCCGCCCCGGCCAAAATCGAACCGAGCCCCACGTAACCGGTCGTGGTCAGCACCAGCAGCAGCACCGCGGCCAGCACCGCCAACGCCGCCGGCCAGAGCACGAGCAACACACCGATCACGACCGCCACGCCCTTGCCGCCCCGGAAACCGTGATACAGCGGCCAGACATGCCCGGCCGCCGCCGCCGCGCCCGTCAGCAAAGCCACCGTCAGCGACGGCGCCTCGCCGGCCAGCCCGAGCCCGCCGAACCACGCGGCGAGCGCCCCCTTGCCCACGTCGATCAGGCCCACCCCCAGGCCGAACCACGGGCCCTGGGTGCGGAAGGCGTTTGTGCCCCCGGCATTGCCGCTGCCCTTCGTGCGGATGTCGACGCCCCGCAGGCGGCCGAGCCACAGGCTGCCGGAGATCGACCCCAGCAGATAGCCGAGCAGCATTTTCAGGAAAACCACACTCATGGTGACGGTGCCTCGTAGTCTTGGACGCCGATGACCAGCGAGCCTGGGCCGGCATGCGCCCCGATGGCCGCCCCGGTTTCGACGATCCAGACGCGATCGAGTTCCAAGCCGCCCGCGCGCAGCACCGCCTCCACGCGCCGGGCGTCATCGGCGCAATCGCAGTGCCCGATGATGACGCGATAACGCCGCGCCGGATCCAGCCCACGGATCACCGTGCGGGCGAAACGCTCGGGCAGGTTCCGCCGCCCCCACAGGGCGCCCCCGAGGCCGAGCCGGCCGTTCGGGCGGATCTTGAGGGTGAGCGATAGGCGCAACAGGCGGGTCAGCGTGAGGGCCGCCCGCGGCACCCGGCCGCCTCGCACCGCATACCTGATGTCGCGGACGACGGCATGCACCTGGGTGCGCGGCCGCATGCGTTCCAGCCCCGCCAGAATGCTCCGGGCATCGAGGCCCGCCTGCGCGGCCTCCGCCGCCCAGAGGACCAGCAGCCCCTGTCCGTTCGACACGCTGCCGGTGTCGAACACGTGCACCCGCCCCGGGCCGGTCCGGGCCGCGGCGCTTTCCGCCGCCTGCAGGGTGCCCGACAGCGTCCGCGCCAGCGACACTTCGACCACGCTCTCATGCTGCGCGAGCAGCAACTCAAACAGGCGCCGGAAGTCCCCCGGCGGCGGCTGGGAGGTGCGGGGCGGAATCGGGCTGGTCCGCATCGACTCATACAACTCGTGCGGCGTGATGGACAACCGGTCCACATGGTCGCGCCCGTCGACCGCCAGTCGCTGCGGCACCAGGTGAATGTCCAGCCGGGCCATCTCCTCCGCCGGGAAATCGGCGCCGGAATCCGTCGCAATCGCCACAGCCGGCCGGTTCGCGTTCCCGGTCCGCTCCCGGGACACGGTGCCGAACCGCGCCGCGAGGGCGAAGAATGCCGCCGGATCATCCACCCGGGCGTGCAGGCGCACCTGTTCGCGCGTGCCGGTGATGACCTGATCGGTCAGCGGCAACCCCAGCAGGACGGCCT
>JAQSDJ010000190.1:15625-16207 GCA_029945855.1 Lacunisphaera sp.
CCACGTTGCCGGCGCTGATCACGCATTCGACAGAGTAGCATTGGCTGCCTGGTCCGGGTCGGGAGGTATCAACCCCCGCCACCACCAGTTCCGCGGGGATCGCCCCGACCGGCACCGCGCGCCCGCGCTCGATGTAGTCGGCGATGCCCTCGAGCAGGCAGACGAACCCCTGGGCCCCGGCATCGACGACCCCCGCCGCGCGTAAGGCGGGAATCTGCCGCCGGGTTTGCCGCAGCGCCTCCTGGCTGCGGGCGAGCGCCCGGGCAAAGCCGGCCCGCAGGTCCGCGGTGCCGGCCTGCCGCTGCAATTCCTCCGCAAAGGCCCGCATCACCGTCAGGATCGTGCCCTCGCAAGGCGCAGCCATTGCGGTGCGCGCCAGTGCCAGACCCCGGGCGGCGGCTTCCGCCAATGAGGCGGAGGTCAGCCGCGCCCCGGCGGCGGGGACGGCTGCGGCCCCGTGGAAAAACTGCGCGAGAATCGCCCCGGCATTGCCCTTGGCGCTGTCGGCAGACTCGGCCGCCGCCCGGTGCATCACCCCGGCGGCGCCGGCCGGTCCGGCCTCGCGCAGCCCGGGCAGCACGG
>JAQSDJ010000191.1:0-3813 GCA_029945855.1 Lacunisphaera sp.
GCATTCACCTTTGATATCGGCAGCCGTTATTGATTGATTCCCGTGCCATGAAACCCTCCCGCCTTCTCCTCGCCCTGCTCGCCGCCCTGCTCGCCGGCGGCCCGACCAGCCTGCGGGCGCAAAGCGACAGCATGAAGGCCGAGAAGAAAAATTACGTCCACACCCTCGCCCTCGCCGACAAGCTGCGCATCTCCGTCTATCAGGAGGACGACCTCTCCACCCAGGCCCGCATCGACGCCCGGGGTCGGGTCAATCTGCCGCTGCTGGGTGAAATCACCATCGGCGGCATGACCGTCACCGAGGCCCAGGCCGCCGTCGAGAACGCCTACAAGGAGGGCCGCTACCTCCGCAATCCCCAGGTGACCATCAACGTCGAGGAATACGCCACGCGCGAGGTCTCCATCCAAGGCCAGATCCGCAGCCCCGGCCGCTTCAGCCTCCCGCCCGAATCCACCTACACCGTGGTCGAACTCGTCTCGAAGGCCGGCGGCATCACCGACATCGGCAAGGGCACCGCGGTTGTCATCACGCGCATTCTGGCCGACGGCACCAAGAAAGTCTTCACCGTCGACGTCGACAGCATCATCAAGGGCAAAAAGGACAACAAGTCGGAGGACTTCCTGCTCCAGACCGGGGACAATGTCTACGTGCCCGAACGCCTCATCTGATTTCATCCCATGCCCGACGTCGACGCCCTTCCTGCCAGCGCCCCCCTGAAGCCCTCCGGGCCTTCCCTGCATGGCAATGACAACCAGGTGATCGAGCGGCGTTCGCTGCGCGACTACTACATCATCCTCCGCGAGCGCCTCTGGATCGCCCTGCCGGTGGCCCTGCTGGTCGCCCTCACCTGGGGCTACTACAAGGCGCAGGAGACGCCCATGTATTCCAGCACCGCCACGATGCAGTTCGAGCGGGCCGAGCGCATCGTGCAGAACGAGCAGGTCGTCGACACCTCCGTCCGTTCCGACATCGACCTCAACACCTACCTCCAGATCCTCAACAGCGGCCGCCTGCGGACCATGATCGCCCAGTCGCTCACCCCCGACGAGGTGAAGATCCTCCAGCGCCCCTACCTCAAGGACCTCGCCCCGGGCGTCAATCCCCCGTCCGTCTCCGGCCTGATCGGCAGCGCCAGCATCGCGTCCATCCGCAACAGCTTTCTCATCAGCATCACGGTCGCCAACCGCGACCCCGAGGGCGCCGCCCTCCTCGCGAACCGCTACATGGAGCAGTTCATGCGTTACCTCATCGACTATTCCGGCGGCAAGAACGAGGTCGCCGTGGATTATCTTCGCACCCGCGGCGAGGAACTGCGCAAGGAGTCCGAGGCCGCCGAGAGCCGCCTCCAGGACTACCGCCGCAAGCACAACCTCATCTCCCTCGACAACAGCATGAACATCATCGGCGACCGGCTCAAGACCGTCAACGGTATGCTCACCACCGCGCGCCTCGGCCGCCTGGATATCGAGACCCTCCTCGGTCAGATCGAGCGCATGCAGCAGGCCGGCGGCAGCCTCCTCGAGATCGGCTACATCTCCGCCTACGGCACCATCTCCACGCTGAAGGCCCAGCTGGCCGACCTGAACAAGTCGGCCTCCATCCTGAGCGAACGCTACCTCGAGCGGCACCCGAAGATGATCGAGGTGGCCAATTCCATCGACGTCGTCACCGCCCAGATCACCCGCAACATCGAGCAATCCATCGCCGACCTGCGCACCCAATACGTCAAGCTCCAGGAAACGGAGGCTAGCTACCAGCGCGAATACAACGAGGCCGAGAAGGACCAGCTCCGCCTGGGCGAACTCTCCGTCGAGTTCAAGAGCCTGGAAAACCAGGCCCAGGTCGCGAAGAGCAATTACATCCAGATCCTCGACCGCCTCAACCAGGTCACCACCTCCAAGAATCTGGAAAACCTGCCGGTCAAGCCGCTCGACCGCGCCCTGCCCGCCGGCGCGCCCTACACCCCGCAGATCCGCAACATCATCAAGACGAGCCTCGGCCTCGGCCTGCTCGTATTCGCCGGGGTCGCCATCGGCCTCAGCTTCATCGACGACCGCGTCAAGAGCGCGTGGGACATCGAGGGCTTCATCGGCGCCCATCTCCTCGGCATCATCCCCGAGCTCAACGACGTCCCCGACACGGAGAAGCACTCGCTCGTCAACAGCAACCGCACCTCCCCCGGTTCCGAGGCTTTCCTCAGCGTCTACAGCGCGGTGAAGATCCAGTCCAAGCTCGATTTCCCGAAGTCCATCCTCGTCACCAGCACCATCCCCGGCGAGGGCAAGACGATGATCAGCTGCAACCTGGCGGCCTCCTTCGCCCGCCACGGCAAGCGCGTGCTCATCATGGACTGCGACATGCGCCGCCCGATGCTGCACCGCCACTTCAAGCTCACCAACGAGGTCGGCCTCATCGCCTGGTTCGAGGCCGGCGGCGTCCTCCCCGTGGATCCCTTCACCGACCCGGCCCTCGGCATCGCCAAGGTCGACGAGAACCTCTACCTCCTCCGCTCCGGCGGCCGCTCCAAGAGCCCGACCGAGCTGCTCGAGAAGCCCATCTTCGGCCAGTTCATCGAGCACATGAAGCAGCACTTCGACCTCGTGGTCGTCGACTCCCCGCCGATGGGCGCCGTCACGGATTCGCTGCTCATCTCCGAAAACACCGACGAGGTCATCTACGTCTGCCGGTTCAACCGCGCCTTCCGCAAACACATCCGCCTCTATATCCGGCAGATCAAGGAGAGCAAAAACGAGCTGCTCGGCATCGTCCTCAACGGCCTCTCCGCCCGCCGCATCGAGTATTATTCCAATTACCGCTACTATCGGAGCTACAAGAAATATTACGGCTCGCAGAGTTGAAGGGCTGAAAAGCGGAAGGGCTGAAAGGCTGAATATTCCCCGCCGCCCGGCGGACCGCGGCACACGCTTCAGCAACCCTTGCGTTCCCATCCTCCAGCCTTTCAGTCTTTCCGCCCTTCAGTCTTTCGCCCATGCCCTCCGCCTTCCTGCCCAAGGATTTTGACGCCACCCGCCCGATCGCCCTGATCGCCGGCCGCGGCGCCTACCCGATCCTGACCGCCGCCGCCATCCGTCGCGCCGGCGTGCCCCTGCGGCTGATCGCCATGGACGACGAAACCAGCGCCGAACTCGTCGCCAGCTTCCCGGAAAAAGAACGCGTCACCCTCAACGTCGGCCAGGTCGGCAAGATGCTCACCGCCCTCAAGGACTTCGGCGCCGGCTCCGCCCTCATGGCCGGCCAGGTGAAGCCCAAGCGCCTCTTCCACGGCCTCACCCCCGACCTCAAGGCCGCCTCGATCCTGTTCTCCCTCAAGCGCCGCAACGCCGAGACGATCTTCGGCGCCATCGCCGCCGAGATCGAGAAGATCGGCGTCACTTTGCTCGACGCCCGCGCCTTCATCGACGACCAGCTCGCCACGTCCGGTTCCATGACCGGCAAGAAACTTTCCATCGACCAGGAATACCTCGACCACGGCATCCACATCGCCCGCGAGATCGCCCGGCTCGACATCGGCCAGGGCTGCGTCGTGCGCAAGGGCACCGTGCTCGCCGTCGAGGCTTTTGAAGGCACCGACGACATGCTGCGCCGCGCCGGCAACTTCAAGACCGACGAGACCCTTTTCGTGAAGACCGTGAAGGTGAAGCAGGACTTCCGCTTCGACGTCCCGGTCTTCGGCCTGCGCACCCTCGAGATCATGCATACCGCCGGCCTGCCCGCCGCCGCCCTCGAGGCCGGCAAGGTCATCGTCCTCGAAAAACCCGCCGTGATCCGGCAGGCCCAGGACTGGGGTATCAC
>JAQSDJ010000191.1:3823-16074 GCA_029945855.1 Lacunisphaera sp.
GAGGCCTCCGGACGAGCCGCCCCGCGCAAACGTGCACTTTTCCCCCGCCCGCCCACCTTTTTCCCATGTCCGCTGATCTGGTCGAAGTCTCCGTCAAAGGCCTCATGCCCACCGCCAATGGCTGTGCGGTGTTCCTCGGCAACGAGGAAAAAGTCTTCGTCATCTACGTCGACCCGAGCGTCGGCAGCGCCATTTCGATGACGATCAACGGCATCAAGAAGGAGCGCCCGCTCACCCACGACCTGATCGGCCACCTGCTCCTCGGCTTCGAGATTTCGCTCGAGCGCGTCATCATCAACGACGTCAACGACGGCACCTATTTCGCCCGGATCATTCTGCACATGCAGAACGAGCTTGGCCGGAAATTCCTCGAGCTCGACGCCCGCCCGAGCGACTCGATCGTTTTGGCCCTGCAGCAGAAGAAACCGATTCTGGTCGCCCGCAAGGTCTTCGACCTCGTGGAGGACATGACTGAGATCCTCGAGCGCGTGCTCAAGCAGCAGAAGGAAGAGCCCAAGGACGAGGAAGACCAGTAAGGTAGGGCGAGTCCTCCGGACGAGCCGTCGGCCCGACTCGTTCTCGTAATCTTGCTCGTTCTCCTTCTCTCCCATCAGGACGCCCCCAAGAGAACGATTACGCGAAAGAGAACGAGAACGATTTCCACTGACCCTCTCCTTGCTTGTCATTCCGGGCGCAGCGAGGAATCTCCCCATCCACTTTCCCCGCGTGACCCACCCTTTGCCGCCTAAACCATTGCCGGAGCCCATCCTCCCCGGCCAGCCGCTCACGGCGCTGGCGCCGATGCAGGATGTCACCGACCTGGCCTTCATGCGGGTGATGGCCCACTACGGCGCACCGGATTATTTCTTCACCGAATTCTTCCGCGTGCACGCCCAGTCGCGGCCGGAAAAGCACATCCTGCGCTCCATCGACGAAAACAAGACCGGCCGCCCGGTCTTCGCCCAGCTCATCGGCGAGCATGTTTCCGACATGGTCCGCACCGTGAAGGAATTGCTGAAGCATCCCGTCGCCGGCATCGACCTCAACATGGGTTGCCCGGCCCCGAAGATCTACAAGAAGAACGTCGGCGGCGGCCTGTTGCGCGACCCGGCCAAGATCGACGAATTGCTCGGCGCCCTGCGCGACAGCGTGCCGGGACTTTTCACGGTCAAGATGCGCATCGGCTTCGACTCGACGGCGCATTACGAGGAAATCCTCGGCCTGATCAACAAGCACTCCGTCGATCTGCTCAGCGTGCACGGACGCACCGTCAAGGAAGGCTATCGCAGCGAGGTGCACTACGATTTCATCGGCACCGCCGCCCGGATCGTCCGTTGTCCCGTGCTCGCCAACGGCAATATCACCTCGGCCGACAAGGCCGTCGCCGTCCTCGCCGAATCCGGCGCCGCCGGCGTGATGATGG
Source organism: Lacunisphaera sp. (assembly GCA_029945855.1). Classification (GTDB taxonomy): domain Bacteria; phylum Verrucomicrobiota; class Verrucomicrobiia; order Opitutales; family Opitutaceae; genus Lacunisphaera. Next base: position 5,247 of record JAQSDJ010000191.1, read on the forward strand.
GCCGCCACGCCATCCGCAACCCGTGGATCTTCCGTCAGTGCCGGGAGAGGTTCGCCCTCCACACCGCCTCACGTCCCCATCCTCCGTCCTCTGTCTTCACCCCCACCCTCGCCGACGTCCGCGAATACGTCGCCCGCCTCTACCGCGAAACGCAGCAGCCCGGCGTGCCCGAGCAGGCCCATGTGGCCAAGATGAAGAAATACCTGAACTTCGTCGGCCAGAGCGTGGACACCGACGGCGCGTTTCTCCACGCCATGCGCCGCGCCATGACCGAGGCCGAGCTGATCCACGTGTGCGACCGCCACCTGATGAGCGAACCCAACAAGCATTTCTCGACCGAGCCCCACCCCGGCCTCATCGCCCGCCCGAACTGCGAGACCCCGATCGAGAGCTGTTCGCTCGATTCGGTGTCGGCCTGAAACGGCTCAAGCGAGCGAGCGCTTGAAAACCGCGACAACTTGGAACGTAACTCCTTCCTGGCGGTTTGTGTCGAAGACCGACACCAGTTCCCATCCTTTCTTGCCCAACTCGTCCAGCTTGGCCTGAAATGCTTCTCCGTCCAACTCACCACTCGCAAGCCAGAGGTTCGCCTCAAAAATCACCGTATTGTATTCCCAGCGTGCCATGGGCGGTGCTCTCCTCACTCCAGCCCCAGCACCTTCCGCCCCGTGTCGGAGATCATCTGCGGGGTCCATTGCGGGTCCCAGACGATGTGCACCTTGGCGGACTCGACGTCGGGCAGCGCGGCGATCTTCTGGCGCGCGTCCTCGGCGATGACCGGGCCCATGCCGCAACCGGGTGCCGTCAGCGTCATCTTCACGTCCACGACATTCTTGCCCGCCGGGCTTTTCTCGACGGCGAGATCATAGACCAGCCCGAGATCGACGATGTTGACCGGGATCTCCGGGTCGAAACAGGTTTTTAGCGCGGCCCAAACCGCTTCTTCCGAGAAAGCAATCTGTTCTGAATTTGTCGAAGGGCTGGCCGCAGCCGGCGTGTAGCCGCCGATGGCCGGGGCGTTCGCCTCCGCGATCTGGAACAACCCCTGGTCGGTGCGCACGGTGACATTGCCGCCCAGCGTCTGCGTGATGAACACGCTCGAGCCCGCCGGGAGCGTGACCTTGTCGCCGGCCGGGATGATGGTCGCCGGGCAATCCCTCGTGAGCGTATGTTCCTTGGTCATGGTCCGGACAATGGCGGTTGCGCCCGTGGGCGCAACTGGGGAATCCACGGCGGTGAACTACCTCGCCGTGGCTCCAGTCGGTTCCTTGGAGCGCGGGCGCCCTCGCCCGCGATTGTCCTCAATTCAACCGCAGCTCGAACGGCAGGCGGGCCTAAAGTCCGCGCGGGTCGTTGAATTTGTTCAGCGTCTGCAGCTCGTCGGTCGCCTGGCGGAGCAAGATGCCCACCGGGCCGCCGAAACTCTGCTCGCGCCGGCGGCCTTCCAGCGCATCCTTGAAGGCCTCGGCGAAGATCATCTTGTGGGGATATTCCGCCACCCGGAAATCGTCCCCGAGGTTCGCCTTCCCGGCGGCATACTTGACGGCGTCGGCGAGGCCGCCGATCTCATCCACGAGGTTCAGCTTGAGCGCCTCGCTGCCGGACCACACGCGGCCCTGGGCGATCTCCTCGACCACCGGGCGGTCGAGCTTGCGCGCCGCCGCCACCTTGGTGAGGAACTGGTCATAGACCCAGTCGACCGAAGCCTGGAAGACAGCCAGCTCCGCGTCGGTCTTCGGGCGGACGATCGTGGCGGCGTCGGCGAATCTGCCGGTCTTCACCGTGTCGAAGGTCAGGCCGAGCTTTTCGTTGGCGAGGCCCTGGAAGTTGAGGAACATGCCGAACACGCCGATGGAGCCCGTGATCGTGGCCGGCTCGGCGAAGATGCGGCTGGCCGCGGTGGAGATCCAGTAGCCGCCGGACGCGGCCACCGAGCCCATCGAGACGACCACCGGCCGGGTCTGGCTGATCAGATTGAGCTCGCGCAGGATGGCCTCGGAAGCGGTGACGCTGCCGCCGGGGCTGTTCACGCGCAGCACCACGGCCTTGACGTTGTCATCGAGCCGGATCTGGCGGAGCAACCGCGAGGTCTTCTCGCCGTAGACATAGCCCACTTCGTTGCCGGTGCCGTCGACGATCTCGCCCTCGGCGTAGACGATCGCCAGCTTCCCCTTGCTGCCGGCGGAGCTGATCTCGATCTTGCCCTCATTCTGCCGCTTGGCGGCGAGCCCGCCGGCGGGCACCTGCCGGGCGTAATCCTTGAGGGCGATCTGGCGGAAAGGCTGTGTGCTGTCCTTGCTGCGGCCGGTCGCCACCTTCAGCTCGGCGAGGACCTCGTCGAGGTAGGCGATGCGGTCCACCAGCTTCAGCTTCTTGGCGTCGTCGGCGCGGATCATGCCTTTCTCATCAACGGCGGCCTGCAGCGCGCCGGGGGCGAGCTTCCGGGCGCCCTCGATGGTGGTCGTCAGCGTGCCCCACACATCGTCGAGCAGCTTCTGGATCTGCGCGCGGTTTTCCGGGCTCATGTCCTTGCGGGTGTAGGGCTCGACGGCGCTCTTGTATTTGCCGACGCGGGTGACCTGCACGCCGATGCCGAATTTTTCGAACGCGCCGGCGAAGAACATCGGCTGCGAGGCCAGGCCGGGCATGACGAGCGCGCCGTAGGGGTCGAGGACGATCTCACTGGCGGCGGAGGCGAGATAGAAATCGCGCGCGCCGGCGAACTCGAGATGGGCTTTCACCGGCTTGCCCGAGGCCTTGAACGCCTCGATGGCCTCGCGCACTTCCTTGAGCGCGCCGTAACCGGAACCGTAGCCCTGCGGCTGCAACGAGCCCGTCAGGTAGAGACCCTTGATGTCGTCGTCCTTGGCGGCGGCCTGGAGCGCGCGGGTGGCCTCGCGCAGCTGCAGCTTCCGGCCGCGGTCGCCGAGGAAGACCTCCAGCAGTTCCTCGAAATCATCGGGCGGCGCGGGCGTGTCCTGGATGTTGGTCGAGAGGTTGAAGACCAGATACGAGTTCTCCACCACGTTGACGGGCTTCTTCTGGCCCATCGCGGCCAGCGCGGCGATGAAGAGCACGCCCAGCAGGAGGCTGCCGCAGATGAAAACGATGATCGCCGCCAGCGTGGCGAAGAAGGAGGTGAAGAAATTCTTCATGGCCGGAAGCTAGGCAACACCTCCGCCACGGCCAGCGAAAAGCGTTTGCTGGCCCGCAACTTGGACAAACGGCCTTCCGCCGCGATGAACGGCGCCCCGTCCCGTCTAATAACCCCGGGCCGGCACGCGGATTTGTCATCCCGGGCTTTTCATTTCGCCGCCTCGCGGCCTATAGTGGCCGCCATGAGTGAGAAAAAGGAACTGCTCACAACCAACCGCAAGGCGCTGACCATCAATCTGGACGGCACCCACTACGGCACCATCGCCGAAATCGGGGCCGGCCAGGAGGTCGCGCGCATCTTCTTCCAGGCGGGCGGCGCCTCCGGCTCCATCGCCAAGACCATGTCGGCCTACGACATGACGTTCAGCGACGCCATCTACGGCAAGGCCCCGCGCTACGTCTCGCGCGAACGCCTCCACACGATGCTCGACCACGAATACCGCCTGCTCCGGGAGCGCCTGGCCGACAAGCGCGGCGACCGCACCCGGTTCTTCGTGTTTGCCGACACGGTTGTGGCCAAGAGCTTCAAGGGCCCCAACGACGGCCACGGCTGGATGGGCATCCGGTTCCAGCACGAGCCGCTCGCCGAGCCGAGCGAGATCATCATCCACGTCCGCATGTGGGACCGCGAGAACCTCCTCCAGCAACAGGCGCTGGGCATCGTCGGCGTGAACCTCATCCATGCCGCCTTCCACTACGGCACCGACCCGCAGCAGCTGGTGACCTCGCTGGTTGACTTCGTCGGCACCGACCGCATCGAGGTCGACATGCTCCGCGTCAGCGGCCCGGCGTTCGGCCCGTGCGACAACCGGCTGCTCGCGCTGCGCCTCGTCCAGCATGGCCTGACCAACGCCGTGATGTTCTCCCCCGCCGGCGAGGTCCTCCAACCCTCGGAGGTGCTGCACCACAAGGCCGTGCTCGTCGAGCGCGGCAGCTTCCGGCCCGTCACCAACGTCAACGTCGACATGCTGAGCTGCGCCACCGCCCAGTTCCGGGCGGAGCCCATGCTGCAGGACAAGGAGCTCGTCGTCCTCATGGAGATCACCATGAAGAACCTGCTCGCGGAGGGCGACCTCGACGCCGCCGACTTCCTCGCACGCGTCGACATGCTGGGCCACATCGGGTGCACGACCGTGATCTCGAACTATCCCGAGTTCTTCCGGCTCGTCTCCTACTTCCGCCGCTACACCAAGGAAATGATCGGCGTGGTCATGGGCATCGACACCCTCCTCGAGGTTTTCAACGAGAAATACTACGAGAAGCTCGAGGGCGGCATCCTCGAATCCATGGGCCGCATGTTCAAGCACGCCGTCAAGCTCTACATCTACCCGATGCGGCCGGACATCTTCGACCGCCACCTGGCGCACGGCCCGGCCGGCGGCGCCCCGCGCCCGGACCAGGCCGTCGCGGCGGACGCGCTGATCACCGCCCGCAACCTCTCGGTCGCGCCCAAGCTGCGCCACCTCTACGCCCACTTGCTCGAGAACCAGAACATCGACTGCATCGTGGGCGCCAACCCGGACCACCTGAACAGCTTCTCCCGCGACGTGCTGCCGCGCCTCAAGGCCGGCGATTCCGGCTGGGAAAAACTGGTGCCGGCCAAGGTCGCGGAACTGGTCAAGGCGCGCAATCTTCTCGGCTACGGCGCGACGACGGCGACCGGCTGAACAAACTCGTCTTCAAGGTCCACGGCTGGTCATTCTGAGCCAATCACGCGGTTGGACGGCCGAACTCAACTGAAGGGCCGCGCACCGAATGGTGGAACCCGTCCTCCGGACGGGTTGTTGGACGCACGCCTAGCCAAACCGGTCCGGCCTGTCAGCCATAGGCTTGGCGAAGGCTGGAGGACCGGTTCCACCCACATCTGCCCGACCTACCATCGAAGCGTCCCGCCCCCTGCCGTTCAGGGCCCGCCGATCAGTCGTTCGATCTCGCTCAGGATCTTCGTGAGCGGGACCGTCTTCTCGATGTAGCACGAGACCTTCTTGCTGATGTTGTCGCGCACGACCTCGTGGTCGAACAAGACCCCGGTCAGCAGGATCGTCGGCACGTTGGGCTGCAACTGCAGGAGCTCCGCGATCAGCTCCAGCCCGTCGGCATCCTCCATCTGGAGGTCGCAGATGATCAGGTTGAGGGGTTCGGCCTTGACGATAAGCAGGGCCTCGGCGCCGGAACTAGCGGTGGTCACCCGGTAGCCCTTGCCGGTCAGGACCTCGGCCAGCAGGTCGCGGATTTCTGCTTCGTCGTCGATGGCCAGAATGTGTTTTTTCATAAAAATGTCCTCGCTCTTGTCGTAAATGGTAGTCGGTGGTGCGGCGGAAGCCAGATTACACCGGGTTGGTCAGGATGTGAATGGTCACCACGGCGCCGACCACCTTGTCGCGGTCCCGCAGGGGATACATGCTCAGCCGGGCGGGCGCCGTGCGGCCGTCTTGGGCCAGCATCTCCGCCGGTTGCTCATGGAGTTCGCGCCCGGCCTTGAGCGCCAGGCCGACTGGATCGGCCGCGGCCGAGCCGCCGCCCCCGTCGGGCGGTTTCAGCCGGATGAGACGCCGCAGAGGCTGGTTGATCATCTCGGCCGCCGACCAGCCGGTCCATTGCGTCACCGCCGGATTCACCCGCGTGACGTTGCCCATCTTCGTCAGCACGACCACCAGGTCGGTGATGGAATTGATGATGAGCTGATTGTAGCGGAGCTGGTGCTCGAGCGCGTGGTTGCCCCACTGGCGCTCCTGGTTTTCCGCCAGCAGCTTCGCATTGCTCGCCACGAGCTCCGCCGTGCGCTCCCGGACCTTGGCCTCGAGCGTGGCATTCGCCTCCCCCAGGAGGGCGGCGGCGCGCTTGCGCGCGGCGATGTCGTCCCGGATCAGCCAGGCGGCCCCGCCCAGCAGCAGGAAATTGATGATCAGGCCGCTGAACACCGTCCAACGCGTCGACTGCGCCTGCAGATACGAGGCCTTGTCCCGCGCCGTGAGCAGCTCCCTTTCCGCCAGTTGCAGCCGGTCGATCAGCCGGGCGATCTCCTGCGTGGCCTCGCTGCCTGCGCTGGCGGCCAGCAGGCGGCGCACCGTGCCGGCGTCGTTCTTTTCGCGCGCGGCGATGACCTCCCGGGCGAACTCCATCCGCTCCGTGAACAGGACCTGCAGGCGCGTGAACTTCGGGGCGTGCTCCGCCTCGGCCTTGGCCAGCGCCTTGAGCACCTCGAAATGCTCGCTCATCTGCCCGAACGCCTCCCGCGTGGCGACCAGGTCGCGCTGGTCGCCGGTCAGCAGGAAGGTGCGCAGGGCGCCGTCACCGGCGTGAAACGACGACAGCAGCGCGTCCGCCTCCATGATGACGGCATGGGTGTGGTTGACCCAGTCGCTGCCGGCCGTCGCACGGTTGATGTTGCGGATGGCGGCGAAGGCCACGAACACCAGCACGGCCAGGGCCACGCCGAACAGGGTCAGAACCCGCAGGATGATTTTGTCTTTCATGGTCAATAGTTGTTAGAAATCCACCTTGACGGCGTTGCCGGCCTTCTGGCCGGGCCGCGGGTCGCTCTCCGGCGGCGCGGTCTTCACCACCGTGGCCACCAGCTCCTTCTTGCCCCCGATGAACTCGAACTCGAACGCGGAGGTCCAGTTGGCCTCCAGCGAGTCGGCCACCTTGCTGGCGATGCTGCGGAGCGAGGCGCCGCTGCGCGCCAGGGTGAAGAAGACGGCGCGATTGTTGTAGTCCAGGTAGGCCCGGGATTCGTTCACATAGCACACGGCGTGGTCGATCTGCCCCGCCAGTTTCACCTGGATGAGGCGGGTGCCGAAACCCTTCGGCTTCAGGACACGATCCGCCAACACCGCATAGTCATCACAATCCCCGCGCTTGTAGGTCAGAAACACCTCGGGTGCCTGGATTTCGCGGTGATACTCATAGGCAAAGTCCTCGAAGTGGCTGGCAAACCGCTTGGGATTAATTTCCGGGTCCTTGAGCATTTCCGCGAGCGTGGCCGCCGGCAGCCGCAGCGGCCACCACAGAACCGCCAGCACCAGCCCGCCCCGCGCGCACCAGCCCAGGGGACGGGTTAGTGTCCGGGTTTCCATCTGAGACCGGGGCCTGCGTTGAACATCGGTTTCTTGTAGCGGACCTGTCCGGCCCGTTCAAATACCATTATCACCCCTGCCCCGTCGCTCCCGGCCGGAGCCGGGGCGCGGCCGACCGGCCTGCCCTTAATCTTGCACTTCTCCCATCCTTCCGCCTCATCCTGTCGTCACTTTTCTTTCATGCGCTTCTACAAATACCACGCCCTGGGCAACGACTACCTCGTGATGAATCCCGCCGATTTCCCCGGCTGGACCGCGCCGACGGTCGCGCAGATCCGCGTCATCTGCCACCGCAACTTCGGCGCAGGTTCCGACGGCATCCTCTGGGGGCCGGTGCCCGCGAAGTCGGCGCAGTTCGGCCTGCGCATCTACAATCCCGACGGGTCCGAGGCGGAAAAATCCGGCAACGGCCTGCGCATCTTCTCCCGCTATCTTTACGACCAGCAGCTCGTCGCCGACGCGACCCCCTTCACCATCGAGGTCCCGGGCGGCGTGGTGGAATCCCGCGTCATGGACGGCGGCCAGCGCATCACCGTCGAGATGGGGCGCGTCACCTTCCAGAGCGACCGGATCCCCGTCGCCGGCCCGGTGCGCGAGGTGCTCAACGAGAAGTTCACGATCCAGGACCGGGAGTTCACCTTCTGCGCCGCGGGCATCGGCAACCCGCATTGCGTGATGGTCCTGCCGGAGATCTCCGCCGCGCTCGCGACGCATTACGGCCCCGCCATCGAGGTGCACAAGAATTTCCCCAACCGCATCAACGTCCAGTTCCTGAAAGTCCTCGACCGGCAGAACGTCCAGATCGAGATCTGGGAGCGCGGCGCCGGTTACACGCTGGCGTCCGGCAGCAGTTCCAGCGCCTCGGCCGCGGTCGCCCGCAAGCTCGGTCTCGTCGACGCCAACCTGACCGTGCACATGCCCGGCGGGCAGATCGGCATCGAGATCGCGCCCGACTTTGCCATCCGCATGACCGGCCCGACGACCCGCGTGGGCGAAGGCGTGCTGCACCCCGAGCTGTTCACGACGAAGGTCTGAGTTCCGGGGGGGTGGAGCGCGGCCTCCGGACGCGCTGGCCCGCGCCGAACGCGTCCGGGGGCCGCGTTTCACCTCGTTAAGAAAAAAGCCGGAGCGCACCGCTCCGGCTTCGTCGTTTCAATCGCTACCCCCGCTCAGTTGCGGTATTTCACCCCGCAACCGTAGGGCTGGGCGGTCTTCGTGCGCACCGGTTGGCCGGACTTCAGGTCGGCGAGCGCCGCGGTCACGTAGTTCTCCGCCTTGGGGATGTCCGCCGCGTTGCCGGAACGGATGCTGTCAATCCCACCGGCGTAGACCAGCGTCCCGGCGCCATCGATGACGAACATGTGCGGGGTCGTGCGGGCGTCATAGAGCCGGCCCACCTTGCCGTCCTGGTCCCGGAAATACGCCGTCGCGACCGAGCCCTGGCGCTTCTGCCAGTCGGCCACCTTGGCGGGGTCGTAGTCGCCCTGCGCGCCCGGATGGCCGGAATTGATCTGCAGCCACACGATCCCATCGGCCGCCGCCGCCTGCTGGATTTTCGGCAGGTTGCCGCTCTTGTCGTAGTGCTTCATCACGATCGGACACTCGGGGTTGACCCACTCGAGCACGACCGTCTTGCCCCGGAAATCCGCCAGGGCGTGTTTGTGGCCGTTGATGTCGGTCAGGGCGAAATCGGGCGCAGCCCGGCCCACCTCGGCGGTGGCGGCCTGCCCGATGCTGAACGCCGCACCCAGCGCGACGCCCGTCAGGATGATTTTGCGCAATGTATTCATGGGAGGAATGTGCGGGAAGTTGCACACCCCCGCGACGCAGTCAAAACCCGCGGGATTACAACGGACCGGGAAATTTGTTCCGCCTCCGCCGGTTAATTGCGCGTTGCGGCCCGTCCGCCCCGTCCTAGGCTGCCGACATCGTGATCGGCTGGATCGGTGATTTTTTCCGCTTTTGGTGGGCGTTGTTCTACTGGAACATACGCAAGGGTTGGTTTCGCCTCGGGGGTGCGCACCGGGACAATTGCCCGTGCCAGAATGTCAGTGATTCCGGCCTGGCCTATGAGACGCGCTGCGATGCGGTGGTCCTGTGGAACCGGCCGGCGCGTTTCGCCCGGGTGTGCCCGCTGCTGAAGGAAACCCCCGATGGTTTCCGCTGTTCGGTCGAGGCCGAGCGCGTCCGACCCTTCTGGGGCCGCGCCGCGCTATATTGCGGCGGCGCCCTGCTGGCACTCTATCTGGTCGGGACCACCCTGGCCTATGTCGCCCTGCGGGCAGCCAACTACGAGATGAGCTACCTGGTGGTGGTCTGGCCGCCCCGTTGGTCCGAGTTGCGCGGCGCCCAGGAACAGCTCTACGCCGCCCGCGCCCAGGAGGCCCTCGCCCGGGGCAACTACCAGGAGGCCATCCTGTCGCTGGAACGGGTCTGCCAGCTGAACCCGCGCAATTACAGCGCCGGCTTGGCCCTCGCCGGCTTGTCGCAGGTCGCCGCCCAGCCCTTTGTCTCCGAGCACATCTATGAACGCCTGATGCGGGATGTCCCGGATCAGCGCGTCCAGACCGCGCAGATCTGGTTCCGGATGCTGCTGGCGCGTGCCAATTACACGAAGATCATCCCCCTCGCCGGCGCCATGCTCAGCGAGGACCCGGAGCGCCGGGGCGCGTGGTTGCACGCGCTCCTGTTTGCCGCGCGCCAGGGCCGGAGTGGCGACGCCCTCAAGGCCGTGCTCCACGAAAACCCGCACCTGCCCGAGTGGTGCACGGAGATCATCAATCTCGAGGTGGCCCTGCTCGACCACCGGTTCGCCGCGGCCCTGCCGGGGTTGACCCGGATCCATCGCCAGCCGCCCCCCGCCTATCTGCCCTATTTCCAGACGGAGCGCCTCCTGCTGCAAGGACACCCCGACGAGGCGAACACAGTGCTGGCGGCCTACGGCAGCAGTATCCCGCCCGACGAGGCCGCTTTCCTGCGCCTGCGCATCTACCGCGCCAAGGGTTGGACCGCCTTGATCGGCCCCGAATACGACACCCTGCTCCGTTACCCGATGACCCCGCGCCTCGCCGCGAAATTCTGCGCCCATCTGCTGGGGCATCCCGACACCCGGCAGACGGCCCGTTACCTTGACAAGTTCACGTGGGAGGGCCCGGCTCTCACCGTCGAGACGATCTCCCTCTTCCAGGCCGGTTATCTCGTCGCCATGCTGGCGGGCGACACCACGCGGGCCGACCGGATCCTCGCCGACATCTCCAAGTTCACTGCCTCTGACGCCCGGGTGCTCAAGGGCCTCGCCGAACTCCTCCAGTCCGGCACGCCGGATCCTCGGCTGCCCCGCATCCTTCCGCTGGTGCCGCTGCCGACCGAGGTGGTCTATGCCATCCTCGAACGGCCGCCCGTCGACAAGAAATGAACCACCCGGCGGCCACCCAGCTTCCCGTTTCCTCCGCCACCCGGCTGCCGCGCAGCCTGCAGGTGCTCGGGGCGATGCTCCTGCTGCTGGTCGCCGCTTTCTGCGTCCTGCTCTGGCCGGAGTGGCAGGGAAATCCCGATCTTTCCCACGGATTCTTCGCCCCGGTCGTCTTTCTCCT
>JAQSDJ010000192.1:0-10070 GCA_029945855.1 Lacunisphaera sp.
CCCGCAGAAGGGCTACAAGCCCAGCCAGGAGGACGTGATGTCGTTCCAGCGCGAGCTGCAGACGCAGCTCCAGCGTCAGGGATATTGAGGGTGGAGCTCGTCCTCCGGACGGGCTGTTGGACCCACGCCGAGGCAAACCGGTCACGGAGGACCGGTTCCACCCACTTCAACTGCATAAGTCCGACTTGGGTGGAACGCGGCCTCCGGACGCGTTCAGAGCGTGGCCAGAGGCCACGCTCCACCGTCGGCTCTCTTGCTCACGGCATTTCAGGATGTGCGCCTCGAAAAACGTGTCCGGAGGCCACGTTCCACCTTGGGATCCCTTGCTCACGGCACGCCCGGCCCGAGGTTCTTCTCCAGGAAATCGACCATGGCCTTGTAGATCTCGGTCCGCTTCTTCTGGTCGCCGTAGTTGTGCCCGACCTCGGCGAGGAAGAGGCTCTGCGGCTTCCGGTCGGCCTTCTCCAGCGCCGCGATCATGCGTTTGGCCTGGTCCTGCGGCACACGGGCGTCGCGCTTGCCCTGGATGATCAGCACCGGCGCCGTGATCTTGTCGGCGAAGTTGATCGGGGAGATGGCCTTCAGGTCTTCCTTGTTCGGGTCGCCGATCTGCTCCCGCCAATAGCGCTTGGCCGACTTGCTTTCCGCCACGTCGCTGTCCTCATACATCGCGGGCCAGTCCGTGACCCCGGCGAAGGAAATGCCGCAGCGGTAAAGTCCGGGACTCTTGCCGAGGGCAAACAGCGCCGAATAACCGCCGTAGCTCATGCCCATGATCGCGATGCGCTGCGGATCGGCCACCCCGGCCTGGATCGCCCACTGCGTGGCGTCCTCGATGTCGTCCTGGATCTTGCCGCCGATCTGCTTCCGGGCTTGCTGGTAAAGCTCGTCCCCATAGCCGGTCGAGCCGCGATAGTTCATCTGCAGCACGGCATACCCGCGGTTGGCGAGCAGTTGCACGAGCGGGTCGAACCCCCAGATGTCGCGCACCCAGGGACCGCCGTGCGGCATGACCACCAGCGGCAGCTTCTCGTCCGGCTTGTGGCCGACGGGCACCGTCAGGTAGCCGTGGATCAACAGGCCGTCGCGGGCGTGATACTTGATCACGAGCGTGGTCGCCATCTGGTCGGGCTTGATCGTGCTCCGGCTGCGCGCCAGCGGGGTGATCCGGCGCTTCTCCACGTCGAGCAGCGAATACAGTCCGGGATTCTGGTCGGAATAGGAAAACCAGAGCTGGCGTTTGCCGTCCGGCGTCTCGTCGACCAGCAGGTTGACCGTGTCCGGCATGCTCTTGTCCACCACCATCTGGTAGCCGGCGAACTCCCGGTCGAGCCACTTGATCCGCGCCGACTCCGTGTAATAGCGGATGCCGGTCAGCGCCTTTTTCCGCCGGGAGAAGATCGGCCCCACCAGCGGCACGCCGCTCATCGCGGGGGTGAATCGGTCGGGGAAAATGTCGTATTCCGGGTCGGATAGCAGCGGCTCCCCGAGTTCGCCCGTGGCCGGATCGAGCGGAAACGGCGCCCAGCGGCGCTCCTTCGTCAGCGCGGCGACGAAGACCCGGTTGTTGGCGCCGTCGAAGCCGAGCGGGCGCATCTGGCCGGTGCGCTTGGCCAGCGGCATGATCGTGCGCCAGGGCGTCTGGTCGCTTTCCCGGTAGGTCGCGCCGGTCTGCTCGCCGTGCACCAAGAGGCCGAAACGCACCACGCCCTCGAGGTCGACGCCCCAGCGCGCCACTTCGCCCGGGTTCTTCACCTCGAGCAACGGTGTGCCGCTCAGCGTGCTCACCTTGAGGATGTCGGGCCGGTCCCGCCGGCCGGGGCCGCCCAGGTGGTCGTCGAGCATCAGGATGTTCATTTCCTTGTCGTGAAACACATGGATGACATCCCGGGCAAAGAGCTTTTGGCCGTTGAGCGAGATCTTGTTGTCCTCGTAGCCGCTGATGGCCACCGGCCGGGCGCCGTTCCAATCCGTCGCCACGACGCCGTAGATCGCGTCCCGCACGCTGGTCGTGACGACCAGCCGCTCGTTGCCGACCCAGGTGAAGCTCTCCGCTTCCTTGGTGGCGTCGTTCGCCAGCAGCGCCTCGTCCTGGTCGAGGCGGAACAGCTTGTTCTGGTCGATATCGAGGACGTGCACCGTGGTGAATTTCCCGCTGTCGCGCAGGAACCCCAGGCGCTTGCCATCCGGCGAGAGCCGGGCCCGCGCGGTCTCCGGGGCGCGGGCGAAAAGCTCGACCGGCAGCCGCTCAACGCCCCGGCCCGGACAGACTAAGAGTGCGAGCAATCCGGTCAGCAAACAGGGGGTGAGTCTCATGCGGTGCCGGTTTTCTAGCAGCCGCGTGCGCGCAGGCAAAGTTTTCCGGGCGCAATGTTTTCGGACCGTCAACGCGGGGACAACCGCGGCTGTCAAAACGCGTGAGTCGTTCCCCTCACGGCACGCCCGGCCCGAGGTTCTTCTGCAGGAAATCGACCATGACCTTGTAGATCTCGGCCCGTTTTTTCTGGTCGCCGTAGTTGTGCCCGACCTCGGCGAGGATGAGGCTCTGCGGCTTCCGGCCGGCCTTCTCCAGCGCCGCGATCATGCGCCTGGCCTGGTCTGGTGGCACGCGCTTGTCCTGCTTGCCCTGCAGGATCAGCACCGGCGCCGTGATCTTGTCCGCGAAGCTGACGGGGGAGATGGCCTGCAGCACCGCCTTGTCCTTGGCGGGGTCGCCGATCTGCTCGCGCCAGTGCCGCTTGGACTCCTTGTAGTCCGCCACGTCGCTGTCGTCGTAGATGGCCACCCAGTCCGTCACGCCGGCGAAGGACACCCCGCAGCGGTAGAGTTCGGGATTCTTGCCCAGGGCGAACAGGGCCGAGTAGCCGCCATAACTCATGCCGAGGATGGCGACGCGCTGCGGGTCGGCCACGCCGGCCGCGAGAGCCCAGCGGGTGCCGTCCTCGATGTCGTCCTGGATCTGTTTGCCGATTTGCAGCTTGGCGCTCTTGAACAGTTCGTCGCCGTAACCGGGTGAACCGCGATAGTTCATCTGGAGCACCGCGTAGCCCCGGTTGGCGAGCAGCTGCACCAGCGGGTCGAAGCCCCACGTGTCGCGCACCCACGGTCCGCCATGCGGCATGACGACCAGCGGCAGGCCCTTCGGCTGGTGCCCCACCGGCACGGTCAGGTAGCCGTGGATCACCAGCCCGTCGCGCGCCGCGTATTTGATGGCGAGCATTGGCGCCATCTGCGCGGGTTTGATCCAACCCATGCGCGGCGCGAGCGGCTGGAAGCTCTTCTTGTCCAGGTCGAGCAGATGGTAGGCGCCGGGATGCTGGTCTGAAAAGCCATACCAGAGCTGCTTGCGGCCGTCGTCCGACTCATCCACGAGCACGTTCACCGTGTCGGGCAGCTTCTTGTCCACCCCCGCCTGATAGGTGAGGTATTCCTTGTCGAACCACTTCACCCGCGGGGCCTCGGTGTAGTAGCGCACGCCGGCCAGCGACTGCTTGCGCTTGGAAAAGACGGTGCTCGCCAGGGCGATGCCGCCAGCCCCCGCGATGCCCCGGTCCGGCACGATGTCATACTCGGGGTCGGAGAGCAGCGCCGCGCCGATGTTGCCGGTCGCCGGGTCCAGCGGGAAAATCGTCCAGCGCTTCTGCTCGTTGAGCATGGTGACGAGGATCCGGTTGCTGGCGCGGTCGAAGCCCGCGAGGCGCAGCTGTCCGTGCCGGTTCTTCAGGGGCAGGATCGTCTTCCACTCCGCCTTTTCACTCTCGCGATAGATCGCGCCGGACAGGTCGCCGTGCGTCAGGATGCCGAAGCGCGCGACGCCGTCGAAATCCAACCCCCAGTAGGCCACTTCGCCGGGATTCTTGACCACGGTCTTCGCGAGGCCGTCCAGCGAGCTCATCTTGAGGATCTCAGGCCAGGAGCAGGATATTCTGCTCCTCGTCATTGAAGGCATGCTGGATGGCCGTTCCGATGGACGGGCCGCTCAGTTCCATCCGGTCGCGCTCCAGGCCGACGAGGCCCTTCAGGCGCTTGCCGTCGCGGTCCATGGCCACCACGCCGAACAGACGGTCGTCCTGGAGCGTGGTCGCGGCCAGCCGGCCGTTGCCGATCCACCGGAAGCTCCCCACCTCCTTGCCGGAATTCGCCACGCCCACGGATTCGCTGACATCGAGCCGGGTGACCTTGTTGGTCTCGAGGTCGGCGACATGCAGCATCGTCAGGCCATGGAAATCGCGCAGGAAACCGAATGACTTGCCGTCGGGCGACAGGCGCGCGCCCGTCGTGTCCGCCACGCGCGAAAAATCCTCGATGGGCAGGCGCTCGATGGCGCGGCCCGGGCAAACTGACAGTGCGAGCACGGCGGCCAGCAAACCGGGAGTAATTCTCATGGGGTGCCAGATGCCTACCAACCCGCCGCCCCCAGGCAAAAGCATTCCGGAGGCAAAGTAATCGGACAGTCAGGGTGGACCGCCGCGGCTCGGCCGGCCGTGGGCCAGCGAGCTTGCTCGCGCCTGATCGGGCGCCAGCAATTGTAGATCGGGCTTTATGCCCGACATCGTGTTCCGCCTGTCGGGGATAAGCCCCGACCTGTATTGAAATGCCCGGGCGTCGTGAAGCGACGCCCCCATCCCTACCCGCTCCTACGGCGCATCCTTCAACCGCTCGAGCATTTCCCTCGCGGCCTGCAGGTCCGGGTCGATCCGCACCGCTTCGGCGAAATGCTTCCGCGCCTCTGCCCAGCGCTGCTGCTGGATCAGGGCGTTGCCGAGGTTGTAATGCGCCATCGCGTAGTCCGGCCGCAGGCGCAGCGCCTCCTCATAACTGGCCATCGCCTCCGCCAGCCGCCCGCTCTCCGCCTGCACCAGGCCAAGGTTGGCATGACCCTCGGCCGCCTGGGGGCGGAGCCGCACCACTTCGGCGAGCTGCATCTGCGCGTCAGCCAACCGGCCCTGCTGGGCCAGCAGAATGCCCAGATTCAGCCGCGCCTCGACATAGCCGGGCTCGAGCCGGATGGCTTCCTCGTAGGCCGCCATCGCCCCGTCCGTGCGGCCGAGTCCCACCAGCGCCAGGCCCAGCGTGAAGTGCGTCGTGGGGAGGTCCGGCATCGCGATGATCGCGGCCTTCAGATGCGGAATCGCCTCCATGAAATCCCCGCGCTGCACGAGCGCGGCGGCGAGATTGCCGTGCGCCGCCCCGTATTGCGGCACCAGCCGGATCGCCTCCCGGTAGTAGCGGATGGCCCCGTCCACGTCGCCCAGGGCGCCGAGGGCCAGACCCATGTTGTATTGCTTCGGGGCCGAGGTGGGATCGAGGCGGAGCGACTCCTCATAATAACGCCGCGCCTCGGTCAGGTTGCCGCGGTTGAAATGCGCCGTCGCCACGCCGGCGAGCGCCCGCGAGTTCACCGGATATTTCTCCACCGTGTCGAGCCACAGCGTGAGGTCGTCCCGGTAGACCAGGTTTCGCTGCACCGTCAGCACCCCCGCCCCGGCCGCCAAGGCCAGGCACCCGAACAACGCCGGACGCCCCAGCCAGCGGACAGCCGCCCCGACCAGCAGCACCACCACCGCGATGAGCGGCAGATACATGCGATGCTCTGCAATCGTCTGGGTCGTCAGGGGGATGAAGCTGGAACTGGGCGCGAGGATCACGAAGAACCACGCCCCGATGAAACCCAGGACCGGCCGGCGCCACAGCGCCACGCCCGTGCCCGCCAGCAGGGCCAGAATGAGCAGACCTCGGCCCCACACCTCGCCAAGGCTGCGCACCACGGGCACCCCGTAGTCCACGACCAGCGGGTGCGGCCAGACCGACAGTTTCAGGTAGATCGTCAGCGCCTGGCACTGGGTCAGCAGATATTCCCAGGACGAGAGGCCGAGCCCGAAGCCCACCGTGCGGCCGCGTTGCTGGTTGTTCAGCATCAGCCACGCAAGCAGCAGCCAGGTCGCCGCCAGCGCGAGGTAGAGCCCTTTGCGCCGCGCCCAGGCGGCCCGGAAGCTGCCGCTCACAAAGGTGCGGTCGTAGAGCAGCGCCATTAGCGGCACGCTCGCCACGATCTCCTTGCTCGCCACGCCGACGAGGCAGCTCAGCACGGTTAACACGGGCCAGAAGCGGGTGCCTTTCCCCTCGGCTTTCTCTGCTGCCCTGATGAAGCAATAGAGCGTGAGCAGATAAAACAAACCCCCGAGCACCTCCGTCCGCTGCACCACGCACACCACCGACTCGGTCAGCAGCGGATGCAGAAGCCAGAGCAGCGCCATGGTCCACGCCGCCAGTTCATGGTTTGCCTGTAGGGTCGGCGCTTGCCGCCGGACCGAATCCCCCGATGGCCCGCCCGCATCCGCCGTCGCCTGGCTTTGGCGAGACAAGAGCGGCAGCCCTACAATTCCGAATAGCAAGGTCCGCCGCAGCACGCCCCACAGGGTCAGGCCCGCCAGGACGTGCAGCGCGAGGTTCATCACGTGGTAACCGCGCACCTCGAATCCGCCGAGGGCGTAGTTCACGGCCAGAGAGAGGTTCACGACCGGCCGGCCGGTCACGCCCGCCCCGTTGCCCGGCGGCGACAGCGGCCCGCTCAACGGCCACAGCCGCTGGATCGTCGGGTTGCCGTGGATGGACGGGTGGTCGTCAAAGACAAACGGCGCCTCGAAGGAATTGCGGTAGGCGACCAGCGCCGCCAGCCCGAGAACGAGACCGCCGATGAGGACCAGCCGGTTACTTCTCATTCGCGTTGGGTCCGACAGCCAGAAACTTGCTTCGGTTTGGATTAAGTGTGGCACCGGCTTCCAGCCGGTGAAGGCCTGCGGCTGGAAGCCGCAGCCACCCAGGCAGGCTCCGGTATTCGCAGAATCGGACGGCAAGAATTGTTGGCATCTGTTTGCTCAAATATCCTAGGGATTTGTGTGCAGCATCCTCAAAAACCCGGCCTCTCGGACCACCAGCACGCCCAATTCCTTCGCCTTGTCTGGCTATAGAATACTGATTCAATGTGCTCATGGAAGAAATCGCATTTCAAGTGCAAGGTTCAGCTCCTGAGCCTTACGTGGTTCGATTCAAGAGAAACTGCATGAACCTGAGTGCGCGTTGCACCTGTCCCGCCGGAGTCGTTGGGCAATATTGCAAACACAGGATACGAATCCTAGAAGGTAATGACGAGGGCGTGGTCAGTGGAAACCAGACGGAAGTCGCTACAATCGCATCATGGCTCTCTGGCACCGATGTGGAGTTAGTATTCAAGCAACTCCGCGAGGCAGAGCATCGTTTTGAGGAGGCAAAAGGCGAAGTGAGCACTTTGAAAAAGAAATTCGCTAAAGCGCTGCAGGATTAAGCGTCGCCAATCATCGTCTGAAATTCGGACTCATTAATCACTTTAACGCCGTATTTATTCGCGTCATCAAGTTTCGAACCGGCACCTGGACCAGCAATCAATAGGTCCGTCTTTTTACTCACACTGCTTGAAACATCGCCACCTAGCGCTCGTATTTTCTCTTGAGCGACAGCCCGCGACATTGAGGTAAGCGTGCCTGTAAGAACAACTGTCTTGCCTCCAAATTGTGTGTTCGCCTTAGAACTGTTCCCGCCCTTTGGGGAAATCCCTAGTTTCTTTAGCCGCTCAAGAATCTCTCTTCCGGGTTTACTCTCAAACCAGTCTATTGCCGACCGCGCAGCAACTGGTCCAATTATCGTGTTAGCATTCCTCGGAGGATGCGCTGCCCGCTGCGCATGTCCACTCGCTACTAGCTTCTCGCCTAACTCATCCGCCTGTTTCTTGAGGCCACTAAGTGTTTTTTTTGCAGTCGTTTCATCTTCAACAGACTTGGTCTTGTTTGATTTAGATTTTTGGACCTGAGCGTCTATCTCCTCGCGCAGTTGTCTTAATTTCAACGATTCAGGCACCTCGCTCAGGATTATCACGTCTCTGAAAGGTTTTAAGGAGCGCATGGCGAATCCCCGTTTGTCATTAATCAGGCGCTCTCCTAATTCATCCGCCCGGCGTTTAAATTCTTCAGAAACCGGTTTCATCATCTCCAGCTCTGATTTGGACTTACTCTGCTTGTTCTTAAAAGTCGTTGGACTGTTTCTCAGCATTTCATCATTTAACCGACCAAGCTCGGCAATCCCACTCAGTATGTCAGATGCAGCTATTTCCTCCAAATTGGTATGGAGCTTAGCCACCTCATAAGCTGTTTCCTCACCAACATCTGGGACGGCCAAAGCATACAACCACTTTGCCAGCGGCAGCGCGCGCGCAGCTTCACGTGCTTGCACGATCTTTGCCGCTGTCTTCTCTCCCAGCACACGAGGTTCATCCAAGCTACCAAGATTGAGTGCGGCTAATGTCTCAACGGACAATTCGTAGATATCGGGTTGGATTTGCACATGGCCTAACTCGACTAAGCGCGAAGCAACGACACCACCGATTCCATCGATAGCGAGAGCTCGACGGCTGCAGAAAAACTCAAGCCGCCCTACTCTCTGGGCCCGGCAGTCGTAATTCTGGCATTTCCACGCCACGCCCTGCGCCTCCTCGTCGGCGATCGCCAGCTTGGCGATCCGGCCGCCGCAGACCGGACACTTGCCGCCCACGGCGGCGGACAGGTCGAACACAGACGCACCCACCGGGCGTTCCGCGGGGAACGAGCGCAGGACCGCGGGAATGACCTCGCCCGCTTTCTCGATCTCGACGAGGTCGCCGACGCGGATGTCCTTGCGGCGGATCTCGTCTTCGTTGTGCAACGTGGCCCGGGCGATGGTGCTGCCGGCCAACAGCACCGGTTCCAGCTCCGCCACCGGGCTGAGGATGCCCGTCTTGCCGACCTGGATGGTGATGGCCTTGAGGCGCGTGCGCGCGGTGTCGGGCTTGTATTTGAAGGCGATGGCCCAGCGCGGGGCTTTGGCGGTCTCCTCGGCCGCGCGTTGCAGTGCTAAGTTGTCGAGCTTTACCACAGCCCCGTCGGTGCCATAGGCAAAGCTGCGTCGGAGCTGATCCAATTCGCCAATAGCCGCCCACACCTCATCAATGCCCTTTGCATGCCAGATGCGCTCGACGCCTGGCAGGCCCCAAATCTTCAGACGCGTGTGCAAGTCAGTCTGCGATTCTACGACCGGCGGTTCGCAATAACCTAAGCCGTAGAGGACGATCGACAGCCGGCGTTTCGCGACCTCGGCCGGGTCCAGCTGCTTGATGGTCCCGGCGGCCGTGTTGCGCGGATTGGCAAAAAGCTCCTCCCCCGCGGCGGCGCGTTCGGCGTTGATCCGTTCGAACTCGGCGGCCGTGAGATAGATTTCCCCGCGGATCTCGACGATGGCGGGCACCTTGTCGCCTTTCAGTTCCCGCGGCAGCGCGGCGATGGTCATGACATTGGCCGTCACATCGTCGCCCTTGTCGCCCTTGCCGCGGGTGACGGCCCGGACGAACTTGCCCTGCTCGTAGGTGAGGCTGACCGCGAGGCCGTCGATCTTGGGCTCGACGGTGTAGCGGAGATCCTCGGTGCCCAGCAGTTTCACCAGCCGGGCATGGAAGGCGCGCACCTCGGCCTCGTTGTAGGTGTTGTCGAGGCTGAGCATTTTTTGCCGGTGCGCCACCTCCTTGAAACCCTGCACCCGGTCGTCGCCGACCTTCTGCGTGGGCGAGTCGGTGCGGGCAAACTGCGGGAACTGCGCCTCCAGGCCGGCCAGTTCGCTCTTCAGGAGATCATAGTCGAAATCCGTGATCTCCTGCTGGGCCTGACGGTAATAAAGCTCGTCATGCTTCGTCACCTGCGAGCGCAGGTGGGCGATCCGTTTCTTGGCCTCGGCGGGGGTCATGCGGGCCAATTAGGCAGTGGTTCCGGGGAAATTTCAATGCGGAGCTGCGGCCACGGCAGATTGGCCACAAAAGGCTCAAAAAGCACAAATCCTGGAATCAAATGAAGCCCCAATGGTCACGCTCGGAATACTTCCATCCCCGCCGGCATCGCTACTGGGTGGGAGCTTCTGAGGCTTTTGTGCTTTTTGTGGCAAACACCTCTGCAACTTCGGACGTTTTTGGCCTGACCCGCTTGAGCCGGACCGGTGTTTCCAACCACCGCCGG
>JAQSDJ010000192.1:10080-15854 GCA_029945855.1 Lacunisphaera sp.
ACGAACGCGCCGGCGGCGTCCGCCGCCCAGTCGGCCAGGTCAAACCGCCGAAAAACCGTAAGGCTCTGCCGGAACTCGTCGCCCAGCCCGTAGGCCGAGGCCAGCAGGATAGCGGCCGCGGCACCGATCGTCTGCCACCGCGTCAAGGCCGGATGCCGGACAATGGCGGTCGCCAACGCCCCGTAGGCGACGAAATGCCCGAGCTTGTCCGGCTCGAGCCAGCCCATGTCCGGCACCGCCGCCGGATACCCCGAGCAAAGCGTGATCGTCCCGGCCAGCAGGAAGGGCCAGGCGATCTCCCGCCGCAGATTGATTTTCGGCAGACTCATCGAGGATCCAACTTGAGTGAACGCCGGCATGCCGTCGCGATAAAAATGACGGCCCCATGCGAACGCATCCCCGCTTGTCCCGGGGAGCGCTCCCTTACTCCCAAAGTTTTCGTCTCTTGCCACGTTTTGCCGGAGTTTCAGAGGCAAGGGTTGTCGCAAGCCCCGCGTGGATTGAGGTGACTCTCTCGATAACTTCAGGCGCCAGATTTGCCGATGCGGCGAACTCCGGCCAACGCTGGATTGTGGCGGTGACCTCGGCGTCAATCGCGTCGAACTCGTCGCGACGCACCCCGGCATCGGCCGAGACCCCGGCGAGCGTGGCCAAGCGCGGGGATAGGCCAAAGGTGTTCGGGGACAGGCCTTGATACTGCCGGCCCGATTCAGCCTTTGGCGTGAGATCGTATGCAGGGGACAACGTCCAGCGCCTGGCGGTGTCGTCGAACAGAAAACTGTGGTTCTTACCGTGGTCGTCGGCATTGGCGCTCCGCACATTGAAGATCATCCGGCGGACGGCTTCAGAAACCTCAGTCTGATCCTGCGTCAACTGGCGGGTGGTCAGAAGCAGGTTGCTGTAAGTGAGACGATGGGTGTGCAGCACGCCGGCCAGCGTGACCAGGTGGAAACGACGGGACGTGCCACGCAAGCAGTCGAAACGCTCGACAAACAGGTGGTGGAACGGCCGGGTGTCCGTGGCATCGGTGATGATTTCCGTGGTCGCGGTGCGAATTCCGCTCGCGCGGGCCATGATCATGTAGGCGTGCTCCAGACGACCGTCGGTGACTCGGCCCGCGGGATTGTCCTCGCAGTCGAGTTTGAGGATTCCGAGTCGGGCATCGGGGTGCGCCGTAGCGGCGGCGGCGACATCGCCACCGACCAAGAGCGTGCCATCGGGCAGCCGTGCGACCGTGGCCTTGGGCAGCGCGCCGCCGGCCGTGCCGGCGTGCTGTAAATGTTGGAACGCGCGGGCCGGTTCCTCGCGCATGACGGCTTGGGCTTCGCGAGTAAGCAGGACGGAGGTGACCGCTTCCCAACTTGAAGCGCTGTGCCCGCCATCAAGAGCCGGTTCAAAGTTCAGCGCGCCGATGCCACGCCGACCGACCCAAGCAAGCATGCGCATCGGTGTCGCGCGCACATCGAGTGCGCTGAATTCGCGGTCCATTATCCGCCGGCCCCATTGGTCGGGGAGGCAGTCGGAGAGAAAACCGGGGAGCTGATCGAAGCCATCGGCGCGTTGACGGAAGGCCGTGTTCGCAAATGGCACGGCGAGGGGCGAAAGATTATGGCCGCCGGCGAGCCATTCGTCGGCGTAGGCGAAATAGGTGGGGCCAGTCGTTACCACGCGGCCGACCAGACGGCCGTCATACCAGCGGATGTTGAGCGCAGGTGCGGAGGCGCGGCTCATGGTGACGGCTCCGGCTTCGAGGTGGCAACGCGACGGACATGTGCGCGCTGGCGTGCCGGCTTGGCCAACGACGCGAGCGTGGGCTCTTCGGTGAGGGGCGGCACCATTTGGGCGAGATTATTGGTGAGCCCAAGCACCCCGAGCACCTTTACCAGGTTGCTGAGGGTGATATTGCCGTAGCCGTTCTCGAAATTCTGGTAAGCCGGGCGGGATAATCCGGCGCGGCGGGCCATTTCGGCTTGCGACCAGTTGTGTTTCAACCGCTGTTGGCGGAGACGATCCAACATGGTGCGCACAGCTTCCCGGTCGCCTTGGACGACTGGGTTTGAATCGGGCTGTTGGAGACTATTCATTGCCTATCATAGTAGGCTTAATGACCGGTCTTGCAACATCAATGCCTATTAAGATAGGCAATATATAAGACCAATGCCTAAAAGGCTGCTACTCGCCTCTTTGAGACCAAAAAGAACGAAATTTCACCAAGCCTCGCGGCCCATATTCGCTTAGCGCCTTTCCAGCGCGTGTTTGCCTCCATCCCGCGCATCTCGACATTTCAACGCGACCGCTCACGCGCCGGCATCCGCTTTCATGATGACGAACTCCGGCGCGTCGATCTGCACGCGTTGCGCAAGACCTTCGGCACCCATTATAGTCACATTAATCAATGCGATGGATAACGCAGACTTGCCGGTGCGACTGTGGGACAGGAAGCGCAAGAAGCATTCATAGCGACCGTTCCCAAAAACGTTCCCAAGCGGAGGTCTTTTGCCGTCATCAGTCACGGCCAGACGCTCGTTGTCACGTCGGGGAAAATGGTCGGGCTGGTGAGATTCGAACTCACGACCTCTTGCACCCCATGCAAGCGCGCTACCAGGCTACGCTACAGCCCGATGATTCATCGGAAGGGTGAAGAAGACTCATGCCCCACCCCTAGGCAAGCCCTTTCCTCGGACAAATTCTCCCATCATTGTGACCACGGATTTCACCACGGCACCCGGATTCAGACCACCCAAGCCTCTCAAAAAATCATTTTCACAGGAGCTAAAGGAGAGAACTGAGTCGGTAACCATATATTCTCTGTTCACTCCGGCCATTCGGCAGGCTCAGGCCGCCCTGAGCGAAGTCGAACAGGCGTTTTCTCCTGTAAGAATCAGGGACCCTCTGCCCGTGGTTGAAACCAATCCGAGTTCATCCGTGCCATCCGTGGTTAAACCGCCTTGAACCGGCCGCCTCCTAAAAAATGCTGCAATCGGCGCGAGGAGCCTCCAAATGACTGGCGGCAATTTGTCCTCGTAGCTCAGCTGGATAGAGCATCGGTTTTCTAAACCGACGGTCGCGTGTTCGAGTCACGCCGGGGACGCCAGCCTTCGCCCGCCCTGATTCACGCGAAATCACTAAGCCGGGGGCATGCAGTTAAAAACCACAGATGAACACAAATGAGCACAGATAGCCCGGACCGAACCGTTGCAGGGAACAAACCCCCGGAAACCGAATGGTTCCGATTCGGGGTTCCCCAACGCTTTATCGATCCGTGTTTATTTGTGGTTATCTGTGGCTGAAATGAATTGTTCCGGCTAAGGCTCAACCCACCAATGCGGAACCGGCCGCGGATCGTGTGGCTGCCATTGTTCATCCCCCAAAAAAAATCATGAATCGTAGATCCTTTCTCCGCACCAGCGGCTGGTTGCTGTGTTCAGCCGCCGCCTCGCCGCTGATCCTCAAATCACAGACCTTGGGCAGCGAGGGCCGCCCGGGCGCCAACAGCCGCATCGGCATCGGCCTGATCGGCACCGGGCTCATCATGGGCGGACACCTCAACGCCTTCTGCTCATCGGATCGCTCCGATGTGCTGGCGGTATGCGACGTGCACCAGGGGCGGCTCGAGGCGGCGCGCCGGCGCGTGGAATCGGTCAGCGGCAAGAGCCCGGCAACCTATCATGCCTACGAGGAACTGTTGCTGCACCCCGGCATCGACGCCGTGGTGATCGGCACACCCGATCATTGGCACGCCGCCCTGGCCATCGCCGCCATGCGGGCCGGCAAGGATGTCTATGTGGAGAAACCGATGACCCTGACCGTCGGCGAGAGCAAGGCCATGGTGGCGGCGCAGCAGCGCTACGGCCGGGTCCTGCAGGTGGGTTCCCAACAGCGGTCGGATGCGCGCTTTCGCAAGGCGGCGACGATGGTCCGCAACGGCTGGATCGGCGACATCAAGGCCGTCTACGCGGGCCTGGGTAATTTTCCGTCGCCGGAGCTGAAGGCGGCGGAGCCGGTTCCCGCGGAATTTGATTATGACCGCTGGCTGGGGCCCACCCCCTGGGTGCCGTATAATGCCGACCGGGTGCGCGGTGACTATGGTGGCGGCTGGCGCTGTTTCTGGGACTATGGCTCGCGCAAGAACGGGGACTGGGGAGCCCATCATTTTGACATCATCCAGTGGGCGCTGGGCCGGGATCACACCGGGCCGACCCGCTTCGTGCCGAAGGGCTTCGAAGGGGCGCCCTACCAATACCACGAATATGCCGACGGCATTCGCGTGATCCGCGATCATCCGGAACGCCGGGGTTACATGATCCGCTTCATCGGCACCAAGGGCGAGGTGCTGGTGAGCCGCAGCGGCCTGGCCTCGGATCCGGTCGAGCTGGCCCGGGCCCCGCTGTCGGTCTCGGACGAGCGTTTGTATGAATCGGACGACCACCGCGAGAACTGGCTCGACTGTATTGTCTCCCGGGGCACCCCCATTTGTGAGGTGAACATCGGCCATCGCTCGGGCACCATCTGCCTGCTGGCGGGCATTGCCGAGCGGCTGGAACGTCCCGTCGCCTGGGATCCAAAGGCCGAGCAGATCATCGGGGACATCGCCGCCACCCGCATGCTGGTTCGTCCCCGTCGGGCCGGCTACGCGCTGCCCGTTTGAACCGCCGCAGTCCGTCCAGCTTTATCAACCCTTTGTCCCTTTACCCTTACATGAATGTTCTCCGGTTTATTTTGATCGCCCTGCTGCTCTGCGGCCAGGTTTTTGGTGCGGCCAACCCCTCCGAATGGGTGCAGGCGCTGCAGGGCAACGACTATGCCGCGCGGCTTGCGGCCATGAACGCCCTCGAGTCGCGGATCGCCCAGGCGAGCCGCCCGGCGGCGGAGGCGGCGCAGCGCGCCGCCCTGGAGCGGGAGTTGCTGGGCTACGTGGCCTCCGCCGAGTTCCCGGAGCTGACCCGGGCTTACGTGATCCGGCTCCTGCCCCCGATCGCCTCGGAGGCGACGGTGCGGCAGATGCTCCAACTGGTGGCGGACCCGCAGACCAGCCGCATGCTCGGCAACGATGCCGCCGGTTTGCTGGGGCTGCTGGTGGACCTTGTGCCCCCGGATACCCTGCTGCAGAGCCTGCTGGCGGCCGCGGACCCCGCGCGGGAGCTGCTCTGGTCGGCGGTGGCCCTGCGGGCGGACCCGCGTATGGCCAAGCCATTGGTGAAGCTGCTGCGGCAAAAGAAGCTCCCGTTGGACGACGTGGGTATCCAGGCCCTCGGGGCCATGGGCGGTCGCGATGCGGCCTCCTACCTGTTTGCGCAGTGGCAACGGGCCGAGGGCGCGCGGCGCACCGGTCTGGCCCGGGCCATGGTGCACACCGGCGCCGCGAAGGCCGCCGAACTGAAAGAACTCTGCCTCCGCAGCGAGGCCACGGAAATCCGCCTTGCCGCGCTGCGGCAGTGGGCGCCCCTAAAGGAAGCGGCCGCCCTGTCATTCCTCCAATCCCAGCTCGACGCGGGCGCGGCTGATATTGACGCGCTCATCGCCGTGCAGCTGGCCGTGGGCGGCCGCGCCTCCTGGCCGTGGATCACGGAACGGGGGGCAAAGCTGACCGCTGCGACGCTGGTCGTGGTGCTGCAGCGCATCGGCGAGCAGCAACGGAAGGAGATGGAACCCTGGGTGCTGCAGCGTCTGGAAGGCGCCAGTGAGCCTGTCGAACTGGCCGCCGTGCGCTGCCTCGCCGCGGTGGGCGGAAGCAAAAGCATTGATGCGCTGGTCGCGCGCTCGAAATCCCCCTC
>JAQSDJ010000193.1:0-9721 GCA_029945855.1 Lacunisphaera sp.
CGCCGCGGCGCCGCCCGGGGGCGCCCGGGGTGTTTCCACTTCGGCGGCCCGCGTTTCCGCCTTGGCCGGAGCCGGCGCGGTGCGCGCGGGGGCCGGGGTGGTGATGCCGTTGGCGGTCTTGTATTCGGAGAGTTTCTGCTGGGCGGCCTCCAGGGTGGCCCGGTCGAGCGAACTGGCCAGGCTGTCGAGCGCCCGGCCGCGCGCCCCGTTTTCCCGGGCGAGGGAGAGCCAGAGGTAGGCCTGCATCCGATCGGGCGCGGTGCCGCGCCCATCGAGGTAGGCCAGGCCGAGGTTGTATTGGGCGATGCCGTTGCCCCGCTCGGCCTTGGCGCGAAGCGAGGCCAGCTCGGCCGTCTCCTGGGCGGAGGCCGCGGCGCCGATGATCAATGCGAGCAGGACGGACGAAAACAGTCGGGAAATTTTCATGCGGCGGGCGTGAGGTTGGACGGGAACTTTTGCCCGTCCTCGGGCCCGGCTGCAAGCCTCCCTGCGCTCCGTCGGTAAAAAAGTCCCTGTTCACCCGGCGTTTACATGGGCCGCCAGCCGCGCGCTTGATTCCCGGGACGCGCGTCAACTCCGGGCCCGGGCGACAGCGCGGCGCCACTCGGCGAGCAGGCGGCGCGTGGCGGCCGCCGGGGTCTGGGCGCGGAAGGTGCGGTCCGCCGACCAGAACCGCGCGATCTCGGCGCGGCTTTGCCAGAAACCGACCGCCAGCCCGGCAAGATAGGCGGCGCCGAGGGCGGTCGTCTCCGTCGTGCGCGGGCGGACGACCGGCACGCGGAGCAGGTCGGCCTGGAATTGCATGAGCGCATTGTTGACCGTGGCGCCGCCGTCCACGCGCAGGCCGCGGAGCTTGCGGCCGCAATCGGCCTCCATCGCCCGGAGCAGGTCGGCGCTCTGGTAGGCGATGCTTTCGAGCGCGGCGCGGGCGAGGTGGCCGGCGTTGCTGCCGCGGGTGAGGCCGGTGATGACGCCGCGGGCGCCGGCGTCCCAGTGCGGCGCCCCGAGCCCGGCGAACGCGGGCACGAGGCAGACCCCGCCGTTGTCGGGCACGGTGGCGGCGAGTTTCTCGACGTCGGCGGAAGCGGTGATCAGCCCGAGGCTGTCGCGCAGCCACTGGACGACGGCGCCGCCGATGAACACGGAACCCTCGAGGGCGTATTCGAGCCGGCCGTCGATCTGCCAGGCGATGGTGGTGAGCAGGTTGTTTTTCGAGGCAACGGGCTTTTCGCCGGTGTGCATCAGCAGGAAGCAGCCGGTGCCGTAGGTGTTTTTGGCCATGCCGGGCGACCAGCACGCCTGGCCGAAGCGCGCGGCCTGCTGGTCGCCGGCGATACCCGCGATGGGCACGCCGCGCAGGGCGGGCACGGCCGTGACCTCGCCGAAGACACCGCTGCTGGCGCGCACCGCGGGCAGCACCTCGCGCGGGATGCGGAGGAGCTTGAGCAACTCCGCGTCCCAGTCGCCGGAACGCAGGTTGAGCAGGAGCGTGCGCGAGGCGTTGGAGGCGTCGGTGGCGTGGACGAGTCCGCCGGTGAGCTGCCAGAGCAGCCAGGTGTCGACGGTGCCGAAGGCCAGTCCGCCCTTTTCGGCCCGGCGCCGGGCGCCGGGCACGTGGTCGAGCAGCCACGCGAGCGTGGTGCCGGAGAAATACGGGTCGAGCAGGAGGCCGGTCTTCTGGCGGAACAGCGGCTCAAGGCCGCGTTGCTTCAGTTTTTCGCACAGGCCGGCGGTGCGGCGATCCTGCCAGACGATGGCGCGGTGGAGCGGCCGGCCGGTGCGGCGGTCCCAGAGCAAGGTGGTCTCGCGCTGGTTGGTGAGACCGAGGGCGGCGATCTGTTCCCTTGTCAGGTTGGCCTCGGCGAGCGCGGCGAGGGCGGTGCGGCGGGTGGTCTCCCACAGGTCCCGCGGGTCGTGCTCGACCCAGCCGGGCCGCGGGAAATGCTGGGCAAATTCCTGCTGCGCGGTGGCGACGGTCCGCCCGCGCCGGTCGAAGACGAGCGCGCGAGAGGAAGTGGTGCCCTGGTCGAGCGCGAGGACGTGGCGGGGGCTCATGGCGGGGTGCCGGCACTGTGGCGTCGTCCCCGCGACAGGGCAAGCCGGGGGTCGGGCCGGGGCCGGTGGTTGCAAACCGGTGAATCCGGGCCAGATTTTATGCCGTATAACTGCCCGAAGCATCCAACCCACCGCCAACCCTCCGTCCATGAAAGCTCTCTCCCCGTCCCGTTGTTTCGCGCTGCTGCTCGGCCTGTCCGCCGCCGGGGCGTTGAGCGCCGCCGACCAGACCGTCCCGACCGACACCCGCGTCACGGTCGTGTTCGATCACCCGGAAAAATACATGGACCTGAAGGACGACGGGATGGATCCGGACAACGAGAACGGGCAGAAGCATTATCTCCCGCAGCTCAAGGAGCACATCGAGAAGGAGGCGGGCCGGCTGCTGGCGTCTGGGCAGAAGCTGAAGATGACCTTTACCGACATCGACCTGGCGGGCGACTACGAGCCCTGGCGCGGCCCGCAGCTGATGGACGTCCGCATCGTGAAATCGGTCTATCCGCCGCGCCTGACCTTCACCTTCCAGCTGACGGATGAGGGGGGTCGCGTGCTCCGCGAGGGCGAGCGCAAGCTGGTCGACCTGGGTTTCCAGATGCGGATCACCCGCAGTTTCAACAACGATCTCCTCCGCTATGAGAAGGACATGATCACCGACTGGCTGCGGGATGAGCTGAAGCCGCGCAAACGCTGAGGGCCGCCCCCGCTAGCGCCGGTTCGGCGGCTCCTCGTCGTTCTCGAAGATGCTGCCGGAGGACACCGGGGCGGTGCGCCAGTTCAGCGTGATGGTGAGCATGCGGAAGACAAACGTCAGCACGACGGCGATGATTGCGGAGCGGTTGGCGGAGAGTTCCATGGTCACGCTGCAGAACAGGAACGTCACCGCGCCGGCCAGGGCCGTGAGCAGGTAGAACTGGCCCGGCTTGAAGACGAGCGGCTCCTCGCGGGTGATGAGGTCGCGCAGCACGCCGCCGCCGACGGCGTTGACGAGGCCGACGAGGATGGCGGCCGGCGGGGCCAGGCCGGCAAGGAGGGACTTCTGCACGCCGAACGCCGCGTAGGCGCCGAGCCCGAGGGCGTCGATTACGGCGATCACCCGCGAAAAATGGTGGATGCGGTGGCCGAAGAGGACGCCGCAGGCCACGGCGGCGAGGCTGGCCTGGATATAGCGGGGGTTGGTCAGCAGCGGGGTGGGGCCCTGGACGAGGAACAACCCGTCGCGGATGAGGGCGCCGCCGAGGCCGGTGACAAGCGCCAGCGCCAGGACGCCGACGATGTCGTAGCCGCGCTTGATGCCCGCCAGCGCGCCGGTCAGGCCGAACGCGAAGGTGGCGCCGAGGTCGAACAGCACCGGCAGGTCGAAGCTGCCTTGGAGGACGGCATGGGGTGAACTCATGGCTTGGGTGGCTCGGCGGATGGCGCGGGCAGCGGCGCCGCTTTTTTGGCGGGCGGACCGAAAGAGATGCCTTTCACCGCTTCGGCCATGTCTTTCTTCGCCTGCTCGATGGCGGCGCGATCCTCGGCGGTGTCCTTCACCGCCGGCGAGCCGCTGGAAAAATCAATCGTCTGGCTGTCGTGTTGCGTGAGATCCACCGGGGCGGCGGCCGGGGTCGGCGCGGTCACCGGGACGACGGGAGCTGGTGGGAGGACGATCACCGGGTCGGCCGCCGTCGGCGGGAGCACGACCACCGGGGCGACCGTGGGTTCCGTGCCCGCCGGCGGGACGGCCGGGCTTTGTGCGGTAACCGGCTCGGGCGCCGCCGGAACGTCCTGCCGCTTCGCCCGGCGGTCGATGACATACCAGATGACGAAGCCCATCATGCCGAGCAGCAGGGCGAGCAGGACCATGATTTCCTTTGAACGGCGCACGGCAGCAGTGTGTTATCCGCTCAGCCCAGCGCCAGAGCAATCACGCCCAACACCATGCCGGCGGCGGCCAGCAGGCGGCGTTGCGCGTCAGCCTCCTTGAGCAGGTGTGCCCCGAAGAAGGTGCCGATGAGGATGCTAATCTCGCGGGCCGGCGCGATGTAGCTGACCGGGGTGAAGGTCATGGCCGTGAGGATGAGCACGTAGCCGACGGGGCCGAGCAGGGCGACGGTGAGGACCTTGCCGCGATGTTCGCGCCAGGTTTGCGCCGCCTCGGCGCGGCGCGGCCAGGCAAAGGGCGTGAGCACGCAGGTCATCACCAGCTGCGTGCCGCAGTCGTAGAGGATGGGTGGCAATTGCAGGTGCGACACCGCGCGCTGGTCCCACACCGTGTAGGCGGCGATGCAACAGCCGCAGGTGAAGCCATAGAGCATTCCCTGCCGGAGATGGCTGCGGTCGGCCTGGAGCAGCGAGGTGCCGCCGGTGAGATAAAAGACCGAGGCCACGATCACCGCGCCGCCGGCCAGCGCGAGCAGGGTGGGCCGTTCACCGAAGAGGGCGATGGCGGCGAACGTGGAGAGCAGCGGGCCGGTGCCGCGGGCGAGCGGGTAGATGAGCGAGAAATCCCCGTGCCGGTAACCGCGCTGGAGCAGCAGCGCATAGGCGGTCTTGATGAGGCCGCTGCCGATGAAGACCAGCGCGACGGGACCGGGGAGTTCCGGCCGGGTCCAGAAACAGTAAAGGGTTACGGCCGGAATGTAGAAGGCGAACGACAGCAGCCCCGTCAGCCAGACGAAGGGGAGTCCGCCGCCCACGCGCTTGGCGGCGTAATTCCACGTCGCGTGGGTGAACGCGGCGACGAGGACGATGCCGAGGGCCAGCGGGGTCATACGGAGGGCCACCACGAAACACACGAAAGACACGAAAGGAAAGTCTGAGGTCGGAGTGGTTGGGAGTTCGATTCCTGGAGCCGCAGCGACCTCGCTGCGGATAGCGGGCAGGAATCACGGCGAGGTCACCGTAACTCTCAAAGCAATCATCACCGCGCCAGCTGTTGCGTTCCAGACGGAGGAGAACTGCACCGGTCGGGCGCGGTGTGACGAGGGGAATTTTCGTGTCATTCCAGCGGGTTTCGTGGTGACCTGCCAGGGTGCAAACCGTCCTCAAGGAACTCCGCCCGACGCTGGCGCTGGCCTTCCCGATCATCGTCGGGCAGGTCAGCCAGATGCTGATCGGGCTCACCGACAACGCCTTTATCGGGCGCGTCGGCAAGGAGGCGCTGGCGGCGGCGGCGTTCACGCACGGGGTGTTCGGCATCTTCTATGTCGTGGGCATCGGCCTGCTGGTCGGCGCCGGGGTCTTCGCCGCGCGGGACCACGGGGCGGGGGACGAGGCCGGTTGCGCGGCGTGGCTGCGCCACGGGCGCGCGCTGGCGCTCGCGGTCGGCCTGGGGTTTTTCGGGTTCATGGTGCTGGCGTCCACGCAGCTTCATCGCTTTGGCCAGCCGCCCGAGGTGGTGGCGATCGTGGGGCCGTTTTTCCTGCTGATCGCAGCCTCGGTCGTGCCGGCGCTGGTCTTCCAGGTGCAGCGCCAGTTCGCGGAATCGCTCGGCCGGCCGTGGGTGCCGATGGGCATCATCCTGGCGGATGTCGGGCTGAACGCCCTGCTCAACTGGGTGCTGGTGTTCGGTCACCTCGGGTGTCCGGCGCTCGGCCTGGTGGGCTCGGGCTGGGCGACGCTGCTGGCGCGGCTGGTCGCGGTGGCCGCCATTGCGGTCTGGTTGCGGCGTTCGCAGCATTTCGCGATGGTGAAGACGGCGCCGTGGCACGGTTGGGAACGCGCGCGATTTGTCAGTTTGCTGCGGTTGGGCGGTCCGGCCGGCGGCATGCTCTTCTTCGAGGCCGGGGCGTTCGCGGCCGCGGCGCTGATGATGGGCTGGCTCGGCACGGTGCCGCTGGCGGCGCATCAGGTGGCGCTCGGGTGTGCCGCGCTGACCTTCATGGTCCCGCTGGGGCTGTCGATCGCCGTCAGCCTGCGGATCAGCCGCGCGCAGGGCGAGGGGCGGATCGCGGTGCTGCGGCCCATCGGCTTCGGGGCGTTGGTGCTCGGTATCGTGTTCATGGCGGGGTGTGCGCTGGTGTTCGCGTTCGCGGGCCGGTGGATTGCCGCGGGCTTCACGCCGGCGGCGGATGTCGCCGGGCTCGCAACGCAGCTGCTGCTGGTGGCGGCGTTCTTCCAATTGTTTGACGGCGGACAGGTCATCAGTGTCGGCGCGCTGCGTGGGTTGCATGACGTGCGCGTGCCGACGGTGATCACGTTTGTGGCCTATTGGGTCGTCTCGCTGCCGCTGGGTTACCTGCTGGCATTTCACACGCGGCTCGGCCCGGTGGGCATCTGGGTGGGCCTCGCCAGCGGCCTGGCCTGCGCCGCGGTCCTGCTGGGGTGGCGGTTCCACCGGCTGACCTCGCCCCGTTCCGGGTCAACGGGCGGATGACGCGGATTGGTCGACGGGGAATATGTAACGTAATACGTTACAAATCTCCACCCCGGGGTGGTCTCAGCCCAAGGCTTCAGTAAGCGCGGCGATGATCTCCTCGACGGGCTCGGTGCCGACGCAGAGGCGGAGGAGGTCGGGGTCGAGCC
The DNA here is from genome assembly GCA_029945855.1 of Lacunisphaera sp. GTDB lineage: Bacteria > Verrucomicrobiota > Verrucomicrobiia > Opitutales > Opitutaceae > Lacunisphaera. The sequence continues at coordinate 6,562 of JAQSDJ010000193.1, forward strand.
GGCTCGCGGCGAGCTCGGCCAGGCCGGCGGGCGTGGTGACGAGGTCGTAGTGCGCGAGATACATGAAGGGGCAGATGAGCGTGCGCTTCATGCCGAAGCTCGGGCCCTTGGGCAGGCGGAGCCGGTCGTAGAATTTTTCCAGCGCGCCGGGAGCGCGCAGCGTGAACGTGATCATGCCACCGGTAGCGTCGGGGGAGCGCGCGAGCTTCAGGTAGTTCTCCCGGCTGCCGGCCTGCAGCGCCCAGAAGACTTCCTGCACCGCCGGGTGTTTTTCCAGAAAGGCCACGACCTTGGGGGTGGCGGCGTTGATCTGAGCGAGCACCGCGGCCGTCCGGCCGATCTGCCAGGCCAGCCGGGCGGCGTCGCGGGCATAGAGCGGCTCGGTGGCGCCGGTGAGATTTGTGCGCAGGGCGGCGGCGTCCGGGCCGGCGGGGTTGACCGCGACGAGGCCGGCGGTGAGGTCGCCTTCGCTGGCGGTGTATTTGGTCAGGCTGCTGACGAGGAGGTCGGCATGGGGCAGGACATTGAGCGAGAAGACGGAGCTCATCGACGGGTCCACGATGAGGCGCGCGCCGTGCTGCCGGCACAGCGCGGCGATGGCCGGCAGATCGGGCGTCTGGACGAGCGGGTTGGTCGGCACCTCGGCGACGACGCCGGCGATGCGCGCGCCGTGCGCGGTGAAGATGCGGGCCAGCGCCGCAAGGTCGGCCACGTCGCGCACGTAGACATAATCCGCCGGCTGCGCGGTGAATTTCCTGAGGATGGCGATGGTGTCGAGGTAGAGCCAGCCGAGCTGGAGCCAGACGGTGCGGCCGCGCGGGGCCTGCACGGCGTTGACCGCGCGGAAAGCGGCATGGACCGCGCTCATGCCGCAGTTGGCCAGGGTGAGATCGGCATCGGTGGTGCCGGGCAGCACGGCGCGGAGCTGGCGGCGGATTTCGGCGGAGGCGTCACCCACGAAAATTTCTTCGGGGTGGAGGGCGGCCCGGCGCTGGAGCGCGACGAGGTGGTCCTCGGCTTCGCGCGAGGAAAGGAAGCCGCCGAGGTTCTGGAGATAGGTCTTGGCGAGCGCGGAGGTCTCGGGCGCTTCCGGATGCGACACGCCGGCCAAGCCGCGTTGGGCAAAGAACTCGGCGCCGCGGGCGGCGGTGAGGTGGACGGCCAGCGCCCGGGCCATTGCGGCGGAGGAAGTCAGCCAGAGGGTGCGGCCGTGGAGCGCGGGCGTGGTGGCGATGAAATGCGCCGCGAGCTGCCGGGCGTAGGGATGCACGACGAAACGCGGGTAGCCGTTGGTGAGCTGGCGGACGATCTCGGGATCCTTTTCCTCATAGCCGCGAACGGAACGCATCGTGGGCAGACTGCACGACACGGCGTGCGGGCTGTCGGGGATGGGTTGACCGATGGGCAGATGGGGGAAGGCGGACATTTTCGGCAGGGGAGGGTCAGCTCACCGGCGGGGTGAGGTTGAGGCAACGGCAGGGTGTGTCATGTCGCGGCGGGCGGCGCGAGGCGAGCCTTGGCCTCGGCCAGGGTCAGGCCGTCGAGACGAACGACCTTGTGCCGGGATTTGTCCCCGCGGATCAGGGTGACGGCGCGTTTGGGCAGACGGAGTTCGGCGGCGAGAAACTCCAGCAGCGCCTCGTTGGCCCGGCCGTCGAGCGCGGGGGCGTGGACCTTGACCTTCAGGGCGTCGCCCAGCCAGCCGGCGACTTGGTCGCGCGGGGCATTGGGGATGGTTTTCAACTCAAGGGTGCAGGAGGCCACGCGGGGAAACTGAGCCGGGCGGCGCGGGAGCGAAAGGCAAAACATGTTGCGGTCGGTCCGCTGATGCGCGAACTAGGCGCGCATGAAATTGCTTTCCTGGAACGTCAACGGCGTCCGCGCCGCGCTCGGCAAGGGGTTGCTCGACTGGATGGGTGCGAGCCAGGCCGACGTGATCAGCCTGCAGGAGGTCAAGGCGCTGCCGGGCGACGTGCAGGGCGTGGCCTGGCCCAAGGGCTATGAGGTGATCTGGAACGCCGCGGAGAAGAAGGGCTATAGCGGCACGGCGCTCTTCACGCGGACGAAGCCGCTGAGCGTCACGCACGGGCTTGGCTCGGCGGTGCACGACGCCGAAGGCCGCGCCATCACGGCGGAGTTTGCCGACTGCTACGTGGTCGGCGTCTACGTGCCCAACGCCCAGCCGGAACTCGCGCGGATCGGCTTCCGCCAGGCCTGGGACCGGGCGCTGCTGGCGCACGCGCGGAAGCTGGAAAAGAAGAAGCCCGTGGTCTTCTGCGGCGACCTGAACGTCGCGCACGAGGAGATCGATCTGGCCCGGCCGAAGGAGAACGTGGGCAACCCCGGCTTCTCCGACGAGGAGCGCGCGGGCTTCCGTCATTATCTCGCCGCCGGCTTCATCGACACCTTCCGGCATTTTGAGAAGGGGCCGCACCATTACAGCTGGTGGACCTACCGGGCCGGCGCCCGGCAGAAGAACGTCGGCTGGCGCATCGATTACTGCATGGCCTCGGCGGCGCTCCAGCCGCGGCTCAAGCACGCCTGGATCGAGGCCCACGTCATGGGCAGCGACCACTGCCCGGTCGGACTGGAGTTGAAATGAGGCGCGCCGCAGGTGGGAAGGCCGGCCGGGCGAAATTACCGGCCGCGGTGCGGCTGGGCCGGTCCGGCGTGCACGGTCACGGGCTGTTCGCACGCGACCTGATCCCGCAGGGCGAGCGGGTCATCGAGTATGTGGGCGAGCGCATCACGAAGGCGGAGGCGGTGCGCCGCGAGGACCGGCGGCTCGCGCGCCTCGCCGCGGGCGGCGACGGCTGCGTGTATGTATTCGAGCTGAACCAGCGACACGACCTCGATGGCGCCGTGCCCTGGAACCCGGCGCGGCGGATCAACCATTCCTGCGCGCCGAACTGCGAGGCGCAGCGCGGCCGCGGCCGGATCTGGATCGTGGCCCGCCGCGACATCGCCCCCGGCGAGGAGCTGACCTACGACTACGGTTTCGATTTGGCGGAGTGGCGGGATCACCCGTGCCGCTGCGGCGCGGAGCAGTGCGCCGGCTACATCGTCAATGGCGGCCAGCGCTGGCGGGTGCGGCGTCGGCTGGCCGCCGGTCGGAAATGAGGCGGACAAAGCAGGCTTTTCTTCCGGGCGGCTCCGGACA
>JAQSDJ010000193.1:9731-14802 GCA_029945855.1 Lacunisphaera sp.
GAACCCTGAAACCGAGTTAAAGAAGCTGATGTTGCGTCAGTCGCGGCTGACCCTGGCGGTGGCGGAGAGCCTGACCTGCGGGCATGTGCAGGCGGCGATCGGCGCGGTGTCCGGCGCGTCGGAGTATTTCCTCGGCGGTATCACCGCCTACTCGCTGGCGCAAAAGGTGAAGCTGCTCGGCGTAAACCGGGCGCATGCCCGGGGCGTGAACTGCGTCTCGCAGCGTGTGGCGGTGGAGATGGCGCGCGGGGCCTGCGACCGGTTCGGGTCCGACCTCGCGGTGGCCACGACCGGTTACGCCGAGCCGGACCGCGCCGGGGGCATCAAGGCGCCGCTGGCGTGGTGGGCGCTGTGCCACCGGCGGCGCGGCGGTCGTGCGACGATCATCACCGGCCTGCTCGAGGTGCCCGGCGCGACGCGCGTCCAGGTGCAGGCGCGTGTGACGGCGGAGGTGCTGGCGCAGTTGGTGGCGTATCTGCGGGAGTTCCGGGGGCAACGCCGGTAGGGCGAGTCGTCCCCGACGAGCCGCGCTGGGCTTCGGCTCATCCGGAGGATTCGCCCTACCCGCGGCCAACAAAAAACCCGCCGGGGTGCGGCGGGTTTTAGGGAGAAAGATTTTCGCGCTTAGTGCGTGAGGCGGGTCACGTAGTCCATGATGAAGTGCGCTTCCTGCGGCGGCGTGACCCAGTCGCTGAAGAGCAGTTCCGGCAGGCGGTGGTTGGTCGCGTAGAAGAGGCGGTTGGACTCCTCGTTGGGCGACATGTAGCCGGTCTTGAGCGCGGCGCCGAGGAAGAAGCCCTCCGCGCTGCTGTAGACGTAGACGTTCGGCTCGGTGGCGAGGGACTGGGTCAGGCGCTCGCCCTCGGCGGCGCGGATGCCGGCGACGACCTTGGCCTCGGCGCCGAGGTTCATCTTATTCTTGAAGAGCAGGCGCGCGGTGGCGTCGTCCATGAGCACGTAGACGGCGTTGATGGACTTGCCGCCGACCTGGAAGCCGAAACTGAGTTCGCCGGAACGGAGGAAGGCGGGCACGGACCACTTGCCGTTGGGGCGGCGGACGAGGGCGACCGCATAGCCGTCCTTCACGCCGAAGATGAAGCCGGCCTGGAACTGGTTGACGATGACGATGCCCTTGGCGCGACGGAGGATGTCGGCCGGGATGGCGGTCTTCACGTTGCCCTGGATGTCCTGGAGGATGGCCTCACAGGTATCGAGGTGCTCGATGACGGTGGCGCGGGTCATGCCGGTGGCAGCCAGGCCGCCGGTGAGGGCGGTGACAAAGAAAAGGGCGGTGAGGAACTTCTTCATGGTTGGAGCGATAATGGGCCTGCGCCCGGGGAGCGCAAAGCTGTTTTCCAAGGGGCGAATAAGCAGATTCGGGCCGGAAATGAAAGCCCTACTTGGCCGGGCGGACGGTAATGACCCGGGCCGGGGCCGGAGGTTGCATCGTTGCGCGCTTTTGCGCGCCCGGTGTTTGTCCTTATTTCTGGCCCGGCAAAGCCGTGGCCAAAATCAGGCAAACCCTTTAATCTAGGCCCCGGCGGGCGATCTCGTCCTCATCCCAGCCGAGGTAGTGGCCGAGCTCGTGCAGGTAGGTCAGGCGGATCTCGTCGCGGTAGAACCCCTCGTCCTCCTCGGCATAATCCCAGATGTTTTCGAGAAACAGCAGGATCTGGGGTGGCAGAGGCTGCGCCTCGGCAAGCTCGCCGAGGTGCTCATGGCCGACGAACAGGCCGAGGAGGTCGGGTTCCCAGCCCTCGGCCACGAGGGCGGCATTGGGGTGGGGCTCGAAGCACACGGCGACCTCGGCGGCGGCGGTGCGCACCTCGGGAGGCAGCCGGCGCTGCGCGGCCACGACGACCGATTGGGCGAGGGTGGTGAGCCGGGCGTAATTCATGGCGCGGTCACCGCGGCATCTCGGTGGAGAGGTCGAAACGCTCCAGTTTTCCGCCCAGCCACCCGATGCAGGCGGCCAGTTCCAGGCCGAGGATGGCGCTGACGGTCAGGGTGGTCAGAATGAAGGCCGTAAGCTTCCCGATCAGGGCGTGGGCGATGAAAAAGACCAGGGCGCCGGCTCCGCCCGCCGGGAGCAGGGCCACCACCAGCACCACCAGATAACCCAGCATGAAGATCAACCGCTGGCCCAGCAGCTCGATGCCGCCGCCACCCCCCGGCGGCGGCGTGGCCGCGGCCCAGGCGGGGAAATACAGCACGCCGGCATATTGCAGACACAGGAGCAACCCGACCAGCGGCGGCACGACGAGCGCGACCCCGCCCATCCCGCCGGAGCCGAGCAAAACAAGGAAGGCGATCTTCTTCTTGGCCGCGCCCACGGCCAGGATGAAGCAGAGCAGCAAAAACCACTCGATGAAGGTCAGCAGCACGATGGGCGACAGCAACTGCCCGAGTACGATCTGCCACCCGGCCAGCGGGTAGGCCTTGGTGATGTCGAGCTGGGTGAGGGTCTGCTGCACCTCGCGGCGCATGAACATCGGCCCGCCCACCAGCAGGGCGGTGCTGAACATGCCGGAGAAAATCACGATCAGCATCAGGTAGTCCGCCCGGCCCCGGTCGGCGCCGAGCCAGCTGATGAGGGTGAACATCGCCGCGCAGGCGATGAGCCAGGTGCGCAGGCGGAAGAACGGCCCCAGCGCGATCAGGTTTTTCCACAGGAAAGCGACGGGGGCCCAGCCATGCGCCCCGAGGCGGAAGGGCTCGGACCGCGGCTTCGTCGGCGCACCCCGGCCGGGGTTCCAGTGGCCGGCGCGGGCGGCGGCCACCATGTTCGCCCGCCGGGCGGCGTATTCCAGCGCCGCCTCCTCGAAGGCCACGTCGGCCCGGATCACCCAGTAATAATGTCCCGCCAGCAGCAGCAGCGCCGGGCCGAGCGCGAGCAGGAAAGCCCCGGTGTCCGGGGCGAAGTAGGGCCGCGTCACGAGCGAAAAGGGCAGGAGCAGCCAGGACAACGGCGCCTGGCCGACCTGCTCCCGCGCAAAGTGCAGCAGGGCGACGATGTTGGTGGTGTCGGGCGGGACGGGCAGCCACCACCACGTCGCGAGTGTGAGCAGGAGCAGCGCGGTGCCGAGGAGCAGCCGCTGGCGGACCGGGTTCAGCCCGAGTTCAAGCAACTGCTGGCGGGCGAACGACGCGCCGATGAAATGCAGGTTGAGGGTCGAGAAAAACACCCACCAGCCCGCCGCCTGCTGCAGGGGATGACCGGTTGCGCCGCGCCGGGACAGCAGCGTCAGCAACAAGGCGGTCAGGAGGATACCGAGCTGGTTGCGCAGCAGCTTGTAGTGGATCAACGTGCGGCGGGACACCGGGGCGGGAAAAAGAAAGGCCGCCTCGGACTCGCTGAATTGCAGCGCGGCCCGGCTTTTTCCGATCAGCCACCCGAGCAGGATGATGACGGCCAGGGCGGGGGCGGCGAACGGCTCGATCCAGGCAAGGGCTTCCAGATTGCCGCCCTCCGGCAGCGGGGCCGACCCGGGCGCGCGGCCGGAGCGCGAGAAGGCGCGGCCAAAGACGATGAAGTAGAAATAGGCGGCGCCGACAACCGCGCCGGCCAGGTATTTCGGCTGGCGCAGCCGCTGGAGCCGCTGGACCACGGCGTTGCGCACCGAGGTGACGTAGAGATAGACGAGGGCGCCGGTCATGGCGGCAGGACCGGGGGCGGGGCAGGCTGGTCCTCGGTGGCCTTGAAGAACACCTCTTCGAGACTGGCGTCGGGGTGGACGGCGAAGCGCGTGCGGATGTCGGTGATGGAACCGTCGGCGACCTTTTCGCCGGCCTTGAGGATAAGCACGTGGGTGCAGACCTCCTCGACCAGGCTGAGCAGGTGCGAGCTGAGGATGATCGCCGCGCCGTCGCGGGCGAGGCGGCGCATGGTTTCCTTCATGCGACGGATGCCGCCGGGATCGAGGCCGGTCAGCGGCTCGTCGAAGAAGATGACGGCGGGCGAGTGCAGCAGGCCGCAGGCGATGACGAGCTTCTGCTTCATGCCGCGGGAGAGTTCCCCCGGGAGCAGCGCGCGCTTGTCGGCCATTTCGAGGTCGGTGAGGATGGGCGTGGCGCGCTCGCGCCAGTCGGTGACGCCGTGCAGGCGGGCGACGAAGTTGAGGTGCTGCTCGACCGTGAGGTGGTCGAAGAGCCGGGGCTCGTCGGGCATGAAGGCGAGCCGGCGCTTCGCCCCCACCGGATCCTCCCGGAGGTCGGTGCCGCCGATGCGGATCGTGCCCAAGGTCGGCGGTATGATGCCGGTGGCGCAGCGCAGCGTGGTGGTCTTGCCCGCACCGTTGGGGCCGACCAGGCCCATGACCTCGCCGGGCTGGACGGTGAAGGAGAGTTCGCGGACGGCGGTGAACTCCCCGTAGCGCTTGGTCAGGCCGGTGACTTCGATCATGGCCGTGCAGGCTGGGTTAATTCTGGGTCGGAGTAAAGCGGCTGCTGGACGATGCCGGGCGGGCGAGGTTACAGCCGCCGGGAGAAATAAATCCGGCCGGCGTGGACAGTCGGTGAAACCTGCACCCCATGGCTGCGTCGTAAGCCCGGTAACCAACCATTCACCCATGAATACATCCCCCAAGCGTCTGCTCAGTCTCGCCGGTCTGCTCCTGCTGGCCGTTCCCTTCCTCCATGCCGCCGATGAACCCGCCACGCCGCCTCCGGGTGACGGACCGAAGCACGAGCGCCGCGGCCCCGGCGGCCCGGGCGCCATGATGCAACAGGCCGTCAAGGAACTCGGTCTCTCCGCCGAGCAGGAGGCCAAATGGAAGGAAATCGGCAAACAGGAACGCACCGCCCTGGAAGCCCTCCGCGCCGACACCACGGTGGAGAAGAAGGACAAGCGGGCCAAGATGCAGGAGATCAACCAGGGTTTCGCCGACCAGCGCCGCGCCCTCCTCAATGCCGACCAGCAGACCAAGTTCGACGACATGCGCGCCAAGATGCGTGAGCGCGGTCCGCGGGGGCCGAAGCCGGACAAGAACAACTGAACCATTTGCTGCCATAGGGTGGCAGCAGTAGTGAAAGAGCGCCGTGGCGTGGGGCCACGGCGCTTTTATTTTTGGCG
>JAQSDJ010000193.1:14812-15425 GCA_029945855.1 Lacunisphaera sp.
GCCTGACGGGCCGCGGCGGGTCTGGAGGCCAGCCCTCCAGTGGATGGATCCCGGAGGCACCTTGGCCGGTTTGACTTGGACAACCCGGGCCCGCGGACGCACGCTGCCCGTTCATGGAGCAGCAGCGGCACATCAGCGTGGTCGGCGGCGGGGCCGCGGGATTTTTTGCGGCCATCGTCTGCGCCGAGGCCGCGCCCGGCGGCGAGGTCACGATTTATGAGGCCACGGCGCACCCGCTGGCCAAGGTTCGGGTGTCGGGCGGCGGCCGCTGCAATGTCACCCACGCCTGCTTCGAGCCGCGCGAGCTGGTGCGGCGCTACCCGCGCGGCGCCCGCGAACTGCTCGGGGCCTTCAGCCGCTGGCAGCCGCGCGACACCATCGCGTGGTTCGCGGCGCGCGGCGTCGAGCTGAAGACCGAGGCCGACGGGCGCATGTTTCCGGTGACCGATGATTCGCAGACCGTCGTGGATTGCCTGCAGGAGGCGGCGCGGAAGGCCGGGGTGGTCGTGAAAACCAATTGCGGGGTGAAGCAGGTGGAGGGTCGGGCTCCCGCCCGACCGGGATGGGAAGGAGTGGAGGGCGGGCGACCCCGCCCGCCGGATTTGCGCGGCGA
>JAQSDJ010000194.1 GCA_029945855.1 Lacunisphaera sp.
GCCACACGGTGTGGCGGATGCCGTCGGGCGCGGTGAAGTCGTGCTGCGGCTGCTCGCGGACCTGCGCGGCCACCAGTGCGCTCACGGCCGCCTCGTCGCGATAGGTGAGGAAGATCGGACCGGTGTTCGCCCCGAGCGTGTCGATCAGGCGCGTGCGGTCGTCCTCCTTGTCCTTGCGCGTCTTCTCGTGCTTCTTGATCAGCTCCGCGTCGTAATCGTCCACATGGCACACCGCCACCAGCCCGCGCTGGGTGTGCGTCCCCATCTGCTGCTGGTAGAGATAGACGCAGGGACCGGTCTCGCGCACCAGCACGCCCTCGCGCTGCAGCTTGAGCAGGTTCTCGCGCGCCTGGGCGTAAACCGCGTCACTGTAGGGATTGGTCTCCGGCGGCAGCCCGATCTCGGCGCGGTCGACGTGCAGCAGGCTGTGCGGCTTGCCCGCGGCCAGCAGGGCCGCCTCGGCGGTGTCGACGACGTCATAGGGCACGCACGCCACCTCGGGCGCGAAGGACGGAACGGGGACCAGACCCTGAAAGGCGCGGATTCTCATGGTTGTGCGTATGACGAAACACACGCCGCGGACGGTGAAAAGGCTTTTTGCCCGCAAATGACGCAGAAAGAAGTCCTGCCCCCCCCGCCGGCGGCACCTCGGAAATTCGCGTCAATTCGCGTTATTAGCGGGAGACCTTCTGGATCTAGCGGACTTCAGTTTGCCTCCACAAAAAAGCCCTCCGCACGAGGAGGGCTTCGAAACCAGGGCGACGGCAATCCGCTTACTTGACCTTGGTGGCGCGCTTGAACTTCGAGGTGAACTTCTCGACGCGGCCGGCGGTGTCCACGAGGCGCTTCTCGCCGGTGTAGGCGGGATGCGAGTCCATGGTGACGTCGCGCACGATGATGAAGTAATCCTGCCCGTCGATCTTCTCGGTGCGGGCGGACTTCATCGTGGACTTGGTGAGGAATTTCTTGCCTGTGCCGATGTCCAGGAAGCAAACATTGTTCAGGGCGGGATGGGCTTTGTCTTTCACGGGAAAAGGAGAGTTAAATCAGCCTTGGCGCGCCTTGTAACGCGGCTCGACTTTGTTGATGACGTAGATCTTGCCCTTGCGACGCACGACCTGGCAGGCCGGGTGGCGCATCTTGGCCGATTTGATGGAGGAAACGACTTTCATAAAGGCACGAAAGAAGAGTGCCGCGCGCGGTCCTGTCAAAGGAAAAGATGTCCTGTTCACCATCAATGATTTCTTCTGTAGGGCGGGATCGTTTGCCTCGCGCGCAGGCGCGGGGACAAACACCGGGCCGCGGGCACGCAGCAACGGCGCTGATCCCGCCTCGAAGGCCGCCTGCTATCCCTTATCGGCGGGATCAGCGATCCCGCCCTACAATTAAACCAACCCGACCTAACCCGCTGAACAGCTTAGTTTACCGTTGGATCATCCGGTTCGTTGGCCAGGAGCTTCAACTCGGGATCCAGCGACCCGAGGATGCTGCGCCAAAGGGCGTCCCCCTCGGACGATTCAAGCAATTCGCCGTCGACCGTCGAGACGAACCAGGTGTCGTGCTTCATCTCGTTTTCCAGCTGGCCCTGTCCCCAGCCGGCATAGCCCAAAAAAGCGCGGATGACCACGCCCGGGGTGCCGATCATTTCGGCGGCTTTCTCGGGCTCGAGGCCGAACTGCAGCTGAAAGGCGCCCTCCTCCTTCAACCACTGCCAGGAGACGATGATCAGCTGCTCCGGCTCAACCGGGCCGCCGGAGTAGAGCGGCACGCCCGCGAGGGGCCCGAGGGCGAATTCCACGTTCAGCTCGCCGAGCTGCTTGCCCAGTGGCCGGTTGAGGATGACGCCCATCGCGCCGTCCTCGTTGTGCGCGGACATGAGGATGACCGTGCGCCGGAAGCTCGGCTCGCGCAGCACCGGGTGCGACAGGAGCAGCTGGCCGGCCAGGCTTGGCGGGGACTTTCTCGAGGTGCGACGTTCGCGCATGGTGAGGATTCAGACAGCGCCGCGCGGCGCGGGTCACTGGTATTACTCGGTTAGGTTGGTCTTGTGGTGGGCGGGCACGTCCCTGTGCCCGCTTTGGGCAACGGTCGCACCTCGCGTGGTCCCTGCCGGCAGAGGGACCTGCCGGCCCACCCGCTTGTTATGTCCATAACGTAACAAAGTAATACTAGAGTTTCGTGATCTTCACCTTGGCGTCCTTGAGGATCGGGCGCACGAGGGGATCGTTGTGGTAATCCTGGTGGTAGCGGATCTCCGCGATACCCGAGGCGGCGAGAATCTTCGCGCAGTTGATACACGGGTAATGGGTCACATAGGCCGTGCAGCCGTCCACGCTCGAGCCGCGGCGCGCCGCATCGGCGATGGCGTTCTGCTCGGCGTGCACGGTCGCCTGCTCGTGGCCGTCGCGCATCCGCGAGGCGTGCGGCGTGCCCGGCAGCCAGCCGTTGTAGCCGGCCGCGACCAGACGGTTCTTCCGCGCGCCGGCGGTGACGATGACGCAGCCGACGTTCAACCGCTCGCAGTTCGAGCGCGAGGCGATGAGCTTGGCCGTCGCCATGAAGTATTCGTCCCAGCTCGGGCGCTGGGGGAATTTCTCCGTGGCTTGGGCGATGAGGTCGATGGCGTTGACGGGCGGCTTCATGGATCGTGGTGCCACGCTGGACAACCCGGCGCGCTTGGGCAACCTTCCTCTCCAGCATGCCACGCCAGCTCCAGCCCGAGCTCCTTGACGCCCTGCCGCCGGAGCACCCCGATGCCGTGCACAGCCGGCGCGACCTGCGCCTGATCAACGCCGTCATGGGCAATCACCGCTGGATGGCGCGCACCCTGGCCGGCGTCCGGCGCCCCGGCGAACGCACCCTCGAGCTCGGCGCCGGGACCGGCGAACTGGGCCGGCGCCTCGCCTCCGCCGGCCAACCGGCGGATGGCCTCGACCTCGCGCCTCGGCCGGCGGATTGGCCGGCCGGCCGCGACTGGCACCGCGCCAACCTCCTCACCTTCGACGGCTACGGCCGTTACGACGCCGTAATCGGCAACCTCATCTTCCACCATTTCTCCGACCCCGAGCTGGCGGCGCTGGGCCGGTCGCTCCGCGACTCCCCGGTCCGGGTCATCGTCGCCTGCGAGCCGACGCGCAGCAGATTCTCCCAGCGGCTCTTCGCGTTCGTGGCCCCGTGGTTTCGCCCGAATCCCGTGACCCTGCACGATGCCCATGTCAGCATCGCCGCCGGCTTCCGGGCCGACGAACTCCCCTCCCTGCTCGGCCTGAGGCAACCTGAGTGGTCCTGCCGCTGTCATTGCACGATGCTCGGCTCTTATCGGATGGTGGCCCGGCGCACATGAATCAAACGCGACCCATCGAAATCATCGGCGGCGGGCTGGCCGGGTTGTCGCTCGGCCTGGCCCTGCGCCGCGCCGCCGTGCCGGTGACCTTGTTTGAGGCGGGGGGCTATCCCCGGCACCGGGTGTGCGGCGAATTCATCACCGGTCTCGCCGACGCCACCGTCGAACGGCTGGGCCTCGGTCCCTTGCTGGACGATGCGTTGCTTCATCATGAGGTGGCCTGGTTTTTCGACGGCCGGCTGACGCGTCGGCAGCGGCTTCCCTCACCCGCCCGCGCCCTCAGCCGCCACCGGCTCGACGCCCGACTCGCGCAGGCGCTCGTCGCGGCCGGCGGCACGCTGCACACCCACGCCCGGGCGGAACGGGACGCCGACACCGAGGGCATCATCTTTGCATCCGGCCGGCGGCGTGGATCAGCGCAATGGCTCGGGCTGAAAATTCATGCGCACCGGCTGCCGCTGCATTGCGACCTCGAACTCCATCTGGGTGCGGAATCCTACATCGGCCTGACCCAGGTGGAGGAGGGTCGGGTAAATATCAGCGGGCTCTTCCGCCGACGCGAACTCTCCGCTAAGGGCCCGGCCTTGCTCCTCGCCTATCTGCGGGCGGCGAACCTGGGCTCTTTGGCCGACCGGCTGACCGGTGCGAATTTTGATGAAACCTCCCTTTCGGCCGTCGCGGCCGTGGATTTCGATCAACATGTCCCGGATACCGGTCGCCTCGCCCTCGGCGACGCCTGCGCCATGATACCGCCGTTCACCGGCAACGGCATGGCGATGGCCTTCCAGAGCGCGGAGCTCGCCCTCGGTCCGTTGGTCACCTACGCAAACAATGCAGCCAGCTGGCGCGAAACCACCACGGCCATCCAGTCGGCATTGCAGCAGCGTTTTCGGACGCGGCTGGCCGCGGCCGACTGGCTGCATCCCTTCCTGCTCCAGCCGCCGCGCCAACGCTGGCTGACCCGGCTGGCCCGCGCCCGCCTGCTCCCCCTCCGACCGCTTTATTCCGTCCTGCATTGACCTCCATGTATCTTCATGCCCTCGCCACCGCGGTCCCCGCGGCCACTTTCACCCAGAGCCAATGCTGGGACCTCGTGCAAAACTCCCCGGTGGGCTCCCGGCTGCACCGGCGCTCGATGCTCATCCTGCGCACCGTCCTGCGCGGTGACCATGGCATCGCCACGCGGCACTTCGCCGTCCCCGAGATCGCCGGGGTCTTCGACCGCAGCGCCGACCAGCTCAACCACGCCTTCCGCACCGAGGGCCCCCGGCTCGCGGCCCGCGCCCTCACCGCCGCGCTCGGGCAGGCCGGGGTCAAACCCGCCGAACTCGACGCCCTGCTGATCTGCACCTGCACCGGCTACCTCTGCCCGGGCCTGACCAGCTACGTGGCCGAACTGCTCGGCCTGCGATCAAACGCCTTCCTGCAGGATCTCGTCGGCCTCGGCTGCGGCGCGGCGATCCCCACCCTGCGCGCCGCCCACGCCATCCTCGCCGCCCAGCCCGGGGCCACCGTCGCCTGCGTCGCCCTCGAGGTCTGCTCGGCCGCGTTCTACCTCGACGACGACCCCGGCGTCATCATCAGCGCGTGCCTCTTCAGCGACGGCGCCGCCGCCACGATCTGGCGCGCCACCCCCGGCCCCACCGGCCTGCGCTGCTTCGGTTTCAACACCGTCCACCAGCCGGAAAACCGCGACAAGCTCCGCTTCGAGCAGCGCGACGGCAAGCTGCGCAACCTCCTCGACCGGACCGTGCCCGAGCTGGCGGCCGGCGCCGTGGCGCACCTCTGGCGCGAACGCGGCCCCCGCCCGGTCGCCCGGGTCGTGGCGCATCCCGGCGGTCGCGACGTCCTCGACGCGCTGGAGCCGGTGCTCGCGCCCCATTCGCTCGCCGCCAGCCGGACCGTGCTGCACGACTTCGGCAACATGAGCAGTCCCTCCGTGCTGTTCGCGCTCGCGGAGTCCATGCGGACGCCGCCGCCGGCAACCGCCGGTGATTTTTGGCTCGTGAGTTTTGGCGCAGGGTTTAGCGCACATAGTTGCCGAATCGGCAGCTAACCATGGCCTCGCTCCAGCAACTCACCGAATACTGCGACAAACGCACCCGCCGCACGGCCTTCAAGGATTTTCCCGGCGCGCACAACGGCCTGCAGGTCGGCAACGACGGCCGCGTCACCCGCATCGGCGCCGCCGTCGACGCGGGGCTCGTGCCCTTCGAGACCGCCGTGGCGCGCGGCATCGACTTTCTCATCGTGCACCACGGCCTGTTCTGGGGCGGCGTGCAGCCGCTGACCGGGCCGGTCTACAGCCGCTACGCCGCCCTCGTCCGCGGCAACTGCGCGGTCTACTCCAGCCACCTGCCCCTCGACGCCCACGAGGAGATCGGCAACAACGTCCTCCTCGCCCGCCAGCTTGGCCTGAAGCCGAAGCGCCCGTTCCTGTTCCACGAGAACGAGGCGATCGGCTGGATCGCCCCGAACAAGCTGAAGCGTTCCCAGCTCTGCGCCCGGCTGGAGGAACTTTACCCGAAGGTCACCCTGATCGATTGCGGCCCGGCCACCCCGAAGCAGGTCGGCTTCTGCAGCGGCAGCGGCAACAGCGCCGTGCCCCAGCTCGTCGCGGCCGGCGTCGACACGCTCATCACCGGCGAGCTGCGCGAGGAATGGTTCAACTACGCGCAGGAGCACCGGCTCAACCTCATCTGCTGCGGCCACTACGCGACGGAGGTGCACGGCGTGAAGGCCCTCGCCGCCGAACTCGCGAAGAAATTCCGCCTGCCCTGGGAATTCATCGAGACCGACAACCCGCTGTGATTGATCGCACAGGAGGAAACAGAGGAAACTGAGTTTTACTGACTTTACTCCTTTCCTCCGTTCCCTCCTGTAAAGGTGCCCATGAAAATCGCCATCCTCCACGGCCCCAACCTCGACCGGCTCGGCCAGCGCCAGCCCGAAGTCTACGGCTCGGCCACCCTCAAGGACCTGGAAAAGCTCATCCGCGCCGAGGCAAAGCGGCTCGGCTTCACCGTCGTGTTTTTCCAGTCGGCCCACGAGGGCGCGCTGGTCGACAAGATCCACGAGCTGACCGACCGCGGCATCGAGGCCTTCATCGTCAATTTCGGCGCCTACTCGCACACCAGCATCGCCCTGCGCGACGCCCTCGCCAGCGCCGACCTGCCGGCCGTCGAGGTGCACATCTCGGACATCAAGCAGCGCGAGAAATTCCGCCACCACTCGATGACCGCGGGTGCCTGCATCGCGATGATCAGCGGCAAGGGTTTTCCCGGTTATATCGAGGCGCTGCGGATCTTGAGCCGGCTGTAGGTCGGGCTTTACGCCCGACGACTTTTCTGTCGGGGATAAACCCCGACCTACATGGGACAACATCTACCCGACTTCGCCGAACCGCGCTGGTTCGTCTGCCACACCAAACCCCGCAGCGAGAAGAAATTCTCCGCCCTGCTGACGGTGGAGTCCTTTGCCCATTACCTGCCGCTCATCCAGAGCGTGCGGCGCTACGGCACGCAGAAGAAGACCTTCACCAAGCCGCTGTTCCCCAGCTACGTCTTCGCCCGGCTCGAACCCACGCGCAAGGATCGCATCTACCAGCAGGATCTGCTGGTCCGGGCGCTGCTGGTCGAGAACGAACCGGTGTTCCTCCGCCAGCTGGAGGCCGTCAAGGCCATCTGCTCCTCCGGCCTCGAGGCGGCCATCCATCCTCTGATCAGAAAAGGCACCCATGTCCGGGTGCAGGGCGGCCCGCTGCACGGGCTGGAAGGTTATGTGGACGATCCGGCGAACCCGCGGGGAATTGTCGTGTCCATCGACGTCCTGCAACAGGGCTTGCTCGTCCGGTTGCCCTTCGAAAACCTCAAGCTGCTTCCCTAGGTGATGATCCGCCGCCTGATCCTTCCCCTCCTGCTCGGCCTCGCCGCCGCCCACGCCCAGACCGCCCCGGACGCCAACCCGCCGTCCGGGCAGGAGCCCAGGCCTTTCCTGTCGGGCGTCCGCGGCCTGTTTGATTTCGACCTGCCCAGCATCGACCCGCCGGGCACGGTGAAACTCATTTTGCATCCGCATTTCGGCGACCTGATCCGCAAGGACTACATGCGCGTCGAGGGTGGCTTCCGCTGGGCCCTCAACGATAACTTCGAAATCCGCTCCGAGGGCACCGTCTATTTCACCCACGGCTTGGGCGGCGGCAACGACGGCTACGGCGTCGGCGAGCTGCGGCTCGGCGGCAAATACATCCTGCGCGGCTGGCCGGACCCCGACCTGGAAACCAGCCTCAGCCTGAATGTCGAGGTGCCCGTCGGCGATCCGCCCGTGGATCTCACGGACGGTTTCAACCACATCGCCCCCGGTTTTCTCGTCCAGCACCACGCCTCGCGCTACCCCAAGCTCACGACCTTCGCCGGCGCGGGCGTGGACCTGATCACCGCGAGTTCCATCGCCGGCACCCCGGCGCGCAACCAGCCGCTGGACGACTCGATGAACTTCACCGCCGGCGCGATCTACGACCTCGGGCAGTTCAAGTGGACCCTCACCGCGACCTACGCCACCACCGCCGGGCTGGGCCGCAGCACCGAGCATTTCTATTATCTCCGGCCCAACCTGCTCTGGTTTGTGCCGAAGAAATACACCTTCAACTCGAAGACCCAGTGGATTCTCGGCATGGGCATCCGCGCCTCCTACGGCCCCGACGGCACCGAACTCAGCTTCTACAACCGCGTGCGGGCCGAGATCACCTTCCGGCAGGTCATGGCCAAGTTCCGCCACCGGAAACCGGCGCCCGCGCCCGCCCCCTGAGCCGGACCGGTCATATCATCAGCGATTCAGGTGAGAGCAAGGGCGTTGCTGCTGTGCCTGCTAGATCGGCTCTCATCTCACGATGGCGGTTCGGTCGTGGGTGACATCAAGCGAGACGATGTCCTCGGGATCGAAGGGAATGTCCTGGCTGCGGTCAGCGCTCACGATGAAACCTGAATCAATAACGACACGCCTAAAGACCTCTTTCTTTTTCGTGTGAACGTCTACGACCCAGTAACCCATGCCGGATTCGGGCAACGCCATCAGCACCGGAGCAAAGCGACTTGGGACTGCCACAGGGGACTTCATCTTTCTTCCGCCGACGTTAAAGGTCAGACACGACGGGGCGCAGCCCCGTCGTTGTCTGTGCCGGTTGGGCCTTTTCATTTCCGATCTACCGGGCTTCGTCCAGTTTCCGTAAACTCGCCTCGTGCCGGTAGCCACGGATACTTCGACCTCAATGCTTCATAAACCCGATCCATCAACGCGACTGCTTTCTCGAGTTGCTCACGCGGCGGAGGCTGATGCATCCAGAGCGAATAAAACATCACTTCTTTGCCTTTCTCCTGACCCATTTCGAGGACCGTCCGTGCGTCAGCAGCGGTAATGAGAAACTGGTAATAGTCGGGATTCTTTTTGAGCCCTTGGTAAAGGCCGAACGATCTCGGAGGTTCCACCTTCTTCACGTCTACGCTGAGAACTCCAGGAACGTCAGCGATGGTCGACCTCACCTCATCCACTGGCGGCAAGCGGCTTGAGGCTGCATAGCGGCGGACTCCATGCAACGTATCGCATCCGGTGACCAGTAACAGCAGCAGAACTAGCGCGAGGCGGTTCATTGTTTTGCCCAACGCCTCAGATCAGCCACGCCCGCCGGGCGGGCGAGCCGTCTCTTTGGAATAACTGGGCCATGTTGAGCGGAGTGTGCATGGGCGATTCAGGTGAGATCAAGGGCGTTGGCCTGTGGCTGACTGGTTAGGTTCTCTTCGTCCTACGAAATGAGCTTCCGAAGAATCCGGAGATATGACTTCCGGAAATCAGCGAAGGCTTCCGGCAGCGGCTGCGGCTGCGGAATTGAGCCGTGGGACAACAGCGGCGTCGAAAGCAGGAGGAGGAACAGGATTGCGCGCTTCATCATCTTTCTTCGCCCATCGTTTAAGGTGAGCCACCCCGGCTCGGCGGGGTTGGCTCTACCGCCTGGTTGGGCTCGGGCCTATGGGTATCGACAAGCCGAAAGGGCCAGAAGGCTTTCATCTCCGGAGTCTCTGTCGAAGCAGCGCGGTCGCCAAAAACAAAGCCTACCGCTCCGGTGTTTGTGCTGAGGTAGTAATCGCCCTTAGAAAACTGAAGAACCATCGCGGGCCATGGGGACCGTCGATTCTTCAGCTGAACTGAAATTACTCCATCTTCATCCGCTGCAAACGTGCCGAGGAACTCCTGCACCGAATAACCGAACTCGGTCAACCGAACTTTCCCTCCGGCTTCAAACTCCAGCTCCGTATCGGAATCCATGCCGTAAAACTTACCTGAGCGCGAAACGAACGTCACCGGCTTGCCGGAGGCGAGCAGGCGGTCGATGACCTTGATCGGGTTCTTTGCCTGAACTGGAGCTTTAGCCGGTATCGCAGTGCCATCTACTTTCGGTTCGGACGCCAAAATCAGCGGCGCGGCGATAACCACCGAGGCTAAGAAAAGCAGGCGCGACCAATTCATTTTTTTTGCCCAACGACTCAGATCAGCCACGCCCGACGGGCGGGCGAGCCGTCTCTTTTGAATAACTGGGCCATGTTGAGCGTAGGCGTAATCATCGATGAAGGTGAGATCAAGGGCGTTGCGCTGTGGATGACTAGTTAGCCTCTTCTTATCTGTTGACCGCGTAGCCGATACCCGCTACGGCGAGCAGGACGGCGAAAATCACGGCATAACCAATGAAATCGCTCTTCTTTGCTGGGACTGCTTCTTTCTTCATTTGGCGAACGAAGAATGGCAGCCAGACGATGATGCCAAGGCAGAGGGCAAGAACCATCGCATACTCCAGCGTCGGGAACCGCTTCGCGATGACGGCACCTCCGAGAAGTATCGCTGGACTGAGGAGCAGCCCGAGCCAGAACCATCGCGACGGCATTTTCATGGCTAACGTCAAAGATCAGCCACGCGGGCCGAAGAAGGACAAAGTATGAATGCCGACAAACCGGATAAAAACGGACGGCTGCCCGCGTTGCGCTGTGGCGACTTGTTAGGCTCTTCCTTCATGCTCTGCACAGGTGAAACCTACGCCGTAGTGGCTTCCACTGTCACGCCACCAATCAATCAGCCAACGTCGCGCTACTTCTTTCTGTGGAAGGGATGCGGGATAAGGAGCCGCATCACCGATAAGGCGCAAAGACATCAGGAGAGCGCCGACAACCTGAAACCGCAGTGAAAAGAAGAACATGGCCTCTTTTTCTAGCGATGGTGGCTTCTGGTCTCGAAGCCACTGCAAGATGGCTTCTTCGATGCGCGCAATGTGGGGCTTCTCGATCAACTCAAACGCATGCACGCGAGCTGGCATGTCGGCATCGGTTATCGCTGACCGTTGCCAGGGTGCTTCTCGCCATGGACGATACTCGATGGAAAGAGCGATTGCTTCACCGAGCGAATACCACTGGTTCGGCTCTTCCTTTGGACGCTGGACCTGCATTCAACTCCTCTTTGCCTAACGATTGAGGTCAGCCACGCGATGAGTGGCGGTCGCAAACAGAAAAGGGCCCAGTAATCGCGTTGCGCTGTGACGTCTGGTTCGACCGGGCTGCGCTCGCCCGCGGTTTCTTTCGATTCACTGCGGTGCCAATCTTCACGCCGCGAAACCTGACGCCTTCTGCTTCGCCGGTCGATGCTCGAAAATCAAAACGCTCTTCCTTCTTCACGCCGCTCAGCGGGACGGCTCTTTCGGAAAACGGTGAACGCTCCGGGCTCATCATGAACAAGGAATCACCCGAGTGCTTCATCCGCGTGGGGGCGTCGAACGTCACCGATGAGACACGCGCGGGCGAGCGTGGAGTGAGCCCTTTTGGACTACGGGAAATGCTGAGCGGAGAAGGAGCATACGATTTAGGTCACATCCCGCGCGTTGTTCTCTGGCGGTTTGGATCGGCCTCTTTCTTACTTAATCTTCGTGCCGCTACGATAACCATCCAGATGCCGAGACCCAAGAGTATCGCTCCGCCAATTCTGACGTGGTCACCGGCGGCGTATCCCGCACGATAGCCGGCGCGACCGGTAGCCAGCAGACGCCCGCCAACGAAAAGTGAAATGAGGCCCCACGTGAGCGGGCCGACAACGGAAAGCTTTTTTGGCGCAGCCATATAGTCTTTGCCGATCGTTAGCGATGTGCCATGGCGGGGCGCAGCCCCGACATTGGCACTGGCATCTGGTTCGGCCTCTTATCTTTTGAGCGCATTGAATACAGTAATCGCACAAAGAATAACTCCGCTAGAAATCCCGAGCCAATTGAGCTTCTTGTGGTCGCTTGCTGACAGAGAAAACCCTCCGACCTTCTTTCTTTCTGCCAATCGTTGCCGAAACTGGAGCGAGGCTTCGCTTTTCCCAGTAAGTCTGCGCTGCATGATGACGAAGTAGGCGATGAACGCGGCATACACGATGAGCTCAATTGTTAGAGATGCGCGCATCACATTTATGGCCGAACGTCCGCAGTCAGACACGGAGGGGCGCAGCCCCGGAGTTGTCTGTAGTGCGCTTGTTCGGCTCCGTTTCTTTTCGGATAGTGTCTTCAGCGAACTTGAAGTCGTAGTAGCTCATGCCACCAGACCGCTTCTTCCACGCTTCGGGAACAAACACGACCACCGGTTCAAACCTCTTCTCCTTCACGGCTTCGATCAAGGCCGCACGAGCACGGGGATAATCCGCTACTGAAACTGAAATCCAAACAGTGGCGCTGCCGCCGGCTTGAATCTCGATCTTCTTTTCTTGGAAAAAGGCGAGAATGCGCGCCTCGACCTCTTGGTGTTGGGGATCGGCGGTCGGACTCGGATATAGAGCCACGCATCGAACTTCGGCTTTGGCAGCGACGCCAGCGAGGCCGAGGAGAAACAGGATCGCTAGCGTCTTCATTTTCTTCCGCCGAACGCTTCAGATCAGCCACGCCCGCCGGGCGGGCGAGCCGTCTCTTTTGAACAACGGGGCCATGTTGAGCGTAGGCGTAATCATCGAAGAAGGTGAGATCAAGGGCGTTGGTCTGTGGCTGACTGGATCGGCTTCTTTTGGATGATGACAGAGGCCGTCACCAATAAGGCACTCACACCAGCGGCGACCCAAGCCACAGACGCGCGGCTGGAATCAGGCGGCTGAGTATCCACAAAATAGACGACACCGCTTGCTTTATCTTTTCTCATGCCGCCTTCGCTGGCGAAAGAAGACACAAACAACCCGATAGCCACAGCGGCAGCGGCGATTCCGGCGCCTCTTAAAATCCCACGAATGTCATCGGAATCGAGATACATGGAGTAATTTCTTCCGCCGATCGTCACCGATGAGACACGCGCGGGCGAGCGTGGAGTGAACCCTTTTGAATTACGGGAGATGCTGAGCGGAGATGGAGCATGCGATTTAGGTCAAATCCCGCGCGTTGTTCTCTGGCGGTCTGGATGGGCTCTAATCTATAGACCTCCGATCATGGAGTGAAACCACCACAAAAAGAAGGCACCCGCACCGAGAAGGAAGAGTAAGAATAGGCCATATGTCGTGCGGGAAACGGAAGGACCTTCCGGTTCTTTCTTCTTCCAATGCATGTAGAGGTTCCCTACGACGAGCGCAAAACCGGAGACAATCAGCGCAGCATAGAGCAGGGTAGCATACGGATCGGGCAGACGCCGCAATGCGAGGCCAAGGCAGAAATACGCGATCAAGCCGACAATCGCTCCCACGCTACGCCAAAGGAAACGGGAACTAAGCGATGCGTTTGTCATGTTAAACTTTCGTCGCCGATCGCTACCGATGAGACACGCGCGGGCGAGCGTGGAGTGAGCCCTTTTGAACGACGGAAAATGCTGAGCGGAGAAGGTGCATACGATTTAGGTCACATCCCGCGCGTTGTTCTCTGGCGGTCTGGTTCGCCTCTCATTTCTTCTTCGCAAAGTTTATGGCCGGGATTCCGGATAGCGCTTCCTCTTCTTCTTTCGCGATCTTGAATCTTCGGAACATCGCGCGAGTGCCGAAATATCCCGTGACCATCAGAACCGCACAAATGGATCCAAAGACGAAGTGGCCATTAGTGAATGCCCAGATTCCTGCCACGATGGCGACCGCAAGTTTGATGACGAACAATACAGTGCCGCAGGCATAGACGATAGAGTCATTAACGCGGGGATTCATCTTTCGGCGAACAGTATATTCACCTTAACTGGGTTGATGATAACAACATGGCGGCCCGTGCAGGGATGAGGGCGGATAAACCGCTGAAGATCAACCCTCGTTTGGCCTGGGTTGAGCTTTTTGCGCGTTGATTTTTACCGGCGTAAAGCTCAACTCGGGGTCACACGGGCCGCGTGATGGACAACCAACCCGTGTCATTTCCCGATTGGAAGCAGGCCTTGGCGGCGGCCGGCCTGAGCGCCGGAGCCGAGGCGGCCTATGGGCGGGAGATCCTGACCTTCCTGCGCCACTGCAAGCAGACCCATTCGCCAGTGACGGTGGTATTGATCAAGCAATGGCTGGCTGGTCGCGAAGCGGCGACCCACGGGCCGGCCCGTTCGACAGGCTCAGGGCAGGCGCGTGAGGCCTTGCGGTGGTTTTACCGGGAAGCGCCGAAGGTGGATTCCGATCATACAAGAGGCGCGGTGCGGAATCCGCGCTCGACCGAGGCAAGGAAGGAGGTTCCAACCAGCCCGCCCGGAGGTCGGGCTCCACCTGACCGACCCAGCGTCTGGGGGACCAGCCGCTCCACCCCGGATACCGGAGCATATCATCAAAGGCCAGCGTGGCGACCGATGGAACCGCGCCCGGCCGCCCAGGATCTCGGCGGCTACGATTGGGAAAAAGCCTTGGTTGGGACCTTGCGGGTGCGAGGCCTATTGGCGCGGACCGAGGATACGTATCGATCTTGGGCGAAGCGTTTCGCCCGGTTTATCACCCCCAAGTCGCCGTATGCTGCCGCTGGAGAGGAGGTGAGCGCCTTCCTCACCGATCTGGCGATCAACAACCGGGCCAGCCCCTCCAGCCAGCGACAGGCGCTGAATGCGTTGGTGTTCCTGATGCAGGAGGCGCTCGGCCGGGAACTCGGGGCCATGGATTTCAAGCGGGCAACGCCGAGGGTCCGGGTGCCCGTTTTCCTGACCAAGGACGAGTGCCGGCGTCTCTTCACCCAGATGACAGGCACGCACCGTCTCATGGCCGAACTGGCCTATGGCTCAGGGCTGCGGCTCATGGAGTTGCTGCGGTTGCGGGTGCAGCACTTGGACTTGGCGCGGATGCAGCTGACGGTTCGTGGGGGCAAAGGGGACAAGGACCGCATCACGGTCATTCCGGATGCCCTGCTGCCGGCCTTGCAGGGCCAGCTGGAGCGATTGCGTCCGCTCTACGAGGCAGACAGAAAGGAGGGGCTGTCCGGAGTGTGGTTGCCGGATGGGTTGGAGAAGAAGTTTCAGCACGCCGGAGAACGCTGGGAATGGCAGTGGTTCTTTCCCTCGCGGGAGGCCAGTCGTGATCCCGCGACGGGCACGGTGCGGAGGCACCATACGCTGGACGGGGCATTCCAGAATGCCGTCCGCAAAGCGGCGACGGCGGCCGGCATCAACAAGCGCGTGACACCCCATGTGTTCCGGCACTCCTTCGCGACCCAGTTGCTGGATGGCGGCACTGATTTGCGGACGGTCCAAGACCTGCTGGGTCATGCGGACATCCGCACCACCCAGATTTACCTGCATTGCATGAAGAAACCTGGGCTGGGCGTGAAGAGCCCATTCGACATGCTCAGGGCGGGCCCGTTCGACATGCTCAGGGCGGGCCCGTTCGACCAGCTCGGGGCCGGCCCGTTCGACGCGACGCCGCCTTCGCCGAGCCTGCGGCCGACCGACCGGGCAGGCCCGTTCGACCAGCTGCAGCCTTCGCCAAGCCTACGGCCGCCAGGCAGGGCGGGCCCGACCGACCGGAGCGACCCCGGATAATTTGTAACGTATTAATTGACGAATTTCCATGCACACGCTCACGCAGGCCGCTCGTGGCCAACCCCCGCTCTTTGTTGAGCTGATCGAAAAACTGATT
>JAQSDJ010000195.1 GCA_029945855.1 Lacunisphaera sp.
TGGCCCAACTCCCTCCCGCCCCGGCGGAATTTGCACCCTTGGTCAAGCTCGCCCGTCAGGACGCCAACACCTACCTGGCCCGCGCGGCCGAGGCCCTCATGGGCCCGCGACCCTGACCGTCAGCCTTCGGGCTTCAGGGCCAACCCATCTTTGCCCACCCTCGCTCCCTCGATCCACCCTATCGCATGCGACTGATCCTGATACCTGTCCTCGCCCTCATGCCCGTCACGCGGGTCATCAAGCCGGTGCTGGAACGGATCTGGCGGGAAGTCGAAACCACGCCGCCAGCCGGCGGGTGAGACGTTATCGTTTCCCGCCGCTGATGCCGGTGAGCGAGACGCCAGCCTCCAGTTTCCCCGCCCATCCCCTCGAATTCTCCGTGCAACGGCATGTCCCAGCCTTGCATGTGCCTCACCGTCTGCCATCACAGCATGAACCTCTTGCCTGACTCGGCCGTTACACGCGGCCTCATCCCGTGATCATCGCCGAACCAAGGTTTACGTTTTGTGCACTCCGCCTGATGATGAGGCGGCATTTTGCCGGGCACGGGAATCGCGGCCCCCGTAATTCCGCCCTGGGGTGGTGCCGCGCAGGGCTTGGGCTCACTCTCCTTGCCGTTGGCTTGCCGGCCGCGCCCCCCTCCGACTGGAACACCCGGGTGTGGGAGGCGGATGACGGTCTGCTCGACAACCGCGTCACCGGCCTGACCCAATCGCGCGATGGCCGGATCTGGGTATCGACGCTCGGGGGATTGCTGCGGTTTGACGGGCGAAACTTTGAGGAGTTTCACCTTTCGGCGGTCGCGGGAGTGATCGGCAACGGCGCCCGGGCCCTGCAGGAAGACTCCTCGGGCAACCTCTGGCTGAGTGCTTATCGCGAGACGCTCCTCATGGTCAGTCCCACGGCCGCGCAAGCCTACACGATGGCGAGCGGAATTCCGGCCGGGATGCTGAACGACCTGGTCGAAATGAAGGACGGCACCGTCTGGTTGGCGTTGGGCCATGACGTGCTCCGCAAGGACGGCAACCAGTTCAAGGCACTGGCCCTCTCGGACGGAAGCACGCCAAATGGTCGGGCCGCCTTGGCGATCGACCTCGAAGGCCGGGTCTGGTGCGCCTTGAGCGGTCGGATCGGCCTGCTGGAGGGCCAAACTTTCCAGGAACAATACCGGCTGGCAGACAGCGATGTCGTTCTCGTCGCGGCACGCCGCAACGGGGTGTGGGCCTGCGCCGGCAACCGGCTCTACCGGCTGACGGCCGGTGTCCCGCCCATCCAGCAGGCGGAACTGCCTGCCGGGTGCAGCCCCTTGTCCCTGCTCGAGGACCATGCGGGCGTTGTCTGGATCGGCACGCTCGGCCATGGCCTCTTCCGCTTCGATGAATCCGGTCTTCAGGCCGTCAAGATATCCCATCAGCAGGTCAGTGCCTTGTTGGAGGACCGGGAGGGGAACATCTGGGCCGGCACCTATGGGGGCGGCCTGAACCGCCTCCGGCCGCGTGTCATTGATCTGCAGGGCGTGGAAGCCGGCCTGCCCTCGACCTCCATTTCGTCAGTCTGCCAGGACTTCGCCGGCCGCTACTGGGCGGCCACCGCCAACGGACACCTGGTCAGCGGGGACGGTAAAACCTGGTCAGTCCAGCCGACCGGCGCGATGTGGGCCGGTGACTCGGCGGCCTGCGTGGCCGCTGACCGCTCCGGCCGGCTCTGGGTCGGGACGCGGGGCCAGGGCTTGCGTGAAATTGATTTGCGCACCGGTCAAAGCCGCACCTGGTCGCCTCGCCAAGGACCGCCGGGCGGCTCCATCCGCTCGCTGTTCATCGCGGCGGACGATTCCCTGTGGTTCTCCACGGGCGGACGGCCCGGCAGCTTCTACCATCTCGCCGGCGGGGCGCTGCGCGCTATTTCGGTGCCGGCCACCGCCCGGAACATTCGCTCCATCGCCCAGGATGCCACCGGGCAAATCTGGGTGGGAACCTCGGACGGACAAATCCTGAAGGTTATCGGCGACACCCTTGGGCCCGATCCCGCTCTGCGTGACGCGATCACCACCTCGGTGCGCTGCCTGCATGCGACGGCGGACGGCAGTCTTTGGATCAGCTACGCCGAGCGCGCCATTGCCCATTTCAAGGACGGCAAGTATACGCTCTTTGCCGGCAAAACCAGCTTGGTGCCCGACATCATCAGCCAGCTGGGATCGGACAAGAGCGGGGCCCTTTGGTTGGCCGGCTCCCACGGGCTCTACAAACTGTCGGGCCCGGCGTTGGCCGGGATGATGACGGATGGCAGGGACAAGCCCCGCCCGAATTTCTACGGCCGCACCGAGGGTCTCCCCAATTTGCAACCGCACTACGACAACTTTCCCACCGTCTGCCTGGCCGCCGACGGGCAGATGCGCTTCGCCACCAGTCTTGGCATTTTATCCCTCAACCCGTCCAATATAGCGGCTAATCCCGTCGCGCCGCCGGTTTTCCTCGAGGCCGTGTCGGTGGACGACCGGCTGGTCGCGCTGCGTGATCGTTCCTTTCCACTCCGCGCGGAACAAAGTCCGGACCTGGCGGAACTGGCCGTGCCCGGCACCACCTTGCAGGTGCCGCCCGACCACTACCGTCTGCTGGTCCAGTTCACCGCCCCGAGTTTTTCCGCCTCGGAGAACGTGCGTTACCGCTACCGGCTAGCCGGCCTGGAGGAAACCTGGACGGATGCCGGCATCGAGGGCCAGGCCCGGTATTCGCGGTTGCCGTCGGGCAACTACCGTTTCGAGGTGATTGCCTGCAGCGAGACCGGGGTCTGGAGCCAGGCTCCCGCCACGGTGGCGCTGACCGTCACCCCGTTCATCTGGCAGGAATGGTGGTTCCGCCTGGGGGTGCTGGCCGTCTTCACCGCCGGGGTGGTGGCGCTGGTCCGCCTGGTCTCGTTTCGCCGGCTGCAGGCCCGGCTGCGCCAGTCCGAGCAACTGGCGGCCCTGTCCCAGGAACGCACGCGGATAGCGCGCGACATCCACGATGATCTCGGCGGCAGCCTCGCCCACATCAAGCTGCTCAGTGAAAATGCGATTCCCGACAGCCACTCCGCCAGCAGCACGGAAACCCATCTGCGCCAGATCACCCGCACCACCCAGCAGGTCCTGAAGTCCTTGGACGAGACCATCTGGGCGATCAACCCGAGCAACGACACCCTGCCGCATCTCATCAGTTATGTCGGCCAGTATGCCGTGGAATTCCTGCGCTCGGCCGGCATCACCTGCGAGGTCGACCTGCCGGACAATCCCCCCGAGATGCAACTGACCCCGGAACTGCGCCACCACCTGTTCCTCGCGGTCAAGGAGGCCCTGACCAATGTGGTGCGACACGCCCAGGCGCGAGCCGTCCGGCTGGAGCTGACCATCCAGAATCGCACCCTGCGTGTCACGATCGCCGACGACGGCCGGGGCTTTGACCCGCAGCCCGCCGGGCCCCATGCCGATGGTCTCGGCAACATGCGCCAACGCATGGCCGCCGTGAGTGGTTCCTTCTCGATCAAGAGCAATCCAGGTGGCGGCACCCGGATTGAACTCGCGATCGGCCTCAAGCCGCCCGCCTGAACGGATCATACGTTTGTCCGATATGGGGAAATTGCCTTCATCTCCGCCCGGTAACGTGCAGACTGAAGTCATGACTTCCGCCCCCGTCACCCTGGCCATCGTGGAGGACAAGCAGGGAACCCGGGACGGGCTGGTCCAATTGTTCAGTCGCATCGCCGACATCAAATGCCTCGGCGCCTTTGAAAGCGGGGAGGCGGCCGTGCAGGGCATTCCCGGACTTCACCCGCAAGTGGCCCTGGTCGACATCAACCTGCCGGGCATGAGCGGCATCGAGTGCGTGGCCCAGCTGAAGGCCAAGGTCCCGCAATTGCATATGCTCATGCTGACGACCTACGAGGAAAGCGACCAGATCTTCAATTCCCTGCGGGCCGGCGCCAATGGCTATCTGCTCAAGAACATGTCCGCGGAAGAATTGGTCCAGGCCGTGCGGGAGGTGCATGCCGGCGGTTCCCCCATGTCCATGCAAATCGCGCGCAAGGTGGTGGCCCATTTTCATCAGATGAAGCAAGCGGCCACCAACATGGAACAATTGAGCGTGCGGGAAAACGAGATCCTGCGGTTGCTCGCCAAAGGGTGCCTCTACAAGGAAATCGCCGAGCAACTCGGGATCACCATGAGCACGGTGCGCACGCATATCCATGCGGTCTATGGCAAGCTGCACGTGCAGACCCGCACCGAGGCGGTGCTCAAGTTTTTGGGGCGAGAATCTTAGCCGGCAGCCGACACGGGGCCGACCGGCTGGAGCGGCGGGAAATCGGGGCCGACCGGCACTCATACAAACGACCGATGGCGGATCAGCGCCCCGGTAGGGTATCTTAGAAAGGTCAGCTTGGTTATCTGCCTCGCCCCTGAACCCCACCCCCCCGTCGGCCTGACCTCCTACCCATGCACCGATCCATCCCTTCGCGCCTCCTGCCCCTTCTCGCCCTCCTGAGCCTGCCGGCGGTGTGCCTGACCGCCCAAACCACAGCACCGGCTGTTAATGAGACCGTGGAGCTTTCCCCCTTCACGGTCACCACCAGCGCGGACCGCGGTTACACCGTCTCCGAGTCCATGACCGGCAGCCGGGTAAACACCCGGATCATCGATCTGCCCTACACCGTCAATGTGATGACCAGTGAATTCCTCGAGGATTTCGGCCTGTTTGAACTCGCCGACAACGTGACCCATACCTGCGGGCAATTCGTGATGATACGCTCATTTTCATGCAACGCTTGCACGATGAAAGGCGCAGCCAGCCGGCCTTCCCCCTGTTAATTTCAAGCCTCCGAATCAACCCCGCCGGTCAGTGAACCCACGTGTCTGACCGCCCATCACTAACCCACTACCCCAGATGACAACCAAACAACCCCTGATGCGCCTGTTCCACTTACCGCTGCTCTGCGGCCTATTGCTCGCCCCGGTCACGACGATCCTCGCCCAAGCCTCCGCCTCCGCCCCGGCCGGCAACGAGGAAGTGGTCGTGCTTTCCCCCTTCTCGGTCACCGCCGAAAAGGGCTGGACCGCCAGCGACACGCTGTCCGCCACCCGCACCCGGCAATCCCTGAAGGATGTGCCGGTCAACATTGACGCGATCACCTCCGACTTCATGGAGGATCTGGCGCTGGACTCAGCCGATGCCGTGGCGGGCTTTGTGGCCAACGTCTATGCCCTGCCCATCATGGAGAACGACAATATGAAGG
This sequence comes from Lacunisphaera sp., assembly GCA_029945855.1. Lineage (GTDB taxonomy): Bacteria > Verrucomicrobiota > Verrucomicrobiia > Opitutales > Opitutaceae > Lacunisphaera. The sequence continues at coordinate 5,263 of JAQSDJ010000195.1, forward strand.
GGAATTTCTCCTTCCGCGGCCTCAGCCAGACCAATAACGTCAGCCGCAATTATTTCCGTTGGTATATCCCTTCCGACACCTACAACGTCGAGCGTTTCGATTTCGGCAAGGGCTCCAATTCCCTCATCTTCGGCGAAGTGGAACCGGGCGGAAATGGGGCCTCGTTCACCAAGCGTCCCCTCCAGAAGAATTTCGGTTCCGTCCTCGCCCGGGTGAACAGCGCAGGCGGCTACCGCTATCAGTTCGATTTCAATCGGACGCTCAACTCCCGCCTGGCCCTGCGCGTCAATGCGGTCAAGCGGCTGGATAAAACTTACCAGGACTCATCCACCTACAAGTTCAAGGCCGCGAGCCTCGCGCTCGCCTATCAACCGTTCAAGCCGACGTCGATCCGCCTCGAGTATGAGCAGGGGGAATATCAGAATGCCCGTGGTCTGAGTGGCATCGACGTGCGCGAGCAGTCCGCCCGGGGTCTCGGTTTTGGCACGGCCGGCACTTATTTCACCTCGGACGGGGTCTGGATCGCACAAGCCTCGCTGCCCAGCGCCGACCGCAGTTCAGCCAACAATCCCTTCGGCGGGCAGCCGACCCTGGTCGAGGGCGGATACTTCGACGTCCAGATGCGCAATGCCGCGGGTGCCATTGTGGGAACGAAGCGGATCAATGGTTTCCCCAAGAGCTACAATATCCGGGGCGCCTTCGACAATCACTCCCGTCCTTTCCACACGTTTTCTGCCACCGTGGAGCAACAGATCGGGCCCGTCAGCACCGAGCTCGCTTACAACCACCAATACCAGTCGGAAGAACGAAATGACAACAGCTTCGATTCGACCATCAGCACCGACGTCAACGGCCGGCCCTACATCGACTCGTCGCTGGACCGGAAACATTTCACCAATGACGTCCACGCCTTCCGCGGCACCGCCGTCTACAAATTCGACAAGCTGCCGTGGATGGAGCAGATCCTCGTCGCCGGCTACGAATACCGCGAGGACATGGCCCTCAATCAACGCTGGCAGTATTTCAACACCGCGAAAGTTGACGGTGGCACCGCCACCACGATCAATGCGACGGCCGACCGCGGCCGGCTCCGCCTGTATCTCGATGATCCGGCCTTCTACTCCCGCGCCCTGTTCGAGCGCATGCAGCCCAGCGCCCTGCCGGTCACCAGCCTGGTGAACATGGTGCCCCTGCGGTTCTTTGCCTCGGGCAGCTCCGCATCCGACGGCACCGAATGGCGCCAGGCCTATGCGGCCTCGTTCTCGGCCAGCGGCCGCTACTTCGGCGGCCGGCTCCAGTCCTTGCTCGGCGCGCGCCGCGACACCGGCCGCCTCTACGGCTATGTCGCCACGCGCAAGGAAGGTAAGTATAACGAGGATGTGTTCACGCCGAAGAAGAGTGATGCCCTGCCCGGGGAATACGTCGAGAACATGAACATGCATCTTTCGAACACCAGCTATGCCGGCGGCCTGACCTTTGCGCTCACCAAGAACCTCAATCTTTACGGCATCTATTCCGAGTCGTTCCGTTTTCAGGATAACCGCACGTTTGACCGGGTGACCATCGGACCCATTTCCGGCGTGACCAAGGAGATCGGCCTCAAGGGGAACGTGCTCAAGAATCGCGCCTCGCTCGCCTTCGGTCTGTTCGAGATCGACCGGCAGAATGTCGTCTTGAGCTGGAACAACGTTGTTTCCTTTTCCGACACCAACACCGAGGACCTGATGAATCCCAACAACGTCCTGCCCGGTGATCCCAACTACAAATACCGGGAGCCGGGCACCGCCAGCGCTTCCCGCAACTACACGGCCACCGAGAAGTCCCAGGGTGCCGACCTGACCCTGATGGTGCAGGCCGTCACCGGGCTGCAACTCCGCTTCACCCTCGCCTACGCGGATGTCTCCAGCATCCCGGACCTGGGTTCTTTCCGGGCTTATTACGACGCGGCGGTGAAGCGGCCGGACGAAAGCCCCGCCCTGCTGGCGGACGCCAAGCTGCTGCTCGATACCTTGGATTTCACGGGCCGGTCCGTCGGGGCCCGGGCCGCCCCGTGGTCGGCCAGCTGGGTCGTCGACTATGCTTTCCCCAAGGCTTCCTGGAAACCGGTGAAGGGGGTCCGCCTCGGGATGAACGGCATTTGGCGCGACGACTATTTCTTCGGCCAGTCCAACGGCCAGCAATTGATCGGCGGCTCCACCCACCTTGTAAGCGCCTATGTCACGCGCACCCAGAACATGTGGGGTCGGCAGGTCATCATCCGCGCCGACGTTCGCAACCTGACCGACCTGGAGAACGGAAGGATTCGCAAGACCGGCTTCACGCGCATGGCGTCCGGAGCAAATGCCTACACTTATGCCTACGTGATGCCGACACAGTATGACCTGTCTGTCACCGTGAAATTCTAAGCCCCGTCCCCACTCCGGAAACTTTCCGCCGCCCACCGCGTCAAGCCCCTCTCATGAACCCGTTCCCATCCCTGCCCCTCCTGCTCGCCGTCGCCACCGCGCCCGCCTTGGTTGCCGCCGACCAACCCGCCAAGCCCAACATCATCTTCATCCTCGCGGATGACTACGGCGTCGGGGAAGTGGGCTGCTATGGCGCGGACCACTATCAGACGCCCAACATCGACCGTCTGGCCCGCGAGGGGCTGCGCTACACCAACGCCTACACCGTCCCGCTTTGCGGGCCGTCGCGCGCCCAGCTCCTGACCGGGCGCTATCCGTTCCGGACCGGCGCCACCAACCAGGATGCCACCGGCGAATTCACCCCGGCGGCGGAAACCATGATGCCGCGGGTCCTGAAGCAGGCGGGCTATGTGACCGCGGCCATCGGCAAATGGGGCCAGCTACCCCTGGGTCCGGCAGAATTCGGCTTCGACCGCTACCTGAAGTTCCAAGGCAGCGGCGCCTATTGGAACACCCAGAAGAAGGCCGAGACCTATGAAGTGGACGGCAAGAAGATCCCTCTCCGGGACAAGGAATACCTCCCGGATGTCATGCACCGGCTGGCGGTGGATTTCATCACCGAAAACCAGAGCCGGCCCTTCTATCTGTATTACTCCCTGTCGCATGTGCACACCGAGATCCTGCCCACGCCGGACAGCGCGCCGGACAGCAAGGACCAGACCCTCTACGAGGACAACGTGCGCTACATGGACAAGCTGGTCGGCCAGTTGCTGGCCGAACTCGACCGCCTCAAATTGAGAGAAAAGACGGTGATCGTCTTCATGGGCGACAACGGCACGGGCAACGGCCGGGCCGACCGGGCCACCATCGGGGGCCGACGGTTGGCCGGAGCCAAAGGCTCGATGCTGGAAGGTGGCGGCTTGGAACCGACCATCGTCAGCTGGTCGGGGGTGATTCCGGCAGGTGCGGTCTCCAAGGACATGGTCGATTCGACCGACTTCTTCCCGACCTTTGCCGAGTTGGCCGGGGCCAAGCTGCCCGAGAAGACGATCATCGACGGCCACAGCCTCGCCCCGCAGTGGCGGGGTCAGAAGGGCCAGCCCCGCACCTGGGCCTTCAACCAGCTCGCGCGCAGCTGGTATGTGCGCGAAACCGGTTGGAAACTGAACCAGTCCGGCGAGCTTTACGACATGGCCGACGCGCCCTTCAGCGAGAAACTGGTGCCCGCCGACACGAAGGATCCGGCTGCGATCGCCGCGCGCCAGCGCCTGCAGGCCGCCCTCGACCAGCTCAATCCCGCCGGCGGCATCGTGGACACGGGCGACCCCTCCGGCCGCCATGCCAGCAACGTGGCCAAGCGCAAGGAAGGTCAAAAGAACAAATAATACCCTTCCCCACCGACCGTGTTTCCCCGCCTAAATATTTTCACATCACCTCCCTAAAATTGCCATGAATCCACAAGCATCCCTCCTTGCCGCCCTTTGCCTTGCAACAGGCGTCCCCAACCTGGCCCTGGCCGCCGAGTCGGCGCCCAAGCGCCCCAATATTCTCTTCATCGCCGTCGACGACCTGCGCCCCGAACTCGGCGCCTACGGCAAGGACTACATCAAGAGCCCCAATATCGACCGCATCGCCAAGGCCGGCGTGACGTTCAACCGGGCCTATTGCCAGCAGGCCGTGTGCTCCCCCACCCGCTCCAGCCTCATGACCGGCACCCGGCCCGACACCACGCAGGTCTGGGACCTCGTCACGCACTTCCGGGTCGCGCTGCCCAACGTCGTCACCCTGGGCCAGCACTTCAAGAACCACGGCTACTTTGTCCAAGGCATGGGCAAGATCTACCACGGCAATCTGGCTGACGATGCCACCTGGTCCGTGCCCTTGACCACGCCCAAGGCCGTGCGCTACGCCCTGCCGGAGAACGTCAAGCTCGACCAGCGCCAGTATGAGATCGAGCCGGACGATGCCGGAAAAGGCAGGGGCAAGAAGAAGAACGCCCCGCCCGCTGAGAAAAGCCCTGATGGCCCGCCCTCCACGGGCCTCAACTCCCGCGGCCCCGCCTTCGAGGCCGCCGATGTCCCGGACGACACTTTTCAGGACGGCAAAGTGGCCGAACTCGCCATCACCACCTTGCGGGAAATGAGCCAGAAAAAGGAGCCTTTCTTCCTCGCGGTCGGCTTCATCAAGCCCCACCTCCCCTTCGTCGCGCCGAAGAAATACTGGGACCTCTATGACCCGGCCAAGATCGAACTGGCCCCGAACAAGTTCCGCGCCCAGGGCGCCCCGGAATATGCCATCCTTCCCGGCGGCGAACTGCGCAACTACGACGGCATCCCCGTGGATTCCATCCCCGATCCCCTCGCCCGCCAATTGAAGCACGGCTATTATGCCGCGATCAGCTACATGGACGCACAACTCGGCAAGGTCTTGGATGAACTGGACCGCCTCGGCCTCCGCGAGAACACCATCATCGTCCTCTGGGGTGACCACGGCTGGAAGCTCGGGGAACACGACGCCTGGTGCAAACACACCACCACCGAGAACGACACCAACGCCCCGTTGCTGCTCTCCGCCCCGGGCATGAAAGCCGTCGGGGCCAGGTCGAATGCCTTGGTCGAATTTGTCGACATCTACCCCACGCTGACGGAACTCGCGGGCCTGCCGCTGCCGGCGCATCTCGAGGGAGTGAGCATGAAGCCGTTGCTCGACCAGCCTGACCGTCCCTGGAAAACCGCCGCCTTCAGCCAGTATCCCCGCAGCCGCGCCCAGGCCAAAGTCGAGAACGGGCTCATGGGCTATTCCATGCGGACCGACCGCTATCGCTTCACCGTCTGGGTCGATCGCAAGGATCACTCGAAGATCGACGCCATCGAGCTGTATGACCACCAGGGCGATCCGCTCGAGAACAACAACATTGCCCGGAACCCGGCCAATACGGAACTCGTCGAAAAACTGATGGCCCAATGGCGCAAGGGCTGGCCGGGCGCGCTCCCGCCCAAGGCGTAGTCACGTCACGAGTCACGCAACCACCATGCGGACGCCTGCACGCATCCGGCATCTTTTTGTGCCTTTGGTGATGACGGCCGCCTGGCTCGGCCGGGCGCCGTCGGCCGACGCGCAGGCCGAGGCCAATCCCGACCGCATGTGGGACGCATGGGCCAAACTTCCTCTCTTCCCCCGCCGGCCATGCTCACCGCCCTCGCCTTGCTGACTTTCAATCTCGCCGCGCACGAAGCGCCGCGCGTGTTGCCCCTGGCCGAGGCCGCGCTGGGCGCGCAGCCCGTGTCGATCACGGCCGTGGCCAATCCCCGCAGCCCGGGCGGCCCGCACGATTTCTCCTCCGAGGGCGATTATTGGTGGCCCGACCCCCGGAAGCCCCAAGGACCCTATATCCGGCGGGACGGGGAAACCAATCCGGACAACTTCGTCGCGCACCGGCGTCTGATGTTCGCCTTTGCGCGGGATGCCTGCGCGCTGTTGGCCGCCTATGACCTCACCCGGGACGAACGCTTTGCCCGTTCCGCCGTGGACCAGCTGCGCGTCTGGTTCGTAAACCCGGCGACCAAAATGAATTCCAACCTGCAATACGCCCAAGCCATCCAGGGCGTCTGCACGGGACGCGCCACCGGCTTGATTGATACGGTCCACTTGGCCGAGGTGGCCCTGGGCATCCGCCGTTTGCAAGGTTCACCGGCCTACGACGCCGCCACCGCCCATGCGGTCAACCAATGGTTCCGCGAATACCTGCACTGGCTGCAGACGCATCCCTACGGCATCGAGGAGGGCAAAGCGGACAACAACCATGGGGTGTGCTGGACACTGCAGGCTGCCTGCTTCGCACTGTTGCTGGACGACGAAACGACCCTCGCGGACTGCCGCCGCCGTTTCAAGGAGGTGATTCTGCCCAAGCAGATGGCACCGGACGGCAGTTTCCCGCGGGAGCTGGCCCGGACCAAGGCCTATGGTTACTCGATCTTTAACCTGGATGTGATGACCGCCCTCGCCGTGGTGCTCTCCACTCCACAGGAAAATCTGCTGACCTGGCAGCTGCCGGATGGACGCACCATGGTCCGCGGCGTGGAATTCCTCGCGCCTTTCCTCGCCGACAAGTCCAAATGGACCCGTCCACCCGACGTCCTCTACTGGCAGGAGTGGCCGGTGCGGCAACCCGCGTTGCTTTTCGGGGCGCTGGCGGCTGGCCGCGAGGACTGGCTGACCCTGTGGAAAAGCCTTCCGGGCGATCCGGCGGTTGAGGAAGTGCGCCGTAACTTCCCCATCCGTTACCCGACCCTCTGGCTTCGCCAACCATGAAAACCGCTTTCGTCCTCACCCTGCTTCTCGCCTGTGCCTCCGGAGGCAGCCTGGGCGGCGCGCCCCTCCCGCGCACCTTCCTGATTCCCGCCGCCGCCATCGCCGACTCCCGCAGGTCGCTGGACCGGGGTGAGTCCTCGTTGCAAGCGGCCTTGACCAGCCTGCGCGCCGAGGCCGATGCGGCGCTGGCCCTGCGTCCGCTGTCGGTGATGGACAAGCCGCTCACCGCCGCCAGCGGCGACAAGCATGACTACTTCAGCTACGGTCCTTATTGGTGGCCCGATCCCGCCAAGGCGGACGGACTTCCCTTCATCCGCCGGGACGGCGAGGTGAATCCGGCCTCCCGGGATCGGAGCGACTACAAGGCCTTCGCCCAAGTCAGCACGGCCATCGAAACCCTGGGCCTTGCCTACTGGTTCACGCGGGATGAGCGCTACGCCCGACAAGCCGCCCGGCTGGCGCGCGTCTGGTTCCTCGATCCCGCCACCCGGATGAACCCCCATCTCCAGCACGCCCAGGCGATTCCCGGCCTCACGGATGGCCGCGGCATTGGCATCATCGAATCCCGCCAGCTCATCAGCGTGAACGAAGGCCTCGCCCTCCTCGCCGGATCATCCGCCTGGAACCCGGCCGACCGCGCCGCCTACCAGTCATGGCTCGCGGCCTTCTACGAATGGCTCACGACCAGCCCGAACGGCCGGGACGAACAACGCGAGCACAACAATCATGGCACCTGGTATGATGCTCAGGTCGCACATCTCGCGCTCGTGCTCGATCGTCCTGCCGATGCGGCCGCGATCTTGGCCGCAGGCCTGACCCGGCGCTTGGCGGCCCACATCACCCCCGATGGCGCCCAGCCGCACGAACTGGCCCGCACCAAATCCCTCGACTATTCCCTCTACAACCTGGACGCGCTGTTTGCCTGCGCCGAACTTGCCCGCCACGTCGGCCTCGACTGGTGGTCCTACACCACCTCCGACGGGCGGAGCCTGCGGGCCGCGCTGGTCTATCTCGCGCCTTACATCGACCCGGCCAAGCCCTGGCCAAAACCGGATCTCCACGACGGTGACCGCAGCCGGCTGGTCCCCCTGCTCGACCAGTTTCTGCACCATCGCGACGACCCGGCCTTGAGGAAAATCCTCGCGCCCTTTGCCTCCTCGTCGGCGGCGGACTCCCGCTGGCGGTTGATCCACAACCGGCCGCTGTCCGCCGCACCCGGTTCGGTTGAGGTCGAAGCACCGGCGCGGAAGCGCTACGATGTCACCCCGTTGTCCCTGCCCGGGAGTGAGCCTCATGTCTTCCGCGAGGCGGACGGGACCGAACTCCGTCTGCATGTCGTCAAGCCCACCGGCTGGTCCCGCGCCAACCGCCGCCCCTGCCTGGTCGCATTTTTTGGCGGCGGGTGGAACTCGGGCACCCCGGCCAGCAGTATCCGGTGGGCGGAGTGGGCCGCCACCCTTGGTCTCGTCGGCGTGGCCCCCGACTACCGCACCCGGGATCGCCTCGGCGGCACGCCGGAAGACTGCATTGCCGACGGACGGGCGGCGCTGGGCTGGATCGTCGCGCACGCCGCCGAACTGGGCATCGATCCCGCCAGGATCATCGTCCTCGGCGGTTCCGCCGGCGGTCACGTGGCCGCGTGGACCGCGATTCCCTTCCCGGGCCCCGCCCCGGGTGATCCGGCTCCGGCCCTGCTCCCGGCCGCCCTCATCCTGTTGAACCCGGTGACGGACACGAAGGCTGGTGGCTATGGCGGGCCCAAGCGTTTTGGCGGCGATGCCGCCCGCGCCCTGGCCTGCTCGGTGACCGACCAGATGCCGGCAAGGATGCCTCCTGCCCTCGTCTTCCATGCCACGGCCGACACCACCGTGCCCTATGCAAACTCCACCGCCTTTCGCGACAAACTTATCCGCCAAGGCAACCGCTGCGATTTGATCACCTTCGAGGGCTTGGGGCACTCCTATACCTCCACCAAGTATGGACCGGCCGGCCGCGCGGCGGAGGAAAAGACCAAGCGGGAAGCAACCGCGTTTTTGCTCAGCTTGGACTTGCTTCCCACCCCCGAATCCTTGAATCCCTGAGTCGCCTTCGCCACAAGCTATACCTGTTTTCCCGCTTTCTTGTCCCCTTTTCCATGACCAACCATCTGTCTCTAAAAATCCCCTCGTCCCTACTCGCTCTCGGGTTTGCCCTCGCCTGGTCTCCGGCCGGTGCCACCCCGGCCGCCGAGCCGCTGGCCGGCGTCATCGACACCGCCCTCGCCACTTCGGCGAAGCAATACGGGTGGATGCTCGCGCACCTGCCGGCCGACGCCGCCAGGCCGCTGCCGCGCACCTTCGAGCACGGCAAGCTGGTCACCATCCCGACCCGCGACTGGACCAGCGGCTTTTTCCCCGGCTCGCTGTGGTATCTCTTCGAGGCCACCGGCGACGCCCAGTGGCGCGCGTCGGCCGAGAAATTCACCGCCCTCCTCGCGCCCGAGCAGCACAACACCAAGACGCACGACGTCGGCTTCATCCTCTATTGCAGCTACGGCAACGGCCTGCGCCTGACCGGCAACCCGGCCTACCGGCCCGTGCTGCTCACCGGCGCGAAATCCCTCAGCACGCGCTTCAATCCCACCGTCGGCTGCATCAAGTCCTGGGACCACGGTGTCGGCCAGTTCACCTTCCCCGTCATCATCGACAACATGATGAACCTGGAACTCATGATGTGGGCCGCGCGGGAGGATCCAACGGGCCCGTATCGCAACATCTCACTTCGCCATGCCGACACCACGATCCTAAATCACTTCCGTCCCGACGACAGCACGGTCCACGTGGTCGACTATGATCCGGCCACCGGCCGGGTCATCAAGCGGGTGACCCATCAGGGCACCGCGGACTCCTCCGCCTGGGCCCGCGGCCAGGCCTGGGGGCTCTATGGCTACACCGTCATGTATCGCGAGACCAAGGATCCGCGCTACCTCGCGCAGGCGCAGAAGATCGCGGCCTTCGTCATGAACCACCCGCGCCTGCCGGCCGACAAGGTGCCCTATTGGGATTTCGATGACGTCAAGATCCCGGACGCCCCGCGCGACTCCTCCGCCGCCGCCATCATCTGCTCCGCCCTGCTGGAACTGCGCGGCTACGTCGATGCCGCCACCGCGGCCGGCTACCGCGCCTTCGCCGAGGCGCAGCTCCGCAGCCTCGCCTCACCCGCCTATCTGGCCGAGCCCGGCACCAACGGCGGCTTCATCCTCAAGCACGCCACCGGCAATCATCCCAAGAACAGCGAGATCGACGTCCCCATCAACTACGGCGACTACTACTTCCTCGAGGCCCTGCTCCGGGCCCGCGGGGTCAAGTAACTGTAGGGCGGGATCGCTGATCCCGCCAATGTGC
>JAQSDJ010000196.1:0-11413 GCA_029945855.1 Lacunisphaera sp.
CCCCGGGTGGATCCGTCGCCGACCAAGCCGCAGCTTGACGTCAACATCGACCGCGCCAAGGCCGCCGACCTCAAGGTGCCGATCAGCGCGGTCGCCTCGACCCTCGAGTCCCTGCTCGGCGGCCGCCGGGTGACCGAGTTCCAGCGCGGCAACCAGCAGTATTACGTGATGGTGCAGGTGACCGACGACAACCGCGCCACGCCCAGCGACCTGGCGCGGCTCTACGTGCGCTCCACCGACGGGGTGCTGGTGCAGCTCAGCAATGTCGTGAGCTGGTCCGAGAACACCGTGCCCGAGAGCTACCCGCACTTCGACCGGCTGCGGGCCGTGACCGTGTCCGGCCAGATGGCGGAGGGCCGCACCATCGGCGACGGCGTGGTCTTCATGGAAGGTCTCGCCCGCCAGAAGCTGCCGCCCGGCTACACCTTCGCGTGGGATGGCGAGACGCGGGAGTTTGTCGAGAGCGGCAACGACACCATCATCCTCTTCGGCCTGGCCCTGCTTTTCACGTTCCTGATCCTGGCCGCCCAGTTCGAATCCTGGATCCACCCGGTCACGATCTTCACCGGTGTCTTCATCGCCATCGCCGGCGGCCTGCTGGTGCTCTACTGCACGCGCTTCTGGGGCGTGGCGATGACCGACAACCTCTTCTCGCGCTTTGGCCTCATCATGCTCATCGGCCTGGTGGCCAAGAACGGCATCCTGATCGTCGAGTTCGCCAACCAGCTCCAGGTGACAAAGGGCGACAGCGCCGCCGAGGCTGCGTTCGAGGCGGCCACCATCCGTTTCCGGCCGATCCTGATGACGTCGATCTCGACGGTGCTGGGCGCGACGCCGATCGCCTTCGCCTCGGGCGCCGGGGCGGAGACGCGCAACCCGATGGGCATCGTGGTGGTCGGCGGGCTCATGCTCTCGACCGTCATCACGCTCTATGTCATCCCGATCGTCTATGTCATCATGGACAAGCTCTGCGTCCGGTTCACCGGCAAATCCAGCGCCCACGGCCTGATCAAGGCCGCGGAGATCGAGCGGGAGACGGCCGGGCACGCGCCGGATCCGGCGCAAGCCAAGTAAGGGCGGCCCGAGCCAAAGCTGTAGGACTGCCATTCTCCACTGAAGAACCGCGCACCTCATGGTGGAACCCGTCCTCCGGGACGGGTTGTGGGACGTGCGCGGGAAAACCGGTCACGGAGGACCGGTTCCACCCCTCAGGATCGCATCGTCCCGCTTCCAAATAAAAAGCCCGCGTCGTGCGGAAGCGCGGCGCGGGCTGGGAGAGGATGGGGAGGGAACCTCAGGCCTTGCCGGCCTTGGCCGCCTTCTGGCGTGCGGCGTTGCCGAGGATCCGCTTGCGGAGCCGCAGGCTCTTCGGGGTGACCTCGACGAGCTCGTCGGTGGCGATGTATTCGATCGCCCGCTCGAGCGACAGCTTCGACGCCGGCGTGAGGCCGGTGGCGACGCCGGAACCCTGCGAACGGAAGTTGGTGAGCTGCTTGGCGCGCACGGCATTGCAGGCGATGTCCTCGTTGCGGGGATTCTCGCCGACGATCATGCCTTCGTAGACCAGCTCGCCGGGATTGACGAAGAGCTTGCCGCGTTCCTGCACCATCACGAGGGCGTAGGCGGTGGTCTCGCCCGCGTCGGTCGCGATGATCGTGCCGGTGATGCGGGTGAGCACCTCGCCGGCGTAGGGGCCGTATTCCTTGAACAAGTGGCTGAGCACGCCGCGGCCGCTGGTGGCGTTGACGACGTCGATCTCCATGCCGATCAGGCCGCGGGTGGTGATGGTGGCCTCGATCATGGTGGTGTGCGGGAGCTTCTCCATGTTCGTGAGGCGGCCCTTGCGGTTGGCCATGTTTTGCATGATCGCGCCGACACACTCGTCGGGCACCTCGATCCAGACCGTCTCGTAGGGTTCATGGCGCTGGCCGTCCACGATCTTCTCGATCACGGTCGGGCGCGAGACGAGGAGCTCGAAGCCCTCGCGGCGCATCGTCTCGACGAGCACGGCGACCTGCATGGCGCCGCGGGCCTTGACGTTGAAAATGCCGGCCTTGTCCGTGTCCTCGATGTAGATGGAGACGTTGGTCTTCAGTTCGCGCATCAGGCGCTCGCGCAGCTGGCGGGAGGTGACGAGCTTGCCTTCCTGGCCGACGAGCGGGCCGTCGTTGACGCAGAACTGCATCTCGAGGGTCGGCGGGTCGATCTGGGTGAAGGGGAGGGCGTGGCCGGCCTCGTCGGCCGTCAGCGTGTCGCCGATGTCGATGTCCTCGAAGCCGGAGAGGCCGACGATGTTGCCGGCGACGGCGGACTCGGTCTCGCGGGTGCCGAGGCCGGTGAACTCGAAGACCTTGGTGATCTTGGCGCGGACGCGCTTGCCGTCGGAATGGCGGACGATGAACACGGTGTCACCGATGTTGGCGGTGCCGCCGAGGATCTTGCCGACCGCGATGCGGCCGACGTAGTCGCTCCAATCGATGTTGGAGACGAGCATGTGGAAGGGCTCGTTCGGCTTGGCGAACGGGGGCGGGACGTGGTCGAGGATGGTCTGGAAGAGCGGCGCCATGTCCTTTTTCTCCTCGCCGAGGTGATACATCATGTAGCCGTCGCGGCCGGAGCCGTAGACGACCGGGGCGTCGAACTGCTCCTCGGAGGCGTTGAGCTCCATGAGGAGTTCGAGCACCTTGTCATACATCTTGGCCGGCTCGGCGTTCTCGCGGTCGATCTTGTTGATGACCAACACGACCTTGAGGCCGTGGGCGAGGGCCTTGCGGAGCACGAAACGGGTCTGGGCCTGGGGGCCGTCATAGGCGTCCACGACCAGCAGCACGCCGTCCACCATGCGGAGGGCGCGCTCAACCTCGCCGCCGAAGTCCGCGTGGCCGGGGGTGTCGACGATGTTGATGATCTTGTCCTTCCAATGGACGGAAGTGTTCTTGGCCTTGATGGTGATGCCCTTCTCCTTCTCGAGGTCCATGGAGTCCATGGCACGTTCTTCGACGCGTTGATTGGCACGATAGACGCCGCCTTCCTTGAGAAGTTTGTCGACGAGGGTGGTTTTGCCATGGTCGACGTGGGCGATGATGGCGATGTTACGGATGTTCTGGTTCATGGGCACGGAGGCTAATGCTGTTGGAAAAAGAGTCCCAACTTGCGAGGCCCGATTCAGCATGGCAAGAAGGAAGACGGTGGCGCGGAACGTTTCATCGCAGGGATGCTTTGGGCGGCATCCACCGGCACCGAAAAGGACGTTTTGCCAATCCTAGTAGATTGTCCTGGGCTGAGTTACGATAATTTGGGCCGGTTGGCGGCGCACAGGCATCAGCCATCCGCTACCCATGAGTGCCACCACCGGAACCCGCCCTTGTTTCGAATCCAGTTTCCCGTCCCACCACGGCGCCGGACGCCTTTGCCCAACTCGTCGCCGTCCGCCCGCGGATCGTCATCCGGCCGGAAATCCATGCGGCCTTGGCCGGCAACCGGCCGCCGGTCTAGACTTTTTCCCGGAGCGCCCGGCGGGCGCGACGCACGATGGTCAGCAGCAGCAACCCGATCATGAGCCACTGGACCCAGGTCAGCCAGGCCCCGGCGGGCACGCCCAGACCGAGCAGCAGGGCCAGCAGGCCGAAGGCGAAGGCGCGGTCGCTCTTGCCCATCGGGCCGTCGTAGCGGCGGGTGGCACCGATCTGCACCGCCACCACGCCGGTCATCTCGCTGAGAATCGCGAGGAGGGTGATCAGCACGACCAACCAGAGGGAGAATCCCGGCACCAGCGCCAGCGGCAGATACAGCGCCGTGTCCGCGGCCACGTCACCCAGTTCGTTCAGCACGGCGCCGAGCCGCGACTTTTGGTTATGCTCCCGCGCCAGCATGCCGTCGATGGCGTTGAGCGCCATGCGCACGAAGAGGAACCCCGGCAGCAGCAGCAGCGGCCAGCGGGCGCTGGGGTTGAATCCCACGCAGGCGCCGACCGCGCCCGACAGCAGGGCGGCCGCGACGGTCACCTGGTTGGCCGTCACGCCGGCGGCGGCCAGCGCGCGGGTGAGGGGACGCAGCAGGCTTTGGAAGGCGGGCTTGATGTCGTAGATGGAGGCCATGGGGCGTCAGGTGAAGCAGTAGCGGACGAGGTGGAAGAACACCGGCGCGGCAAAGCACAGCGAGTCGATCCGGTCCATGACGCCGCCATGGCCCTCGATCATCGTGCCGTAGTCCTTGACCCCGCGGTCGCGCTTGATGGCGGACATCACGAGGCCGCCGAAGAAGCCCATCAGCGTGAGCAGAAAGGAAAACAGGCCGGCCTGCCACCAAGTGAAGGGCGTGGCCCACCACAGGGCCGTGCCGACGGCCGTGGCGGAGAGCACGCCGCCCCAGAAGCCCTCAACGGTCTTGTTGGGGCTGATGGTGGGGACGATGGCGTGCCGGCCCATGAGCTTGCCCCAGACGTATTGCAGGACGTCGCTCAGCTGCACCACGAGCACGAAGAAGAAAAGCAGCTTGGCGTTCTGGCCCTCGTAACCCGGGATGCGCAGCGTCAGTAGCGCGGGCACGTGGCTGATGCAGTAGACGCAGATCATCAGGGCCCACTGGATCTTGGCGGTGCGCTCGAGAAAATGCTCGCTGTCGCCCGCGAGCGCGCTGCGCGTGGGCACGAGGATGAAGGCGTAGACCGGGATCAAGATGGTGAAGAGCCCATACCACTCCATGGCCACGAGGTAATATTGCAGGGGCGTGACGACGAAGAAGGCCCAGAAGAGCGTGCGGTGGTCGCCGGCCCGCGTGGGCGTCAGCGTGATGAATTCCCGCAGCGCGAAGAAGGAAACCAGCCCGAAGAGGACGACCGCGCCCAGCCAGCCCGCGGCTAGGGCGGCGCCGAAGATCGCGACCATGATCCACCAGGCCTTCACCCGGGCGTCGAGATTGGCCACGACCTTGCTCGCCCCGCCGCCGGCCCGGCGCTTCAGGATAAAGGTGATGACCGACGACAGCGCGAGCAGTCCCACGATGCCACTGCTGAGCCAGATGAGTTCCGGATCGAATTTCATAAAAATTCAGCGGGCTAGCTGCTGCACCGCCTCGCGGGCGCGCTGGAGGAAGGCCGGCTTGGTTTCATCGGGCCCAAGGCGGAGAGGTTCGCCGACAGTCAGGCTGCCGAGCAGCGGCACGGGCAGGATGTCGCCCTTGGGCAAAATGCGGCTCAGGTTCTGCAGGTAGACGGGCACCAGGGCGACGCCCGGGCGCGCGCGGGCGACGTGATACAGGCCCGACTTGAACTCGTGGATCTGCCCGTCGGCGCTGCGGGTGCCCTCAGGGAAA
The DNA here is from genome assembly GCA_029945855.1 of Lacunisphaera sp. Classification (GTDB taxonomy): domain Bacteria; phylum Verrucomicrobiota; class Verrucomicrobiia; order Opitutales; family Opitutaceae; genus Lacunisphaera. Next base: position 5,314 of record JAQSDJ010000196.1, read on the forward strand.
ACGATCAGGGAGTCCCCGGCCTCCAAGGCGGCGATCATGGGGGCCAGCGGGTTGGAGGCCACGGTCACATGCTGGCGTTCGATGAGGACGGCATTGAAAAAATCCCGGGCGAGGCGGCGGCGGCGCGCGGTTTTTTCCCAGTAGTCCCGGCCGGCCACCGGGCGGGTGCGGGCGCGCCCCGCGGGGGGCAGGGCCGCCCAGATGGTCACGAAATCCAGATGGCTGGAATGGTTGGCGAAGAAGATGACCGGGGCCGGCGGCAGCATTTCGGCCGGCAGCGGCCTGATGCCGCAGGCGACACGGATAAGCCAGGCGGCAAGATCTTTGGTCATGGGCGCGCCTCATTGCTGCCGCGGGTGCCCCGGGGTGTCAAACGCAAGCCCGGGCGGATTCCCCATGTTGGGTCGCCGCTTGCCGGCGGACCGCGGCCCGGCGACAAGCGCCGGCCCTACAGATAAAAAAAGGCAGCGGTCAGCGCGCCAGGCCGTGCTCATGCTCGTGGTTCCGGGCAAAAGTCATCAGCCCAGCGCGCTGACAAAGGGGTCTCTACTAAAGATAGTGGCCCGGGCTCCTCGCGGAGCCCGGGCCAAAATCGGAGGTGGGTGCTCGCCACGCACTCTTCTCCATTCGCATCGCATTGGGCGCCTCGCTTTCGCGGGCCGGATGCTTCCCGACGCTACTCACCGCGGCATGCGATGCTGTCGGTCTCATAGCGGGACCGTCCCGGGCCTTTCGGCGCCGAGATCTTTCGAGTGAGGCCTCTCCGCCCGGTTCGGCTCCATCTGCCGATGGGTGGCTCGCCGGACGGGTGTTGGCACGCCTGCAACGTCTGCATTTCGCACCAGCACCTTGCCACGGGGACGGCCCCGGCTTGTGGCCGGGCGTTGGCCCCGTGTAACGGGTCTGACCTCTTACCTCTCAGGTTGCTTTCGACTTGCAGTTGGGTGACGTGGTTTTTCGCGCCGCCCCAAGGAGGAGGTTTTGCGAGCTTTGCCAGACTCGCCCGCTCCCCGCCGCGCCCTGTCCCTTTCGCGCCCCGCCTTTTCAGGCCGGGCCTTTTGGTGGGGTGGACCCACCGGAACACTGCGCTGCGTCCTGGTTATACAGTAGCAACCGTAACCCTCTGGGTAACTGCATCAGTGCAGGGCCCGAAACTGGCCCTGGACCTGACTCGGCTCGAACGCGGTTTCTAAGTCGCGCCTCGCCGCACAGCTCCTTTGTCGCAAAACTGGATCGGCTGCGACGCCGTCCAGAGGAACTGGTGATATTTGCCTGCCGGCGGCTCGCGCCGCAGAGGGGAGGACGTCACCAATTAACGCCCACCTTTCCCCGGTTGCCCGGGATTATCCCAGTCGCGCTCTCGGCGGGTTTTTCATGCCGCCGCACTGCGACTGTTCTATCAAGGAACAATGAAAAAATGCGGCCACGCAGAGGGAAAGTCACGGGTTTCTTCCTCTCAACTTATTCACCCGGCGGCGGGCAATAATTCCGGTGAATAACTTGTGCGCAGCCCCTTGCTCGCCGGTTGTTCACAACGGCCCTTGCCACCGGGTGGGCCGGGGCTTTTAGGTGGGGCCCATGTCCCCGCGTGAATTGCCCATCTATGAACTCGAGGACCGCCTCATTGCGGCGGTCCGGGGACAGGGGCGGCTCATCGTGCAGGCGCCGACCGGTTCAGGCAAATCCACCCAGGTGCCGCAGATGCTGCTGAACCACGGTCTGCTGGGCGACGGCGAGGTGGTCGTCCTCCAGCCCCGCCGGCTCGCGGCGCGCATGCTCGCCAAGCGCGTGGCCGAGGAGGTCGGCACCAAGTTGGGCGAGGTCGTGGGTTATCAGATCCGGCTCGACTCCCGGGTTTCCAAGGCGACGCGCATCCGCTTCGTGACCGAGGGCATTCTGCTCCGGCAGATGTCGTTCGATCCCACCTTGCGCGGCATCAGCGCGATCCTCTTCGACGAATTCCACGAGCGCCACCTCTACGGGGACATCTCCCTGGCGCGGGCACTGCAGATCCAGCAGACCATCCGGCCCGACCTGAAATTGATCGTGATGTCGGCCACCCTCGACGCAGCGCTGCTGAAAAACTACCTCGCGCCGTGCGACGTGCTCACGTCCGAGGGCCGGACCTTCCCCGTGCAGATCGAATACCTGCCCAAGACGGTGGATTTCGAGCACGACCCGGTGTGGGCCGTCGCCGCCCGCGAATGCGAGCGCCTGGCTGCGCAGACGCAGGGCGACATGCTGGTGTTCATGCCCGGGGCCTTCGAGATCAGCCGCACGGTGCAGGAGGTGCAGGGCTCGCACGGACTGCGGGGTTTCATCTGTTTCCCGCTGCACGGGGAACTGCCGCCGGAGCAGCAGGACCGCGCCGTGGCCCGCTACGACACGCGCAAGATCATCGTCTCGACCAATGTCGCCGAGACCTCGCTGACGATCGACGGCGTGATGGTGGTGGTGGACTGCGGGCTTGCCCGCGTCGCCCGCTTCGACGCCCACCGCGGCATCAACACCCTCCTCATCGAAAAGATTTCCGTCGCCTCCTCCGACCAGCGTGCCGGCCGCGCCGGCCGCACGGCCCCGGGTGTCTGCATCCGGCTCTGGACCGAGCGGGAGCACGAGAAGCGGCCGTTGCAGGAGCTGCCCGAGGTCAAGCGGCTCGACCTCTCCGAGGTGGTGCTGACGCTCAAGGCGGCCGGCATTGATGATATCTACAACTTTCCCTGGCTCGAGAAACCCGAGCCCAAGGCGCTGGAGCGGGCGGAGAGCTTGCTGGAGGATCTGGGGGCGGTAGGGCGAGTCGTCCCCGACGAGCCGTTCCGACAGGCTCAAGGCCCCGGGCAGGTCGTGGGGCCGCGGCTCACCGGGACGGTTCGCCCTACCCAAATCACCGCCGTGGGCCGGCGCATGCTGCGCTTCCCCATGCATCCGCGCTATGCCCGGATGTTCCTGGCGGCGCAGGATTACGGCTGCGTGCGTTCGGTGGCGCTGATGGCGGCGCTGACGCAGGGGCGCAATTTCCTGCTCCGCAACGTCGACAAGCGCACCGCGGAGGCGCGGGAGGAACTCTTCGGCGAGGAGCACGAGTCGGACTTCTTCCTGCTGATGCGCGCCTGGCGCTATGCCGACAAGGCGAACTACAACCCCGACGCCTGCCGCCGGCTGGGCATCCATGTGCAGGGCGTGCGACAGGTCGGGCCGCTGTTCGAGCAATTCCTCGAGATCGCGCAGGACGAGGGCCTGGACATCGCGGAAAAACGCATCGACGGCATCGCGGTGCGCAAATGCGTGTTGGTCGGCTTTAGCGACCACCTCGCGCGGCGGCTCGACAAGGGCACGCTGCGCTGCGAGCTGGTGCACAAGCGTCGCGGCGTGCTGGCCCGCGAGAGCTGCATCGACGAGGCGCCGCTGCTGGTGTCCGCCGAGATCACCGAGATCGAAAGCCGCGGCGAGGTGAACGTTCTCCTCAACCTCTGCACCGCCATCGAGGAGCCGTGGCTCAAGGAACTGTTCCCGGAGGATTTCGTGGACGCGGGCGGGGTGACCTACGACGAGACCGCCCGGCGGGTGCTGGCGCGCCGGGAGCGGCGCTTCCGCGACCTCGTCCTGGAATCGAAGCAGACCGCCGAGGAGCCGCCGGAGGGCGAGGCAGCCGTCCTGCTCGCCCGCGAGGTCATGGCCGGGCGGATCACGCTCGTCGAGTGGAACGAGGCGGTGGAGCAGTGGATCATCCGCGTGAACTGCCTCGCCAAGTGGTGGCCGGAGCTGGAGGTGAACCCGATCACCGACGCCGACCGCGCCACGCTCATCGAGCAGATCTGCTACGGCAGCCACGGCGCCCGCGAATTGAAGGACAAGCCGGTGATGCCCGTCCTGCGCGACTGGCTGTTGGCCGAGCAACTGGCCGTGCTCGACGATTACCTGCCCGAGCGGCTGATCATGGCCAACGGTCGCAAGGCGCGGCTCACCTACACGAAGGACGGCCCGCCGGTGCTGAGTGCCCGTATCCAGGAACTTTATGGCGTCAGTTCGAAGTTCACCCTCGGCCACGGCCGGGTCGCGGTGAAGATCGAGGTGCTCGCGCCCAACCAGCGTCCCATCCAGGTGACCGACGACCTGAGTAATTTCTGGCGGGAGCAATACCCGAAGATCAAGACCGAGCTGTCGCGGAAGTATCCGCGACACGAGTGGAGATAGCGCGCCAACCTCCTTCGCCAAGGCTTCGAAGGTCAGGCGAGTGGCGGTAGGCGGGGCAGAACGGACTGATAGACGGGATGGGTGGTCGCAGCCGGCTGGGCTTATGCCAAAGTCTCGGCGCTGGTGACAAGTTCGGCGAGGCCGATGGCTTCAATGCGCTCGGCGAGCGGATGCCGGTGCGTGCCGGGATGCACGACCCACAAGTGGTCGAGTTTGAGGTCAGCCAATGCGATCCGCATGGACTTGGTGGTGGCCGGGGAGTCGGTGAACTTGAACTCAAAGCCGATGCGGCGGCCGTTGCGCAGCAGCAGCAAATCTAGCTCCGCTCCGGCGTGGGTGGCCCAGAAGTAGGCGTCGCGGGTCGGAAAACGGGCCAGCACCTCCTCGACGGCAAAACCCTCCCATGAGGCGCCCAGTTTGGGGTGCGAGAGGAGGGCCCGGCGGTCCGCGAGGCCCATAAGCGTATGAAACAGGCCGCTGTCCCGGATATAAATTTTTGGGGCCTTGGTCTGGCGCTTGCCGACATTCTCAAACCACGGGGCCAGTTGGCGCACAAAGAGTGCGCCGGTGAGTGCGTCGAGGTAGGTGCGTGTCGTCTGATCGCTCACGCCGAGGGAGCGACCCAGTTCGGAGGCATTCCACGTCTGCCCGTGATAGTGCGCCAGCATGGTCCAGAAGCGCTGCACGGCTGCGGCGGGCAGATTGAAGCCGAGTTGGCCAAGGTCGACGAACGTGCGCACAAAGTCGGTCCGCCAGGCCGCACTCTGCGCTTCGCTGGCCGCGAGAAAGGAGCGGGGGAAGCCACCGCGCCGCCAAAGTCGCTCCAGCTGAGCCGGGCCGACCTCGGCGAGACTGAAGCCAGCCAGGTCGATAAACGCCATGCGTCCGGCCAAGGTCTCGGATGATTGTTGGAGCAGGTCGATGGAGGCGCTGCCCAGCACGAGAAAACGCGCCGGGAGCGGCTGGCGGTCAGCGAGCACGCGCAGCACCGGGAACAACTCCGGGCGGCGCTGCACTTCATCGAGCACCACCAGCCCACGGAAGCCCGCGAGCGCCTGCATCGGCTCCGCGAGCACGGCCAGGTCCGCGGGGTTTTCCAGATCGAGAAAAACGGGACGGCGGCTCCCGGCGGCGATCGCACGCGCGAGGGTGGACTTGCCGCACTGGCGCGGACCCAGCAGGGCGACCACCGGATTTTTCGCGAGGGCGCGGCGGACGGCGGCCGCGGCGGAATCCCGGGGTATGGGCGATTTCATTCGCTGTGGGTCCGATACCCAGAAGCTTGCTTCGGCTTGGTTGGTTGGTCGGGTTTAAGTGTGGATTGCATGACTGGCGGATTAGTTTGCGGTGGTCTTGTCAAATGCCTCGGGGCTTGCCCCGAGGATCTTTACTATCCTCGTATATTCGAGATTAAAGCTCGAATATACAAGAAACAAAACCCGGCATAACAGGGCGACTTATAGGCGCACGGGCGTTTCCCGTCGGCCGGACAGACGATTTTTGTGCCTCTTTGTGGCCATTCCTTCCCGTGGTGGGTTGCATCGTGAATACGTGGCAAGGTTGGCCTGGCCCACGCACGGGGACTTGTGTGCCACCGGACAGCCGGTAAGCCTGAATAGCATGACGCTCGCCGAGGCCATCCGCACAGGCCGGACCTATATCGACCAACACTGGGAGGAAACCGTCCGGATTTCGCGCGAGGAGACGGCGGAGGAGATCGCGCTGCCATGTCCGCACACGGTGCCGTCGACCGACCCGACGATGTGGCTCTTTTTCTATTGGGATACCTATTTCACCAACCTGGGCCTGCTGCGCCAGGGCCGCGTGGCGCAGGCGCGGAACAATGCGGAGAACATCCTGCACCTGCTCGAGCGGCTCGGCTACGTGCCCAACATCTCCGTGCGGA
>JAQSDJ010000196.1:11423-15270 GCA_029945855.1 Lacunisphaera sp.
GGTGGCGGCCGTGCTCCTCGACGAGTTGCACCGCCTGGCACCCGACCGGGCGTGGCTGGAGCGCTGCTATGCGGCGATCACGCGCGAATACGCGTTCTGGTCGTCGCTGCGGCAGGCGCCGAACGGGCTGGCGGCCAATGACACCCATGCCGATCCGGCGACCATCGCGGGCTTTTATGCGGTCATCAAAAACCGCCTGCGCGACATCCCGGACGAGCCGGTCGCGCGACAGGCCTACCTGCGGCACAAGATGGCCGAGTGCGAGGTGTGGGACTTCAACCCGCGCTTCGACCAGCGGTGCGCCGATTTCAACGCGATCGACACCAACAGCGTCCTTTTCCAGGTCGAGACCATCATGGCCGGTTGGGCGGGCGAACTGGAGCGCGCCAACGCCGCGGCCGTCTGGCGCGAGCGCGCCGCCCGGCGCCGGGCGCTGATCGACCGCCATTTCTGGGACGAGGCGCGCGGGTATTATTTTGACTATGACTGGACCCGGCAGACCCGCGGCCCGGTGGTGTCCGCCGCGCCGTATTTCGCGCTCTGGACGGGCGTGGCCTCCGCCGCGCAGGCGGCGGCGCTGGTGCGCAACCTGCCGCTGGTCGAGCGCGCCCACGGCCTCGTCACCTGCGCGGAGGGGAGCAATGCCTCGGCCAACACCTACCAGTGGGACGCCCCCAACGCCTGGCCGCCGCTGCAGGCCGCGGCGATCTTGGGCCTGTGGCGCTATGGTTACCACGCCGAGGCGCGGCGGCTCGCGGAAAAATATGTGCGGACCTGCGCCCGCAACCTGACGGCGACGGGGCAGCTGTGGGAGAAATACAACGCCCTGACCGGCGGCATCGACGTGGCCGATGAATACAAGATGCCCCCGATGATGGGCTGGACGGCCGGCGTGTTCCTGCTCGCGGCGGAAGTGCTGGAAGGGTGAAACCGGGCGGGCGGGCGCCGTTATGACGCCACGGCGGAATATTTCGCTTTAGCGGCGGCAACTTACCTGCGTATTTCATCCCTCATGGCGGCAACCACGAAGGCCCTGGATCAGCTCAACAACCTCCGGGCGGAGGTCCGCAGCCTCGGCCACACGCTTGGGCGCACCATCGCCGCGCTGGAGGGGGAGAAGACCCTCGCGACCGTCGAGCAGCTCCGCACCCTCGCCAAGAGCAGCCGGGCCGGGGAGACGGGGGCGGCGCGCAGCCTGGCGCAGGCGGTCGGCCGGCTGACGGCCGCCGAGGCCCTGAACCAGGCGATGGCGTTCACGCTCTACTTCGAGCTGGTCAACCTCGCCGAGGAAAACTTCCGCATCCAGCTCCTCCGCCAGCGCAACCAGAAGCATCGCGCCGCACTCGCGGCCGGGGCCCCCAGCGAACCGATGCGCGAGTCGATCGAGGCCGCCGTGCGCGAATTGAAGGCCGCGGGCGTCACCAAGGCCCGCATGCAGCGACTGGTGAAACCGCTCGCGATCGAGCTCGTGTTCACGGCGCACCCGACCGAGTCCAAGCGCCGCACCATGCTCGAGAAGCTCGCGACGCTCGGCGGCATCCTCCGCGGGCACACCCTCGAGGAAATCCAGCACGCGCCGGATGACATCAGGCGCGAGATCGTGTCGCTCTGGCTGACGGACCGCAGCCGCACCGAGCGGCCGGAGGTGACTGACGAGGCCCGCACCGGGCTGTGGTATTTCGACCGCACCTTGTTCCAGCTGCTGCCGCGCCTGCACGAGGATCTCCAGGGCGCGCTCGACCGGCATTTCCCGGGCGTGCAGGCCCCGCGCCGGTGGCTGTCGTTCGGTTCCTGGATCGGCGGCGATCGCGACGGCAATCCGGGCGTCACGGCGGAGGTCACCGCGCAGGTGCTGCAGATGAACCGGCGCATGGCCATCCGGAAGCTGGCCGATTCCCTTTCCCGGCTGGCCGGCTCAATCACGGTCTCGGAACGGCGCGCCCGCTTCTCGCCGCAGATCCGGCGGATGGCGGAGACGTGCCGGGCTTCATCCGGGCTCATGGCGCGGGTGGGGTCGCGCTATCCCCGCGAACACTATCGCATCATCCTCAGCAGCCTGCGCGAACAGCTGCTGGCGCAGGCCGACACCAGCCTGCTCGCGCCGGTCGATCCCACGGCCACCCGGACCACCCCGGGCGAGGTGCGCGGCGTTTTGGCGGCGATCGAGTCCGACCTGGCGCGCGGAACCGCCGCCCCGCTGGCGGGGGGCGAACTGAAGGATGCCCTGACGGCGGTGGATGTTTTCAGCCTCAGCATGGCCCGGCTGGATCTGCGCCAGCACTCCGCGTGGCACGCCAAGGCCGTGGCGGAAATCCTCGGCCGGCCGGACTACGAGCAGCTCGCCGAACCCGAGAAGCAGGCATTGCTGACGGAGACGCTCAAGACCGCCGCGCCCTTGGACGACGAGCGGGTCGCGGGTTTGTCGGGCGACGCCCGCCTCGTGCTCGATCCGCTGCAGCTGGCCGTGCGGGCGCAGGCGGACTACGGCGCGGATTCGTTGGGCATCTATATCATCAGCATGACGAACGAGGTCTCGGATGTGCTGGAGGTGCAGCTGCTCCAGGTCATGGCCGGGGTGCGGCTGCCCATCGCGCCCTTGTTTGAGACGCTGGACGATCTGCAGCGCGCGCCGGCGATTCTCTCCGCCCTCTACTCGAATCCCGTCTATGCAACGGTGTTGGACTGGCAAGGTCGGCACCAGCACGTGATGCTCGGGTATTCCGACAGCAACAAGGACTGCGGCTACCTCACGGCCAACTGGGCGCTCTACCAGGCGCAGGATGCCATCATGGCGGTCTGCCGGAAGCACCGGGTGAAGGTCACTCTCTTCCACGGCCGCGGCGGCAGCATCGCCCGCGGCGGCGGGCCGGCGGCCAAGGCCATCCTCGCCCAGCCGGTCGGCCTGAAGGACGGCGGCATCCGGGTCACCGAGCAGGGCGAGGTGCTGTCCACGCGCTACCACGACGTGGATCTCGCCCACCGCGTGCTCGAGCAGATGGCCTATGGCGTGCTCCGCGGCGCCCACGAGGCGCAGCGCGGGGCCCGCCGGCTGCCGAAGCATTGGGTGGCGGCCATGGCGGAGATGAGCGCGGCGGCGCTGGCGGCCTACCGGGCGTGCGTGCACGACGATCCGGATTTCCTCACGTTCTGGCGGCAGGCCACGCCCATCGACGAGATCAGCGAGCTCAACTATGGTTCGCGCCCGACCTACCGGCGCAAGGGCAGCGTCAGCGTCGCCGACCTGCGCGCGATCCCGTGGGTGTTTTCCTGGATGCAGAGCCGTTTCAATTTTCCCGGCTGGTATGGGCTGGGGAGCGGGCTCGACGCCATCCTGCGCCGCGGGCCGGAGGGCGAGAAGCTCCTGCGCGAGATGTATCAAGGCTGGCCGTTTTTCCAGACGACCATCGCCAACGCGCAGCTCACGATGTGCAAGGCCGACATGTCCATCGCCAGGCTCTACGCGTCGCTGGTCGAGGACGAGGACGTCCGCGAGCAGGTCCTCGCGCGCATCGTGGAGGAGTTCCGGCTGACCGAAAAGGCCGTGCTCGCGATCACGGGGCAACGCGAACTGCTGGAGAACGAGCCGGTGCTCGCCCGCTCCATCAAGCTGCGCAATCCCTATGTGGATCCGCTCAATTACCTGCAGGTCGAGATGATCCGGCGCCGCCGCGGCGGCGGCCGGTTGAAGAAGGCCGACCTCGAGGGCATCCGCGCCGTGCTGGAGCTGACGGTGAATGGCATCGCCGGCGGGCTGAAGAACACGGGGTGAGCATGCCTTCCGGTGGAACGCGGCCTCCGTGTTTAGGCCGGAGACAAGGGTAACAGGTGATCGGAGACATGGGTAACA
>JAQSDJ010000197.1 GCA_029945855.1 Lacunisphaera sp.
TGATTTTGACGGCTCAGGCCGGGCTCGGGGCCGTGGTGCCGCCGCTGCCGGCCTGTTCCTGCGCCGCGGTCTTCTCCGCCGCCTTGCTGGCCTCCGCCGCGAGTTTCGACGGCTTGACGGTCAGGATGGGCGACTTGATCTCGCCGTGCTCGATGATCTCCAGCACATGGCGGCCCTCGATCGTCTCGTTCTCCAGCAGGGCCTCGGCGATCTTGTCCAGCGCCCCGCGGTGCTTGGCGATGATCACCTGGGCGCGCTTTTATTCGGTGGAGTTGATCTCCGACACCGCCGCGTCGACGCGGCGGGCCGTGTCCTCGCTGATGTGCTGCGAGCGGGTGATGTCGCGGCCGAGGAAAACCGTGTCCTGATTCTCGCCCATGGCGATCGGCCCGAGCTCGCTCATGCCGAAGTCGCAGACCATGGCGCGAGCGATCTTGGTCGCCTGCTTGATGTCACCGGTGGCGCCGTCACTGATGTCCGAAGTGACCAGTTCCTCCGCGATCCGGCCGGCCATCGCGGTGCAGACCCGGTCGAGATACTGCTTCTTGGTGCGACCGAGGATGTCTTTCGTCGCCAGGTAGGTCGTGCTGCCCAGGCTCTGGCCGCGGGGAATGATGGTGACCTTGTGCACCGGGAAGGTGCCGTCATCCAGCACGGCGCCGACCACGGCGTGGCCGGCCTCGTGCCAGGCGAGGGATTTCTTCTCGGCATCGTCCATCACCCGGCGGTGTTCGCGGCCCCAGAGGACCTTGTCGCGGGCGTCGTCGATGTCGACCATCTCGACCTTCTTTTTGCCGCGGCGCGCGGCGAGGAGCGCCGCCTCGTTGAGGAGGTTGGCCAGCTCGGCGCCGGACAGGCCGGGGGTGCCGCGGGCGATGATGCTGAGGTTGACGTCCTCGGAGAGGGAGATCTTGCGGGCGTGCACCCGCAGGATCTGCTCGCGGCCGATGATGTCGGGCAGGTTGATGTAGACCTGGCGGTCGAAGCGGCCCGGGCGCAGCAGCGCGCTGTCGAGCACGTCGGGCCGGTTGGTCGCGGCGATGATGATCACGCCTTCCTGCGTGTCGAAGCCGTCCATCTCGACCAGCAGCGAATTGAGGGTCTGTTCCCGCTCGTCGTTGCCGCCGCCGAGGCCCGCGCCGCGCTGGCGGCCGACCGCGTCGATTTCGTCGATGAAGATGAGGCAGGGCGCGTTCTTGCGGCCCTGCTCGAACATGTCGCGCACGCGGCTGGCGCCGACGCCGACGAACATCTCGACGAAGTCCGAGCCGCTGATGGAGAAGAACGGCACATCGGCCTCGCCCGCGATGGCCTTGGCGAGGAGCGTCTTGCCCGTGCCCGGGGGCCCGACCATCAAGATGCCCTTCGGGATGCGGCCGCCGATCTTCTGGAATTTCTTCGGGTCCCGGAGGAACTCCACGATCTCGCTGACCTCCTCCTTGGCCTCGTCGCAGCCGGCGACGTCGGTGAAATTGATGCGGTCCTTCTCACGGGTCAGCATCTTGGCGCGGCTCTTGCCGAAGCTGAGCGCACCCTTGCCGGCCTGGCGGAGCTGGCGGACAAACAGGAAATACAGCAGGCCGATGACGATGACGAACGGCAGGATGTTGAGCATCAGGTTCGTCAGGAGGGTGCTGGGCTGCTTCTCCACGAAGGACAGGGTCTTCTGGAGGCGCTCGAAGTTGCCTTCGGTCAGCCGACCGGAGGCGATGAAGGCATTGGTCGCGCCGGATTCGCTTTTGAGCGTGTTCTCCTTGATCGTGCCCGTCACCTCATACCAGTCGCGCCCACCAGTGGAGTCGGAGCGCATGGCCCCCTCGACCACCTTGTTCTCCTCGGCCAGCTGGACGACCTCCTGGATCTTCAGGCGGGCCGGCGCCGGCAACTTGCTCTGGCTGAAATTGATGACCGCCCAAATCATCACGATGACCGCGACCCAGATCAGGATCATCTTGGCGGGGAAACCGTCAGGCGGCAGATTTTTCAGGGGGCGGCGCTTCTTGTCGTCGTTGTCGGACATGTAGATATTAGAGTGAGCGGCAACGTGGAGGTTCCGACTGGATAAGTCAAACGCACCGCGCCTTCAAAATTAACCCGGGATTGGAACGTTTTCAGACCGGCTGGAAGGCCAGCCGGCCGCGCCGGATGACGGCAAAACCCCTCGTTCCAAGACTGAACCGGGTCGGTCCACCCCGTTCGACCGCCGCCAGCAGGATTTCGAACCCCTGCCGCGACAGATCCGACGGCTGCCTCTGGGCCAACAGCCAGCGATGCAACGCCCGGCGCATGATGGCCCGCGGCATCCCGGTCAGCATCCGCAGGTCCAGCTGCCGGTCGCGGCCCAGCGGAGCCAGGGTCTCTAACCATAGTTCCAGCGCCTGATCGTCCTCCTCCAAGCGCTCCCGCGCCAGCGCCGCCCCGGCCAGCGCGTCGCGCCCCGCCGCCTTGGCCCACGCCGGCAGCACGACCCGGCGGACCCGGTTGCGAAAGAAATCCTCCCGGGCGTTCGTCGAGTCCTCGCGCCAGGTCGCTCCGGCCCGGCGCAACGCGGCCAGCAATTCCGCCTTCTTCAAGGTCAGCAGCGGGCGGAGGTGCACGCGCCCGTCGGCCGTCAGGTGAACCGGCCGCGGCGCCGCCAGCCCGGCCGTGCCGCTGCCGCGGGCCAGCCGCATCAAAATGGTCTCGGCAATGTCGTCCTGCTGGTGCGCCAGCCAGAGCGCCCGGCTGCGCAGCCGTTTCATCTCCTGGGCGAAGAATCCGTGCCGGGCCTCCCGCGCCTCGGCCTCGCTCGCGCCCCGATGGTCGCCACGCCAGCGGCCGACCCGCAGCCGAATCCCCAGCCCCGCGCAGACCCTGCGGCAGAATTTCTCGTCCGCCTCCGACTCGCGGCCGCGCAGCCGGTGATTGAAATGCAGCGCCACGATCTCGCGCCCCGGCCAGTGCGCCCGCAGCAGCAGCAACAGCGCCAGCGAGTCGGCCCCGCCGGAAAAGGCGACGCCCCACGGCCCGCGCGAACGGCTGGTCTCGACCCAGCGCCGCACCGCGGGATGCAGTTTGGCGGGAGGCAATGACTCCCCTACCCAGACGCTTTTCGCCGGCCAATCACCCACGGACTTTCCCCGGCGTGTCATTCTGAGCGCAGCAAAGAATCCATGGGCATAGGCGACGTTCCGCTGGATTCTTCGCTTCACTCAGAATGACAGGAAACGGGTGCTTTATTTGAAGCTCAGGAACTCCTTGCCGAAATAGGGCACGAGCGCGGCGGGGATCTTCACCCGGCCGTCCGCCTGCAGGTTGTTTTCCAGCAGGGCCGCCAGCACGCGCGGCACGGCGAGGCCGGAGCCGTTCAGCGTGTGCACGAGCTCGGGCTTGCCAGTGTCCTTGTGGCGGAAACGGATCTGGGCGCGGCGCGCCTGGAAGGACTCGAAGTTGGAGCAGCTCGACACCTCCAGCCAGCGTTTCTGGCCGGCGGCCCAGACCTCGAGATCGTATTTCTTCGCCTGGGAAAACCCGAGGTCGCCGCCGCACATGAGCAGCACGCGGTAGGGCAGTTCCAGCTTCTGCAGCAGCCGCTCGGCGTCGGCGCGGAGCTTTTCCAATTCATCGTAGCTCGTCGAGGGATGAACCCATTTGAGGAGCTCGACCTTGTCGAACTGGTGCACGCGGTTCAGCCCGCGCACATCCTTGCCGTAACTGCCGGCCTCCCGGCGGAAGCACGGCGTGTAGGCGCAGCGGTGGACGGGCAGCGCGGCCTCGTCGAGGATCTCGTCGCGGTAGAAATTGGTCAGCGGCACCTCGGCGGTGGGCACCGCGTAGAGCTTGTCGAGCGTCTCATACATCTGCCCTTCCTTGTCGGGCAGCTGGCCGGTGGCCGTGGCGCTGGCGGCGTTGACGAAGATCGGCGGGCTGACCTCGGTGTAGCCGGCCTGCACATTTTCATCCAAGAAGAACGCGAGCAGCGACCGCGACAGCTTGGCGGCGTCGCCGATGAGAAAGGGGAAACCGGCGCCGGTGACCTTGGCGCCGCGAGGAAAGTCGATCAGGTGGCCGAATCCGGGAATCTCCCAGTGCGGCAGGGCATGCGCCGAGACCGCCTCGACGGAACCGTTGGTCGCATGCACGACGTTTTGCTCGGGCGTCTTCCCCTCGGGCACGGAGGCGTGGGGAATGTTCGGCAGTTCCAGCATCGCGGCCTGCCAGCCGGCCTCGACCGGCTTCAGGGCCTCCTCCTTGGCCTTCACCTCGGCGGAAACAGCCTTCATCTCCTGCACCTTGGCGATGAACTCGGGCGAGCCCTTCTTCAGCGCGACCATCTCGTTGTTGGCCGCCTTCTGCCGGGAGCGGAGCGCCTCGACCTCGGTCAATTGGGCACGCCAGGCCGTGTCGAGGGCGAGCACGGCGTCGAGGTCGACGGCGAGATGCTTCTTGGCGATGGCCGCGCGCACGGTCTCGGGTGATTCACGGAGGAGTTTGGGATCGAGCATGGGAAGGCATTGTCTGACGCCTCCCGCCGGCGGAATAAACAAAATTCTCCGGTCCGACCGCTCCCCCGGCAAAGGCCGCTTGCCCACCGCCGGCAAACATTCATCGTGCCCCTCTTATCAATCCCTCTCGCCGCAAAGTCTTTCCCGAAGGACTGGTGCCCAGGCTGACCGCCGGGGGCATCGTCGCCCTCCTGCTGCTGGCCGGAATGCCCGCCCGGGGCGGGGCGGCAGATCCGGCCGGCCCGCCCAGCAGCGCCCTGATGCACCAGTGCCGCCCCGGTCCCTGGGGCGAAATGGAGTATTCCCGCATCGTGATCGAGCCGCCCGATGACTTCATCCCCGCCAACTATGTCGCGCCGCCCAGCCGGTGGAATTTTCCGGGGTTCACCCCGGCCCAATTGGAGCAGTTAGGGCGGGACGCCGGACTGGATGACGCGCAGCGTCAGGCCCTGCAGGATCCTGCGATCATGGATAGGACCGCGGAGGGCCTGGCCCTCCGGCCCGGCGACGAACTGGTGCGCAGCCTCAGTGCGGAATCGCGGGCCCGGCTCTACAACACCCTGGCCCGGCTGCCGGGCAATCCGCTCCAGACCGAACCGTTCCGCTTCCGGGCGGAAATTATGGACGAGTGGTTCAAGGACTGCGATCTGCCCGCCCCCATCGTGGCCGCGGTCAGGTCGCTGTGCTATCGCCGGGGCAGCGCCCTGGCCTTTTCCGACCTGGGCCTGGTCCTGCCCCAAATTCCGGCCGCAGCGGATCGGGCGCGGCTGCTCAAGACCCTGGCGCGCAAATCCACCCTGCTGCTGAAGGTTCGCATCGGGCCCGGCTCCGACATCGACACCATTGCGGAATATTGGGGCAACGGCCGCCGCCGGAAGGACGTGAAGCCGCTGCTCCAATCCCTGTCCCGCCATCCTGGCGGCATGCCCATCGACGTCGTGCACCTGCTCCCCCGCTTTGCCCGGGCCCTGCTCTACACCTATCCCGACCCGGACGCCCCGGCAGAAATGGCCAGGGATTGCCACTGGACGAGCATGAATTTCTTCAACGATCCGCCGGAGGCGCGGTTCGCCGACATCGCCTATCTCAAGGATATCCTGATCAAGACCTATGCCCCGGTCCGCGGCGCCCCGACGATGGGGGATCTGCTGATGCTGACGCGAGCGGACGGGGAGGTCATCCATTCGTGCATCTACCTCGGCGACGACATTGTGTTCAGCAAGAACGGCCAGTCCGCGTCCGTGCCCTGGACCCTGACCACGATCCAGGACCTGCAGGCGTTCTATCCCGAAGACCCGCCGCTGCAGGTCCGGATGTTCCGGCTGAAACAATAGCCCGGGTCACCCCACCCGGGGCTCAGTGGCTGGAGGCGACGACCAGCCGCGCCATGGCCCGCTCCAGCTGCGCCTCGATGCGATTAAAGAGATGGAAGACTTCTTTCGCCGACAGAAGCTTGAGGTCGCCGAGCGGCGCCTGGATGGCGTAGTTCTTCGGGCTTTTCAGGGGATACGGCCCGTATTGGCGCGGGTCGGTCGGACCGAACAGCCCGATGGTCTTCAATCCCATCGCCGCCGACAGGTGCATCGGCCCGCTGTCGTTGGAAATCACCCAGTCGGCCTTGCTCAGCAGCGCCGGCAGCGAGGTCAGGCTGGTGTTGCCCGTGAGATTGAGAAAGGTGCCGTCGGGGAACGACTCCTTGCCCGGCAGGTAATGGTTGCCCGCCCACACGACCTTGCGGCCGCCCTCGCGGATGAGCTGCGTCGTGAGCTGGGCGAAGCCGTTCCACTTCTTGTTGCTCTGGCCGCTGTCGGGGAAGATCAGCACGGGCCGCAGGCCCTTGCGCGGCTCCATGAAACTGAGGTTGAGGCGCTCGATCTCGCGGAAACGCAGCGGGCCCGTCAGCCGCGCCTCGGCGCCGGCCACCGTGCAGAACTGCAATAAAATCTCCAGCACGTGGGCCGAGCCGCCGCCGGGCGGCAGCGGGACCTTCTCGTCGTAGAACATGCCGGCGCCTTCGCGCGCGTCGGCGCGGCCGACCTTGCGCTGGCCGCGGCTCCACTTGGTCATCAGCCCGGTGCGCAGCAGGCCCTGGAAATCCAGCACGAGCTCGAAATCCTTCTTCCGCACCTCCCGCATCGTCTGCAGGAAACCGCGCGCCCCCTCGTCGCGGCGGAACACATACACCTGGTCGACCGCCGCACAAGCCCGCACCAGCGGCGAGAAGATGTCGCGCACGATCCAGGAAATGCGCCACTCCGGCCGCTGCGCCTTGATCGACGTGGCGACCTGCAGTCCGTGAACAATGTCCCGGAGGGCGGAGGGCTTGATGATGAGCATTTCAGGCATGACAGGGGCAAAGACCGCTTAAAGCGCATCTCGTTCCTAAGATTGGAACGGTCCCCCGAAACGCAAATGCGAATCGATTTCCCGCGCAGTTTTTGCCGGGATTTAACCAGGCCGGCCGGCCGTTCAGAGCGTCCGCGCCCGGAGTTCCTGCAGCGCCGCCAGCACGGCCGCCGGTTCCAGCCGGTCGAGCTGGCCGCCCGGCGCCTCGACCGCCCGGTGCTTCGGTGCCGCGAGCGGATAGGGCCCGAAACGCTCGGGCGAGGTCGGCCCGAAGATGGCCAGCACCCGGTTGCCGGATGCCGCCGACAGGTGCATCGGGCCGCTGTCGTTGCCGATGAACGTCGCCGGCTGCCGCACCAATGCGATCATCTGGTCCATGGGGCAGCCGGTCAGGTTCAGGAAGCGCTCCGCCGGCACCACCACCTCCGGCTTGGCCGGCTTGCCCGCACACCAGGCGACCCGGCTTTCCGGGATGGCGCGGAAGATCAGGGCCGTGAGTTCGTTGAAGCGGGGCCATTCCTTTTCCGCCCCCCGGCTGTCGGTGAAGATCAGGAAGGTGTCGCGCGGATCGCCGGCGAAGAACGGCTGCCACGGGTAGGCCACGCCGGATTTCAGCTGCAGGGGAAATTCCAGCCGGGGCGTCACGCCGTCGGCGCGCAGGAACTGCTGCAGGACGTCGAGCGCATGGTGCGGCCCCGCCCCTTCCGGCAGGTTGACGCGGCGGTTGTAAAATAGCCCCGCGCCTTCGCGGGCATCCTTCCGGCCCCATTTCACGGGCGCCCGCGCCGCCGCCGTCATCAGGCCGGAACGCAGCAGCCCCTGCATGTCCCAGACGGCGTCGAACCGCCGGGCGCGCAGCTGGCGCAGCAGCGCCAGGAACGCCCGCCAACCGTCCCGCCGGCGGAAGATGATCGCCTCGTGCACGAACGGCGCCGCCTGCACCAGCCCGGCGAACCGTTCCCGCACCACCCAGGTGATCCGGCAGTCCGGCCGTTCCCGGGCGAGGGTTTGCACCACCTGCAGGGCGTGCACGATGTCGCCCAGCGAGGACGGCTTGATGACGAGGAGGCTTTGCATCGCGCTTGATCCGCAGGCTTGTGTCCGGCTTTGTATTGTCCAACTCAATTCGCCGCACCTCATGAAATTCGACGCCCAGGAAATCGCCGCCCGTCAGGCCGAACTCACCCGCCGCTGGCACCAGGTTGCGCCCGCCGCCGCCGGCGAGGGCTTCTTCCGGCTGCTCGAGGAAAACCACCTCCGCAATTTCTCGCTCTGGCACGAGGAGGACGTCGCCCGGCGCGACGATCTGGGCTTCGAGCGCATCTACCAGGCCAAGCGCAACATCGACCGCTTCAACCAGGTGCGGAACAATTTCGCCGAGGAAATGGACCAGGCCGTCGTCGCCGCGCTCCATCCGCCTGCGGCGGGCTGCCCGCGCAATTCGGAAACCCCCGGCATGATGATCGACCGGCTCTCCATCCTCGCCCTGAAGGAATTCCACATGCACGAGGAGACGGTCCGCCCCGAGGCCACCGCCGCCCACCAGGCGAAGTGCGCTGAGAAACTCGCCCGCATCCGCCAGCAGCGCGCCGACCTCACGACCTGCCTCGCGGACCTGTTCGCCGACGTCGTCGCCCAGCGCCGGACCTTCTCCGTCTACTTCCAGTTCAAGATGTATAACGACCCGGCGCTGAACCCGCAGCTTTACCGCCACGCGCCCAAGTCCGGTCAAGCATGAGCCACGCCGGCGAGCCGCACCGCCTCTGGATGCCGCAATACTGGCCGGCCTGGCTGGCCATCGGGTTCATGTGGGTGGTGGACAAGCTCCCCTGGGCCGAGAAGCGCCTCCTTGCCCGCGGCATCGGCTGGCTGGTGTTCCATGTCATCTGCATCCGCCGCCGCGTCGTCTTCACCAACCTGAAGCTCTGTTTCCCCGAACTTTCCGTCGTCCAGATCACCACCCTCGCCCGCGCCCACTATGACGCGCTGGCGCTCGGGCTGTTCGAGGTCTGCGCCGGTTGGTGGGCCAGGTCCAAGGACCTGCCCGCCCATCGCGTCATCGGGCTGGAGCACCTGCAGCAGGCCCTGGCCCGCGGCAAGGGCGTTGTGTTCCTGTCGGCCCATTTCACCACGCTGGAGATCGCGGGCCGGCTGATCTCGGAGTATCACGAAATGGGCGGGCTTTATCGCGACCCCAACCACCCGGTGTTCGCCCATTTCATGCGCCTCCAGCGCGCCAAGCACATGCACCCCCCTGTGCATTTCGACGACCTGCGGGGTCTCGTCCGCGCCCTCCGCGGCAACCACGCCATCTGGTATGCGCCCGACCAGGGCAAGCGCTCCAAATCGTCCGAGATTCTCCCCTTCTTTGGCGTCCCCGCCATCACCAACACCGCCACCAGCAAGATCGCGGAAATGACCGGCGCCGCCGTCGTGCCCTTCTTCGCCAAGCGCGAGGCCGACCACTCCTACACCCTGACGATCCTGCCGGCGTTGGAGAACTTTCCGACCGCCGACGCCGCGGCCGACGCCGTGCGCATCAACCGGCTCATCGAGGAGCACATCCTCCGCGCGCCCGAACAATACTTCTGGGTGCACAAGCGCTTCAAGGCTCGCGGCCCGGGCTATCCCGAGGTCTACTGAGCCATGTCCGCGCCCGACCTGCGCCCGCTGCGCATTTTGGTGATCCGCTACCGGTTCATCGGCGACACGATCCTGGCCATTCCCACCCTGCGGAATCTGCGGCAGGCCTTCCCGCACGCGAAGATCGACGTCCTCGCCGAGCCGGTCTCGGGCGACACCCTCACCCACTGCCCCTACAAGGACGAACTGCTCTTTTATGCGCCCCGCCTGAAGGGTGAAAAGAAACGGCAGGCCAAATTCCCCACCAGCCTTCTCGGCGCCGCGAAATTCCTCCGCGCGCGCCGTTATGATCGCTGTTACATCCTGCGCCGCTCCTTCTCCAGCGCCATATTGCCGCTGCTCGCCGGCATCCCGCACCGCGTGGGCTTCGCCACCGACGGCCGGGCCTGGCTGCTCCAACGCAGCACGCCCTACGCCGACAAGCACGAGGTCGAATGCTTTCTCGACGTCCTGCGCGCCGACGGCCTCCCGGTCACCGACACCGGCAACGAAAACTGGACCGACCCGGCGACCGACCAGCGCGTGGACCGCGAGCTGCCCGCCGGTAACCGCACCCGCGTCTTCGTCTGCGCCAAATCCGTCTTCGACCTGAAGGACTGGGCGCCCGAGCGCTTCGCCGGGGTGCTGACGTGGCTCATCCGCGACCGCGGCTGCGAAATTCATTTCTGCGACTCACCGGGCAACGCCGCCTATTACGCCGCGATCCTCGCCAGCCTGCCGGTAGACCTGCGCGCTCATTGTCATGATTGGAGCACGAAGCTCGGCATCCGCGAGGCCGGTTCGCTGATGCGCCGGATGAACCTCACCTTCGGCATCGACACGGGCTTCATCCACATCGCCGCCTCTTTCCATGTCCCGGTCGTCGGACTCTACGGCCCGTTGGAACCCTGGCGCTGGCACCCCTGGGACACGAAACACACCGTGCTCCGCCCGGCCGACGTGTCCGGCCCGCGCCCGCTGCTCCGGCTGTCCGTCGCCGAAGCGCAAGCCGCCCTCGATCCCTATCTGCCGAAACCATGAACGCAAAGCCGCGCGTGATTCATTTCGTCACCGGTGGCGGTTCCGGCGCCACCAAGGTCGCGCTCGAACTCGCCTGCGGCCACTTGCGCACCGGTAACTACGAGCCGCTGCTCGTCCTGCGGCGCAAAAAGGCCCCCCTGCCCGCGCCGATGCAGGCGCAGATCGCAGCCACCGGCCTGAAGACCGCCTGGGTCGACAGCGGGTGGAAAGGGACGACGCTCCGCCAGCTCGCCGCCGTCATCACGGAATTCAAACCGCAGGTTTTCGCCGCGCACGGCAACAGCGAGCACCTCTGGGGCCGGCAGGCCGCCTTCGCCGCCGGCGTGCCGGTCGTCCTGCACGTGGAGATGAACTGCGAACGCTATCCCTTCTGGCGCCGCTGGGCCGCCCAAAAACTCGCGGCCCGGACGTCCGCGACCGTCTGCGTCTCACACGGAGTCGCCGACCATGTCCGTGCCCTCGGACTCGCCGGCCCACGGGTGGAGATCATCCACAACGGGGCCGATGCGACGCGCTACGCCGCCGGGGCGCCGCCCTTCGCCGCGCGCAGCCAGGACATCGTCATGGTCGCCCGCTTCGCCCGGCAGAAGGACCAGCCCACCCTGATCCGCGCGGCCAAACGGCTCGCCGAGGCCGGCTGGACCGGCCGGCTTTTGCTCGGCGGCGACGGCAAGGCTTCCCATCGCCGCGCCTGCGAGAAGCTCGTCACTTCACTGCAGCTCGACGGTCGCGTGGAATTTCTCGGCCGCGTGAGCGATGCTGCCGCCCTTTATCACCGCTGTCGCGCCGCCGTGCTCTCCACCCACTACGAGGGCCTGCCGCTCGTCCTCATCGATTACATGGCCGCCGGTTGCGCCGCCCTCGGCAGCATCGCGCCGGGCGTGACCGACCTCATCGAGCCCGGCGTCAACGGCTGGCTCTTCCCGCGCGGGGATGATGCGGCCCTGGCCCGGGCCCTGACCGAGGTGCTCGCCGGCGGCCCGGCCGTTGAGTCCATCGTGGCCCGTGGCCACGCCGACGCCCCGGCGCGGTTCTCCGTCGGCAAAATGCTCGCCCGCTACGAAGCGTTGTTCACAGAACTGCTGCACTGAATTCCGCCGCGACGCCGCCGATTTGACGTTGCTGCCGGTCCCCCCACTTTCACTCTCACCTTCACTCTCCCTCTCCTCGTGCCCCTGCTCGAAGTCACTGATCTCCGCACCAGCTTCCACACCCGCAGCGGCATCTATCGGGCGGTGGATGGCGTCAGCTTCTCCCTGGAAAAGGGCGAGACGCTGGGGATTGTCGGCGAGTCCGGCTCGGGCAAATCTGTCACGTGCTATTCGCTCCTCGGCCTGGTGCCGACGCCCCCGGGCCGGATCGAGGGCGGCCGGGCGCTGTTTGACGGGGTCGACCTCCTGCACTGTCCGCCGGCCCAGCTCCGCGCCATCCGCGGCAAGCGCATCGCGATGATCTTCCAGGATCCGATGACGTCGCTGAACCCCTACCTGCGCATCTCGGAACAGCTCATCGAGCCCCTGCTCATCCACGACAATATTTCCAAGGCCGACGCCTTGGCCCGCGGTCTGGCCATGCTGGACGCCGTCGGCATCCAAGACGCCGCCCAGCGGCTGCATAGTTATCCGCACGAGTTCTCCGGCGGCATGCGCCAGCGCGTGATGATCGCCATGGCGCTCATCACCAAACCGGAAATCCTCATCGCCGACGAACCGACCACCGCGCTCGACGTCACGGTGCAGGCGCAGATCCTGGAATTGCTCAAGAAACTCCAGCGCGACCTCGGCATGGCGGTGATCTTTGTCACCCACGACCTCGCCGTCGTCTCCGGCCTGTGCGACCGGGTGCAGGTGATGTATGCCGGCCGCATCGTGGAAGCCGCCCCGACGCGCACGCTCTTCCAGGCTCCGCGCCACCCCTACACCCGGGCCCTGCAACGCTCCATCCCGTCGCTCCAGCCCAAGGGCCGCGAACTCTACACCATCCCCGGCATGCCGCCCGACCTCTCCCAACCGGCCTCGGGTTGCGCCTTCGCCCCGCGCTGCGAACAGGCCGTCGCCGCGTGCCAGGCCACCGACCCGCGCCTCCAACCGGTCAGCGCCGGCCAATCCACCGCCTGCCTGCGCGTCCAAAACGCGGAAATTTAGCCCAGCCCGATGTCCGACCCCATCCTCCAGCTCAAGGACGTCTCGACGCACTTTCCCGTCGAGTCGGGCTTTTTGTTCAAGAAGCGGACCGGCACGGTGAAGGCCGTCGACGGCATCACCCTCGATCTCGCGCGCGGCGAGGTGCTCGGGCTCGTCGGGGAATCCGGCAGCGGCAAGTCCACCCTCGCCCGCACCATCCTGCAGCTGGTGCCCACCACCGGCGGCACCGTCGTGCTCGAGGGCCGCAACCTCACCGCCGCCACCGCCACGGAACTCCTGGCGGCGCGCCGCGGCCTGCAGATGGTTTTCCAGGATCCGTTCGCCTCGCTCAATCCCCGTCTGACCGTTTTCGCCGCGTTGGCCGAGCCGCTGCTCGTGCACGGGGTGGTGCCGCCGGACCAGGTGCCGGCCCGCGTCGCGGCCCTGATGGAACAGGTCGGGCTCGCGCCGCGCGACCAGCGGAAATACCCGCACGAGTTCTCCGGCGGCCAGCGCCAGCGCATCGCCATCGCCCGCGCCCTCGCCCTCGAACCGAAGATCATCATCGCCGACGAGCCGGTGTCCGCCCTCGACGTCTCCATCCAGGCGCAGATCCTCAACCTGCTCGCCGGGTTGGTCCGCCGGATGAACCTCACGCTGATCTTCATCGCCCATGACCTGTCGGTGGTGAAGCACATCTCCGACCGCATCGCCGTCATGTATCAGGGGAAAATCGTCGAGCTCGGCCCCGCCCTCGACATCATGGAGCGCCCGCAGCACCCCTACACCAAGGCGCTGATCAGCGCGATCCCGCGGATCGAGCGTAAATCCTGACTCTGGGTTGTCAGCGGGATGCCGCCCTGCCCGACCCGCGCCGGCTCTGGTGGTGGAACTGGCATGACGCGGCCGCCCCGCTTCAGGCAAACCGCGGAAGCTTTAATCGTCCTAAGCGGATGGCCCGCGAACCCTTTGGCCGGTTCGGTTCCGGCCGGCGGAGATAGTCGTGGCCATGCGGCAGGGCCGCTTGTAGAATTCTTGCTGCCGGCCCTCGCCGGAAACAAATTTATGAGAGACGACTACCTGCTCGGCGCCCGCAAGGTCATTGATGACCCCTATATCCTGGTCAACGTGGTTTCCCGCCGCGTGAAACAGCTCCGCCGGGGCGCCCGCCCGCTGGTCGAGTCGCTGGAAAAGCTCGCGCCCGAGGACATCGCCCTGCGCGAGGTCATCGAGGGCAAGATCAGCTACGAGATCGGCGTCCTGACGAAGGAAGAGTCCGAGCGGCCCGACCGCCTGAGCGGTCGCAAGGGCCTGTCGCACCGTCCGGTGCCGACCGCCTTCACGGCTTGATCCGGCGCGGGCGTCAGTTGCCCGGAACCGGCGGGGCCTCGACGACCCCGAGAACTTTCATCTCCCCGAAGGTCACCCGGCCCGTGCGGAGGTTGGCCTTGGCATGCACCAGGCCGTCCACCTGCTTTCCGAACACCTGCGAGCCGGCCTGCGCCAGCACCGGCAGGGCCTCGGTGAAATTGTTCCCGGCCGTGCGCACGCTCAGCCGCGTGGTCCAGACCAGCTTCGAGCGTTTTTCCTTTTTCATCGCCTGGTAGTCATAGGCCATGAGCACGACGAAATAGCGTTCCTCGCTCAATTCCGCGCTCAGCAGCATCTCGCGATCGGACTGGTAGCCGTTGTCCGCCCCGAACCGCTGCAGGTCCTGCACATAACCCAGCAGCCGGGCGTTGCGCCAAAAGGCGGTCCGGCTGTTGTCCTGCGCCCACTCAAGGGAGTCGTAAATGTCGTTCATCGGCGCCGCGTCGCCCATCCCGTTTTCCCGCACCTGGGCCTGCAGTTCCGGCAGGGCGTTCTTGAGGGCATCCATCCGCGAGTCTTTTTGCGGATCGTCGTAGACCTGGCTGACGCCCCAGTGCACCACGATGAGGAGATCGGCGGTCTCCGCGTTGCGCGCGGGAAAATACTTTTGCCGCGCCAGATCGGGCGCGAGTTGCCCGACCAGCTTGGTGAAAGTGAGCGCCTCGATCGAGCGGTCGCGGGTGCCGCTCTCGACGTGGTGACCCGGCGTGACGATGTAGCCCGCGGGGCGCAGGCCCGCCATGCCGTCATGCGGCCGGACATAATCCGGGGCCGCGGTCGCGCTGACCGCAATGCGCTCGTTCAAGGGAGTCAGTTGGGCGAAAAGCGAGACGGCGCACAGGCCGGGCGTCAGCAGCAGCAGGAGGCGCGTTTTCATGGGGGAGCGGGGGCCGGGTGGGAGGTTACCGGGGCGGCGGACCGGGGCAATCCCGGAGATGCCGGGGGCGCCGGTCAGGTGCCGCCCGGCAGCCCGGTCTGGCGCAGCGCCTCGTAGGTGGCGATGCCGGCGGCCGTCGAGAGATTGAGCGAGCGCAGCGCGCCGTTGGCGTGGGGAATCTTCACCCGCTGGGCGTCGCTCAGCTCCGCGTGCAGCCACTCCGGCGCCCCCGCCTCCTCGTTGCCGAACACGAGGCCGTCCCCGTCGGCGAAGCGCACGTCCCAGAAGGTCCGCGTGGCGTGCGTGGTGAAGAGCCACAGCCGCGCCGGCGCGGCGGGGCTGGCCCTGA
>JAQSDJ010000198.1:0-14641 GCA_029945855.1 Lacunisphaera sp.
ATAGCCCCGCCTCCAGCCCCGTCCTACTTCGCCTTCTCGGTGAACATGCTTCCGACCAGCCGGCTCACGGTCTCGATGGCGCTTTCCTTGAGCGGGATCCGGGCGCTGAAAGTGGCGCCGGCGAGCGGCTCGTTGGACTCGGGCTTGCGCACCGTGATCTTCAGGTAGACGAGGTGCTCGCCGAAGTCCCAGTTCCAGTGGTCCTGGAACGTGACGGTCGCCTGGGTGTCGCCCGGCATCATCGTCAGCGGGCCGGATTCGGCCACCAGTCCGCGGGCCCGGAGCGCCGCGACGATGCGCTGGTCGAGGGCATGATTGTCGCTCAGGTTGCTCACGACGAAGAACCGTTGCACGCCGGCGAGGCCGCCGCCCGTCGGGGCATCAGCCTGGAAAGAGGCGCAGCCGCCGAGCAGCAGGGCGGCCAGGAGCAGGGGGAGGAGACGGGAAATTCCGGGGATCATGGCGCGCGTTCGGTCCACACTTGCGCCAGGTGGACGAGGGTTTCAACCGCTTTCGCCATGTCCTGGAGGCTGACCCACTCGCGCTGGCTGTGCACCTCGTGCATGCCGCAGAAGATGTTGGGCGTGGGCAGGCCGCGCTGGGTGAGGTTGGAGCCGTCGGTGCCACCACGGATGGCGGAGGACTTCGGCGCGAGGCCGGCGCGGCGGATGGCCTCCATCGCGAACTCCACCGGCCGCATGTCCTGCTCGAGCCAGTAGCGCATGTTGCGGTATTGCTCGGTGAAGCTGAGCGTGATCGCGGCCTTCGGTTCCGCGGCGCGGAGTTCGGCGGCGATCTGCTCCAGCAGCGCGCGGTGGGCGGCGAGGCCGGCGAGCTCGAAGTCGCGCAAAATGAAGCGCACCTTGGCGTGCTCGGCGGACGTCGTGCACTCGACCGGGTGGATGAACCCGGCCTTCGCGTCCGTGCGTTCGGGGGATTTTTCCATCGGCAGGGCGGCGAGGAACCGGCCGGCGAGGCGCGCGGCGTTCACCATCACGTCCTTCGCCCAGCCCGGGTGCGAGGCGACGCCGCGGATCTCGAGCACGGCGGCATCGGCGCTGAAGGTCTCGAAATCAATCTCGCCCGGCGCCGAACCGTCGAGCGTGTAGCCGACGTCGGCCCCGAGCTGTTTCAGGTCGAGCTGATGCACGCCGCGGGCAATCTCCTCGTCCGGATTGAAGCAGATGCGGATCTTGCCGTGCGGTATCTCCGGGTGCCGGAGCAGGTGGTGCACGGCCGTCAGCACGGTCGCGATGCCGGACTTGTCGTCGGCGCCGAGCAGGGTCGTGCCGCTGGCGGTGATGACATCATGTCCGATACACTCGCGGAGATGGGGCGTGGTCTCGACGGTAAGCCGCTGCGCCGGGTCGTCGGGCAGCACGATGGGCCGGCCGGCGTAGGCGCGGTGCACGATGGGCTGGGCGGCGCCGGGGAGATTCGTCGCGGTGTCGACGTGGGCAAACCAGGCGACGACGGGGACTGGCTTCGGCGAGTTGGCGGGCAGGGTCGCGAGCAGATAGCCGTGCTCCGTCAGGACGACGTCGGCGAGGCCGAGGTCGCGGACCTCCTTTTCCAGCAGCCGGAGCAGGTCCCACTGGCCGGGGGTGCTCGGGGTCGCGGGGGATTGGTCGTCGCTGCGCGTGTTGAGCTGCACGTAGCGCAGGAAGCGCTCGAGCAAGCCGGCGGTGTCGATCTGCATGCGAGACGGATAGCGGAGCGGCGGTAGGGGACAACCGAAAATCCCGGGCGACATCGCGCCAGCGTGAATTTGCCATTGTTGGCTGCGCCTGGTGCGCTAGGTTGGCCCTGCCATGAAATTGCCCCGCCTGCCTTTGTCCGCGTTGTTGTTTGTCTGTATCCTGGCTCCGGCCGCTTTCGCGGCGGCGGCCGCCACGCCCGAGTCCCTCGGCTTTTCCTCCGAGCGGTTGGGCCGGCTCGACGCGCTCATCCAAGACCACATCGACCACCAGCAGCTGGCCGGCGCGGTGATGTTCGTCGCCCGCGACGGCCAGACCGCGCACCTCAAGGCCTACGGCTTGCAGGACAAGGCGAGCGGCCAGCCCATGGCGACCGACGCGATCTTCCGCATCGCCTCGATGAGCAAGGCCGTGACGACGATCGCCGCGCTCATGCTCTATGAGGAGGGGCGCTTCATGTTGAACGACCCGGTGGCGAAATACATCCCGGCCTTCGCCAACTCCGTCGTCGCCATGCCGCCGCCCGCGGACGCGCCCGCGGGAACAAAGTATGTCACGGTGCCCGCCAAGCGGCCGATCTCCATCCGTGACCTCCTGCGGCACACCGCGGGCCTGACCTACGGCGACGGCCTCGCGGTCGACGACTACAAGAAGGCCAACGTCTACTACTGGTATTTCGCCAACCACGACGAGACCATCGGCGAGGCCGTCGACCGGCTCGCCCAGCTCCCGCTGCACGGCCAGCCCGGCGAGGTGTGGCAATATGGTTTTTCCACCGACGTGCTCGGACGGCTGGTCGAGGTCGTGTCGGGGATGCCGCTCGATCGTTTCATGGCGGAGCGGATCTTCCAGCCGCTGAAGATGCCCGACACCTCGTTCTTCCTGCCCGCGGGCAAGGAGTCGCGGCTGGCGACGGTGTATGCGCTGGGCAAGGACGGGCTCACGCGCGGCGACCAGGGCGATTACGTCACCGGTCCGCGGAAATGCTTCGCCGGCGGGGCGGGCCTGCTCTCGACGGCGCAGGACTACGGCCGGCTGTTGCAGATGCTGGTCAACGAGGGCGAACTCGACGGCGTGCGGCTGCTCAGCCCGCTGACCGTGCGGCTCATGCACGCCAACCACACCGGCGAAAAATACGCCTGGGACGCCCACGCCTTCGGCCTCGGTTTCTGGGTCAATGAAGACCCCGGTCTTTACGGCGAGCTGGTGGGCAAGGGCGCCTACGGCTGGGGCAGCGCCTATTTTCCGCAGTATGTCGTGGACCCGCAGGAAAAGATCGTCGCGCTCTTCATGACGCAGCTGCGTCCCGCCGGCGGCAGCGACCTGAACCAGAAGTTCAAGGTGCTGGTCTATCAGGCGCTGGTGAAGCCGAAGGCGGAGAAGTGATCCACCCTCTCCTCACACCGGTCCGGCAGCAGGCCCAGGGCGAGGAACAGACCCAGCAACACCCGGTCGGAGGGGAGGACTGACATGAGGCAATCGCTAGGAATCTTCCGTCGGGGCCACGAGGAAAATACGACCGGCAACCAAGTTGCACGGTTGAACGCCCTCCGCCGCCCGGTTTTCCGGGCATTTCTGTGGTTGCGGGCGGCCGGCTTCCAACTAGATGTTTCAACACCTGACTTCCCTATGAAAAATCGTGTTTCCCTTGTTGCTTTGACCTTGGGCACAGCCCTGTTCACCGGCTGCACCACCAGCCCGGAAGGCCGCGTGACCAGCGACCAGCCCGGTCCCGTCATCGGCCGGGCCGTGGGCACCGCGGTCGGCGCCGTGGGCAGCAATGTCGCCGGCGTGGTCGTGGGGGGCGTCGAGGGCGCCGCCGCCGCGACGAAGTCCACCTTCACGAACGAGCGCCGGGTGATCCGCACCTGGCGCGAGGAGAAGACCGCCGACGGCCGCACCATCAAGGTGCCGGTCGAGGTCGAGGTCGACGAGAACGGCCGGCCGATCGAGCCGGGAAAGTAAGCGGGCTGTTATCTTAGGTAGGTGGCACGCGGCCTTCAGACGCGTTTTATCCATACGTGCGTCTTGAGACGCGTCCGGAGGCCGCGTGCCACCTTCGATGCACGACGCCACATACGATGGCACATGGCTTGACCTGTAGGTCGGGGTTTATCCCCGACGTGTCGGGCGTAAAGCCCGACCTACAATGCGCGTATTTATGACGTCGTGTATAAAAACAAAAAAACGCACCCGGCGACGGGTGCGTTTCGTTTTGGAGGGTTTGACGGGGCTTACCAGCCGAGGGCGGGCTTGGCCTTCGTCTGCTTCGTGATCTGCTTCTCGTCCTCCCAGACGGTCAGGCCGGTCTTCACCTGCACCAGCGACATCTGGAACGAGTAGGTGTTCTGGGTGAGCTTGCTGTTGCGGTCGGTCTGCTGGATGAGCTTCGCGTAGAGCGTGTAGTCCGGCACGAGCGTCTTCTGCTTCTTGCCGCTCTGCATCTCCTCGAGCTCGGCCGCCTCGCTGGCGACGACGGCGCGCTCGCCGAGGCCCAGCGTGTTGGTGACGGCGACCTTGCCGGTCTGGGTGAGGCCGACGCGGATCTTTTTGATCAGCAGGTCGGTGTCGATCATCAGCGAGGTGTTGTTGATGATGCGGTCCACCGCGAGGATGGCGGGCGTGCGCGGCGCGTTGGTGAGCGCCTCGCTGGAGAGCAGCGAGGCGAGCAACTGGTCGGCCGCGTTGGACCAATCCTGCGTGTTGATCGCGGAGGTGTTGATGGTGTCGGGCCCGCGGGAGTCGACGGTGCGGGTCTCCGTCGGGGTTTCGCAGCCGGTGAGGGCCAGGAGGGCGCCGACGGCCAGGAGGCCGGTGATTTTCTTGGACATAACAGTCTGTTTCATGGTGAGGGGAGGTGGTTACTCGCGGAACTTGAGCTTGAAGTCGACGGCCTTGGGCGAGATCGCGACGGTGGAGATGGTGGTGCTTTCGCGGCCCTGCAGCGGCAGCGCCTTCCAGACCTCGTTGGGCGAGTTGACGGCCATGCCGTCCTGGTCGAACCACTCGAACTTGTAGTTCACGGTGCGCGCCGAGCTTTTCAGGTTCTCGACCGTGGCCTGGATCTTGAGCAGGTTGCCCGAGACGGTGGCCTGGTTGATGGACACCACCCGGACCGCGCCGGCCAGGGTGTTGTCGGTGATCACGCGCTTGTCCGCGACGTAGTTGGGCGTGGCGCGGGACTCGGCGTTCTCGTAGGTATTCACGTTCTGGCAGCCGACAAGCAGCAGCACCAGCGCGGCGGCCGGGAGGGAGGAGGCGAATTTATTCATTTGAGCAGGAAGGAGGAGACGAGCAGCGGCGCCGTGGGTGACGCCGACTTGACGTAGACGACATTGATCGCGCCGGGTTCCAAGACAACGGTCTTTTGCACGCCGCCGGCATCGATCAGGAGCTCGCGGTTTTCCGGGGTGGCGATGCGGGCATACTGGAATTCCTTGGGCAGCGAGGTCCAGGTGCGGGTGTCGGCGATGTT
The DNA here is from genome assembly GCA_029945855.1 of Lacunisphaera sp. Classification (GTDB taxonomy): domain Bacteria; phylum Verrucomicrobiota; class Verrucomicrobiia; order Opitutales; family Opitutaceae; genus Lacunisphaera. The sequence continues at coordinate 5,173 of JAQSDJ010000198.1, forward strand.
GGTGGCGGAGTTGATGCCGCCCATGATGAGGCCGGCGGCGAGGCCGGCCCACATGCCACCGCGGTCCTCGGCGACCTTCTGCGCCACGGCCTGGGTGATGGCCTTGGTGGCGGTGGTGATCAGGGTCTTGGTGACGATGGTCGGCCACTCGTTCTTGAAGTCGTTGGCGATGACGCTGTCCATGCTGGCGACGGTCATCGTCTGCACGGTCTGGCCGCCGGCGGTCACGCCGAGGCTGGGGATGTAATTGTTGTTGTAGGCCAGCTTGGGGAAAGCCGCCCCGACGTAGGCGAGCTTGCTCGTGACGAGGAAGGTCGGGATGTCGACGCGGACCTGGTCGCGGGCGGGGGCGGTGCCGGTTTCGAAGATGACGTAGGTGACATTCGCGGGGGCCTGGCCCTCGGCGGCGCGGGTGGCGGCCTCGAGGTCGGCGCGCAGGAAGGTGTTTTCCGGGACCATGGCGGCGACGCGCTCGAAGGACTTGCGGCCGCGCTCGAGGTCGGAACCGCCTTCACCGAGGGTGGTGAAGAACAGGCCGTCGAGGAACACGGAGAAGGGGTTCACGTAGTCGCCGTAGGGCTTCATCGGCGCGAGGGAGGCGTCGAGGGCGGCCTGGAGGCCGGGACCGGTCTTCGGGTCGTTGAGCGCCTTGTTGGAGTCGTAGGAGGCGGATTTGCCGCTTTCGTCCTTCAGTTCGCCCCGCGCGGCCTTTTCCGCCACATCCTGGGCGTCGGCGATGCGCTTTTCATTGGCGGCGACGGCGTCGCGCTGGCGCTGGAGGGAGCGGTTAAGCTCGACGCGGGCCTTGTCCTTCTCGCCGAGGGCGAGGTAGCCGACGGCCTTGTAGGTGTTCATCATCACCTTGTCGTAGATGCGGCCGCGATAGGGGAGGGTGGCCTGGTTGGTGAAGAGCGCGCCGGCCTCGGCGCCGACCTTGACCTTGGCCTGTTCCTCCCAGGCGTTGACCTTCGCCTCGGCGGCGTCGAAGGCGGCGACGGAGCGCTGGAAGTAGTGGGTGTGCACCTCGGCCGCGGTGGGCTCGGGGAGCGGCGCCGGGGCGGCCTCGCCCTTTTTCGGGACAACGACCGGCGGCCGGATGTCCGGCACCATGGTCGGATCGGCCAGCGCGGCGGTCAGCAGCGTGGCGCCCTGCTCCAGGCGGTAGACGAGCTCGTCCTTCTTGCCGACGTTGGCGGCGGCCTGCTGGTCGATCTGGATGACCGCGGAGGCGAAGCTGCCGGTTTTGGTCGCGGCGGTGAACTGGGCGGTTTGCTGTTCATAGGACGCACAGGCGGAAAGCAGGAGCAGCGCGAGCGCGCTGCCGACCTGAATTGCCCGTTGTCCGAGGGTGGGTGACTTGTGGGTGTGCATGGAAAGTCGGTGCGTGGAGTGAAAGGGGCCGCCGGAGGAGGGAAATCCGGGGTTACGACTCGGTGTCTTCCGCGGACTCGATGAGGCGGGCGACGGCCCCCTTGTCGATGCCGGTGTCCTCGATGATTTCGGCTTGGGAATTCTGCGGCGTGACGCGCGTGATCTTCACCTTGCCGACGAAGACTTCCTCGCGGGTCTTTTCGCCGGTGTCGGGATCGACGAGATCGTCGCCCAGGACGAAGATTTCCCAGGTCTGGCCGGGTTTGATGCCGGACTGGTCGTTGCGGTTGATCGTGACGATCTTGTCGCGCTTGCCGATGATGCGGGCGGGCGACACCACGTCGGCGGCCCGGACGGCGATCTTCTGGGCGATCTCGCCGACGGCCTCGCTCAGCAGGTCGTCCGAGGCCTCGCCGACGCGGACGGTGGTGTTCTCGGAGCGGTTCTCGGAGTCGCGCTTGGACACCTTGAAGCTGGCGCTGGCGACGGCGCGCTGCGTGGCGACCTCGGTGATCTTGGCGACGGCGGAGAGCTCGATGACGCGGGCGCGGACGGTCTTGCCGAGCGAGGCGAGCCGGCGCTCCTCCAGGCGGTCGTTGAAGGCGTCGACGCGGATGGTCATCACGTAGTCGGCCTTGTTGAAGGCGAAGGCCTCGCCGGCGGCGGCGCTCTCGGTGGCGAGGGCGTCGGCGTCGGAGCGCTCGAGGATCTCGAAGCGGCGGGTGTTGAGCACGCGGTCGTGGACCTGCGAGTCGAGCGCCTCGATCACGGAGCTGAGCGAGAGGGCGACGCCCTGCTTTTTCATGCGCTCGGTAAGCGAGGGCGTGGCGACCATCTTGGTGATCGCGAGCTTCTTCTTGCCGGTGGCTTCCTGGGCGCGGGCCAGGGGGGCGGCGACGAGGAGGGCGGCGGTGAGGGCGAAAAGGAGACGGGAGAGTTTCATGGTGGTGAAAAGAAGGAGGGTGAGGCGGCGGGGCGGGTTACCAGCCGAAGAGGGAGCGGGTCGGGCCGGCGTTGATGGTGATGCCTTCCTTGGTGTTCACCTTGAAGCCGCTGTTTTCAAACATCTTGGCCTGGCCCTCGAGGACCTTGACCTGGCCGTCGGTGAGCTTGGCGCCGTTCTTGAGGTCGTTAATGAAAGCGGTGGCTTCCTTCCACCGGGCGTAGCCGGCCTCGCTCATCTCGAGCGGGACATTGAAGCTCTGGCCGTTGCTGAGGTTGACGGTGCGTTCCCACGGCTTGAAGCCCTCGCGGACGACGCGGAGCTTGTGCAGGCCGGCGCGGGCCTGGATCTTGCCCGGGGCGGTGCCGACCGCGATGCCATCGACCTCGACGGTGGCGGCCAGGGCGGAGACCTTGAACTTGCTGTCGGAGATGCTGACGGTGTTCTCGGCGCCGAGGCGGACGTCGGGGATGTAGACGTCGGCCAGCTCGGTGGTGAGCGAGACCGTGACCAGGCCCTGCGCGGCGGAGGTGGTGAGGCGGCCGCGGTCGAGCTGGCGCTTGAGGCTGGCGGCGACCTTGCCGGAGGCGTCGGCGAGCAGGTCGTTCAGCACGCTGGAGCGCTCGTCGCTGAGGCCTTCGGACGACTGCTGGACCATCTTGGTCACCCGGACGGTGTCGGCGGCGAGGCTGGCGCCGGTGTTGCCGTCGAGGATCTTGTAGGTGACGCGCGCGGTGCGCTCGTCATTGACCGTCTTCACGCCGTAGGCATCGATGGTCTTTTTGTTGGAGTCGAAGCCGCTGATCGTGACCTGGAGGAGGTGGGTGGCGCCGAGGGTCTGCGCGAGGCGGACGGCGGAGGTGCTGTCGGCCAGCTGGGCGTCGAGGGCGTTGGCCTTGGCGTCGGGCGCCATGCCGGCCACGGCGTTGAGGGCGGTCTCGCCGCTGATGACATGGACATCCAACTCGGTGACCTTGCCGGTGATGTAGTCCTCGAGGGCGCCGAGTTCGCCATCGCCGGCTTTGCCGGCGCGGTTGGCGGTGAAGATGGCGACCGTGACGCCGGCGGGTTTTTCCGCGACTTCCGTCACCGTGGTGGTGAAGGTGCGTTCGGTGGTCGTGCGGCCATCCTGTTCAGAGGTCTTGGTCTGCACCGAGGTCTTGGCCGGTGCGGCGGATTGGGCGAAGGCTTGGCTGGCGCCCAGCGCGAGCACAACGAGAGTTAGCTTCAACATATTTGTCATGGCCATGGCAGGATTGGTTGGGAACAAGTGGACCGGGCGGTGTTGTTTCAGTCACACGACTGAAATCCCGGATGATTCAACTAGGGAATGGGTAATATCCACTACACTACACACTAGGGATGTTTCCGGGATTTGGCGCAAGGCTGGAAGCGATTTCTGTCTACGCGCTTATACGTAGTAGAACGTGTTATCAGGGCGGCTCGGCTATGGTGCGGGCCAAACATTGCTGCAGGAATATCCGGATTAAACGGGAATCTCCTAGGGGAATCCCTGATTTCCGCCTTACCGGGATGACGGATACTCGGGACGGTCGGAGGGTGCCGCTCTCCCGGTCCGGCCACGCCGACCGAGGTCAGCGACCACGCCGGTCGCCGCGGCCGATGGACGGTCCGCCGGCATCGCCGCGCAACATCATCCCTTCACCATAACTAAAATCACCGCGCCGGCCGCCGGTGTCATAAGCCGGACTCCCGATGAACACCGGCAGGCGGCTGTAATACCGGTTGCCGTAGCCGGCAGAATAATAGTCCGGGTAGAAACCAAAGTAGTCCGGATAAAATCCATAATAATCCGGGTAGCCGCCGAAGAAGCCGTCGCCGTCATAATTCGAGAGTCCGATGCCCAGGCTGAAGCGGCGTTCCGGATCGTAATATTCCAGCCAGAGCGACTCGGCCCACATGTCGCGGCCACCGTGACCCCAGCCATAGGCGACCGTCACCGAGCCGTGGATCCGGTTTTCGCGCGCGGCGGAGAGGACATCGCTGGCCTTCAGCCGCGGCCGTTCCTTGGGTTGCGGACGGTTGAGGACGGCGGCGACCCACTCGTTGAGTTTTTCCAACTGGGCGGTGGTCAGCCGGTCGAGGCCCGCGGCCTTGCGCTCGGCCTCGGAGCGGCGGCTGACGAAGGTGCCGGTGAACTCCGGTTTCCCGTCGCTGCGGGCCAGCGCCAGTTCGGCGGCCACGAACTGGTCGAGGGCAGCGCGTTCGGCGGTCGTGAGGGCTGTCAGCCCGGCGGCCAGCTGCTTATCCGCCGACAAAGTCGCGGTGAATCCGCCTTCGGCCGCCCGGGCCGACGCCGCCATGATCAACAGCGACGCGGCGAACCACCGGACACAGAGGCGGGCGAAATTGAACCGGATCATGGGGTTTTGGGACCAGGCGGTCGGGTCCGGGTTCCGGCCCGGTTCAGGCGTCCTTGTCCGATACTTCCACGGCACCGCCGGTGACGGCGTATTTCATCACGTCCGCGGGAGAGAGATGTCCGATGGGGCGCACCCGTTCTCGTTTCACCAGATAGAGCTGGCCGGCGACATTGTAGGCTTGCGGCACATACACGGAGACGAACTTGGCCCCGAGGCCGAAGGCGTCCAGATCCTCGTCGGTCAGGAAGCCGACGAGCCACACCTCATCCGCGTGCACATTGACGAGCACCGCCTCGGTGAACCGCCGCTTGTTGCCGACAAAGGCCTCGAGGAAATCCCGCAGCGACGAGTAGATGAAGCTCACGCCCGGGGTGTGTTCCAGCCCGCGGTCGATCACCCCAAAGGTCCGTTGCACGAAGAAAAATGAGCTGATCCAGCCGACCAACACCACGGCGAGCAGCACGGAGAGCAGGCCCAATCCCGGCGTGGTCACCTGGGGGCTCAACAATCCATCCACCTTGCGGAACAGCCAGAGCAGCAGGACGATGGTCAGGAGCAGCGGGGCGATGACGAGGACGCCACGCAGGAAATATTGTCCGATGTGGCGGAAGCTGAATCGGCGGATCTGGTAGAGGCGCGGTGGCGTGGTCTGGGACATGAGGAGGAACACCTTGGACACCGCCGGGCGAAGGCGGTGCGGGCAATTCTCCGGACCGCCCCGAACCAGCCGGCCGGCCGTCTGTCGTAGCGTCGTGCATCCCAATCCATGCCGGCCATGAAACGAAGCATTCTCCTGCTGTTTTTCGTGACGCTGACCGGCGTCATCGTCTGGCGTTACTATCAGCGCAGCGAGAATCCCACCTTGACAGGGCGGGCCGGGGACGTGTCCGACCGGGCCGGCGAAGCCACGGCCGCGGCGAAGGAGGCCGTCGCCGGGAAGGCCGCGGATGGGAAACTCACCCCGGAGAACATCAAGGCGGAGCTGAAGGCGACGGGCCGGGTGGTGCACTCCCAGGCCCGGGTAGTGGGAGAACGCATGGACGACTCCCGCATCATCGCCGTCATCAAGGGCAAATATGTCATGGACAATAATCTCTCGGTGCTGGCGATCACCGTGAACTGCCGCGATGGAAGCGTGAAGCTGACCGGTTCCGTGACGACGGAGGAAAATATCGGCCGGGCCGTCGCCCTGGCGCTGCAGACCGGTGGCGTGCAGCGGGTCGAATCGCTGTTGGTGGTAAAAAACTGAGTGAGGAGCAGCGGGGAGGAACCTTTCCCGCCCGGGGACCACTCTAACCCTGCATGAACACAAAAAATAATCTCAGCGTGGTCCTCGCCCTCGCGGCCTTGGGTTTGGGCGGGTGCGTGGGCACGGGGCCCAACACGCAGCAGGGCGCCGTGTCCGGCGGCCTGCTCGGGGCCATCGCCGGCGGGATCATCGGCAACAACAGCGGTCACGGCAACGGGGCGCAGGGTGCGGTCATCGGTGCGGTCGCGGGTGCGGTGGTCGGCGGCACCATGGGCAACCAGGCCGACCATCAGCGCGGCACCATCTATGGTTCGCAGCAGGAGGCGACCACGCAGGTGATCGTCGAAACCCCGCCGCCACCCCCGCCGTCGCGGCGTGACCGGGAAGTGATTTACGAGCGGACTTCCCGCGACGCGGTCTGGATCGAGGGCCATTGGGAATATGATGGCCGCGGTTATTATTGGGTGGACGGCTTCTGGGAGGTCCCGCCGCCGCGCTACCGGCATTACGTCGCCCCCCATTGGGAGCGCCGGGGTCGCAGCCACGTCTATATCCGCGGTTACTGGCGAAATTGAGTTGGTCCATGGTCGCGGATTCTTGTCGGCGACGACGTCGGCCGGGAATCCGGCGCCCACTTCGAGGCAGTGGGCCCGACCGGCCCTACTTGCTCTCCGGGTCCGGTTCGCCGAAGTCCGGGGTGCCGTCGGCGCGCCAGCGGAATGCCTGCACGCGGGTGTGGCGGTTGGGATCGCGCAGGGGATCGCCCGGGATCTCGCGATAATTGCGCGCGTGGTAGACGAGCAGGTCGACGCCGTGCTCCGTGGCAAAGCTGTTGTGGCCGGGGCCGTAGAGGCCGTGCGCCTCGCTGGTCGCAAAGACCGGCCCCGGCGATTTCACCCATGATTTTGGGTCGAGGAGGTCGGCGTTCTCCCCGGCGGCGAGCAGGCCGAGGCAATATTCCGCCCCGGTGCCGGCGGCGGAGTAGGTGAGGAAGAACCGGCCGTTCCGGTGCAATACGGCCGGGCCCTCGTTGACCCAATAGCGCACCTGCTCCCAAGGATATTCGGGTTTTGATAGCAGCACCGCGGGGCCGGCGAGGCTCCACGGGGTGGCCATCGGCGCGATATAAATGTTGGTGCCCTTGATGTCGGCCTGGCGCTGCGTCCAGAGCAGGTAGCGCCGGCCGCGATGCGCGAAGGTGGTGGCATCGAGCGCGAAGGATTCCCAGCCGGTCTGGAGCTGGCCCCGCTCGATCCATTCGCCCGCGAACGGATCGGGCGAGGAATTCTCGAGGACATAGAGGCGGATGTCCCAGATCTTCTCCGCGGCGCCGGCGGAGAAATACACATACCATTTGCCGTCGATGAAATGGATCTCCGGCGCCCAGATGTGCGCGCCCATGACGCCGGTCGGATGTTTTTGCCAGATGACCTTCGCCTCGGCGGTGGCCAGGCCGGCGATGGTTTTCGCGCGGCGCAGTTCCAGCCGGTCGTATGCCGGCACCGTGCCCATGAAATAATAATAGCCGTCGCTGTGTTGGTAGACCGCCGGGTCGGCGCGCTGGAGCACGAGCGGATTAGGGTAGGCGGGCGGCTCGGCGGCGCCCGCGGGCGTGGCGGCCACCATCGCCAAGTTGAGGAACAACATTATCAGGCAGCGAAACGGTGGCTTCATGGGCGAAGGCTGCTGGAGCCCCGGGCGCGGCGCAAGCCGGAGGGTAGGGCGAATCCTCCGGATGAGCCGGTTTTTGCCCGCGGTTCGTCGGGGACGACTCGCCCTACCTCAAGCCGGAGGGTGGGCGGCGAGCAAGCTCACTGGCCCACAAAATACCGGGCTCAGCCCGCCAGGATCCGGTCGATGGTGGCGAGTTCGTCCGGGGAAAACGCCAGGTTCTGCAGGGCGCCGAGGTTTTCCTCGATCTGCTGCGGCCGGCTGGCGCCGATGAGCGCGGTGGTGACGGCGGGCGAGCGCAGCACCCAGGCCAGGGCCATCTGCGCGAGGGACTGGCCGCGTTGCTGCGCGACGTCGTTGAGCTGGCGGATGAGCCCGACCTTGTGCTCGGTGATGTCTTCCGGCTTGAGGAAGCGCGGGTCGTGGCCGGCGCGCGAGTCCGCGGGGATGCCGTGGAGGTAGCGGTTGGTGAGCAGGCCCTGGGCGAGCGGGCAGAAGGGGATGCAGCCGATGCCCTCGCGGGTGAGGGTGTCGAGCAGGCCGCGCTCCACCGTGCGCTCGAACATGTGATATTTCGGCTGGTGAATGAGGCACGGCGTGCCGGCCTCGCGCAGCAGCTTGGCGGCGGCGGCGGTCTGTTCCGGGTTGTAGTTGGACAGGCCGACGTAGAGGGCCTTGCCGGAGCGGACCGCGTGCGTGAGCGCGCCCATCGTCTCCTCGAGCGGGGTATGGGGGTCGAAGCGGTGGCTGTAGAAAATGTCCACGTAGTTGAGGCCGAGGCGCTGGAGGCTCTGGTCGAGGCTGGCGAGGAGGTATTTGCGCGTGCCCCACTCACCGTAGGGGCCGGGCCACATCTGATAACCGGCCTTGCTCGAGATGATGAGCTCGTCGCGATACGCGGCGAGGTCGGTGTGCAAAATGCGGCCGAAGTTGGTCTCGGCCGCGCCCGGCGGCGGGCCGTAGTTGTTCGCGAGGTCGAAGTGGGTGAGGCCGAGGTCGAAGGCGCGGAGCACGAGGGCGCGGGCGTTCTTCTGGCGGACATCGTCGCCGAAGTTGTGCCAGAGCCCGAGGGAGATGCGCGGCAATTTCAGGCCGCTGCGTCCGCAGCGTTGATAGAGGGCAGGGTTGTCGTAGCGGTTGGCGGCGGGTTCGTAGGACATCGGATTGGTCCGGCCAATTGAGCCGGGGACGCGCGGGTTGTCGACACCCGAGCGCAGCATAATTGGCCAAACAGGTAGGGCGAATCCTCCGGATGAGCCGTGGCACTCTCGCGGCTCGTCGGGACGACTCGCCCTACCAAGATAAATATAACCCGGGATTTGAGATGGACGCCGCGCCGCGCGCGCCGCCAGGCTGGGGCATGGCACGCATCGCACTTGTGGGTCCCGGCGCCGTGGGCGGAGTCATCGCCGCGTGGCTGGAGAAAACCGGCCGGCATCAGGTGACGGCCTGCGCGCGGCGTCCACTCGGCGAGCTGCACCTCGAGACCCCCCATGGTCCGCTGACCGCGCGCCCGACGGTGCTGACCGATCCGGCCCGGGCGACGCCGGCGGACTGGGTGCTGGTGGCGACCAAGGCCTACGATGCCGCGGGGGCGGCGGTCTGGCTGAAAGGCCTCGCGGCGCAGGGGGCGCCGGTGGCGATCCTCCAGAACGGCGTCGAGCACCGCGAGCGCTTCGCGCCTTACCTGCCGGCGGCGCAGATCGTGCCGGTGATGGTGGACTGCCCGGCCGAACGGGCCGATCCCACGCACATCCGGCAGCGTGGCATCGCCAGGATGGTCGTGCAGGACGATGCGCGCGGCCGGGAATTTGTGGCGCTGTTCGCCGGCACGCCGGTCGAGGTCGGCGT